>JAEXDU010000148.1 GCA_023401495.1 Bacillota bacterium
AAGATTCCAGCGGTGACTGGGATAACCTTCTGGCCTACATCACCCTGACGAAAGAGCTGGATAAGGACTTCCGCATTCTGTCCGGAAACGACTCCCTGATTCTGCCCTGCCTGAAAGCAGGCGGTGCGGGCGGCATCGCAGGATGCGCGAACGTATATCCCCACGTTCTGGCATCCATTTACGATTTGTTTAAAGCCGGTAAGCTGGAGGAAGCCGAGGCCGCTCAGGATTCCATCGCTTCCTTCCGCGCGGTATTCAAGTATGGCAACCCCAATACCGTTGTCAAGAAGGCTGTTTCCCTGCTGGGTTATCCCGTAGGCGACTGCCGCCGTCCCTTCAATTACCTGTGCGACGAAGGTGTTGAAGCTCTGAAACTGGTTTTAAAGGAAAATGCCGACAAGGGCATGCGCTAATAAGGAGAGTATCATGATGCAATTGAGACCTGTTCTTGGCATTTCTATGGGTGATCCCTATGGAAATGGCGCCGAAATCACTGTTCGTGCATTGGCAGATGCGGACATTTACCAGCGGTGCAAGCCCCTGGTAGTGGGCGACGAGACTTCCATGCGTTACGCTTTAAAGGTAGCCGAAAAAATTCACGGTATCCATTTGGAGCTGAATGTGGTTGCCTCTCCCGCTGAGGGCAAATACACCCACGGTACGATCGATCTGATGGATTTGGGACTGGTGCCCGCAGACAAAATTCCGGATACCTCTGAATTGGAGGAGCCTAAACCCTTTGGCGTGGGCGCCTGCGCTCTGGGCGGCGAGGCATCCTTCCAGTATGTCGTCAAGGTGATCCAGCTGGCTATGGAAGGTCAGATTGACGCTACGGTGACCAATGCTCTGAGCAAGGAAGCCATCAATATGGCCGGTCACCACTACTCCGGCCACACCGAGATCTATGCGGATTACACCAAGACCCCCAAGTACAGCATGATGCTGGCTCACGACGAGCTGCGAGTGGTCCATGTCTCTACCCATGTGTCTCTGCGCCAGGCCTGCGATCTGGTGAAAAAAGATCGTGTTCTGGAGTGCATCCGCATTGCCAACGAAGGCTGCAAGTCGCTGGGAATCAAAGAGCCCAAGATCGCAGTCGCCGGCCTGAATCCCCACTGCGGCGAGAATGGCCTGTTCGGCACAGAAGAGATCGAGGAGATACAGCCTGCCATTGATATCGCGCTGGCTGAGGGCATCTATATCCCTGATCAGAAGCCCGTCCCTGCTGACACAGTGTTCTCTAAGGCGCTGGGCGGCTGGTATGACATCATCGTGGTCATGTACCACGACCAGGGCCACATCCCCCTGAAGGTCAAGGGCTTTGTCTATAACCGGGAGGAGAAGCACTGGGAGGCTGTCGCCGGGATTAACGTGACCCTGGGTCTGCCCATCATCCGCGCCAGCGTGGACCATGGCACCGCCTTCGGCCACGCAGGCAGCGGCCATGCAAACGAGCTGAGCCTGATCAATGCCATGGATTATGCCATCCGCATGGCAAATGCTAAGAAAGAACGCTAATATTTTACAGTCTATGTTCTGCTGTGGGCTGCAAAATCAGGCAGCCCACTATTTCTCTCAGTCAGTGATCAAGCGTCTCGCCGAACTGCAAGCCTGGATTCATACAGCATCTCCCGCAAAAAATAATCCAAAATAGTAGAGAGGAGATTAAACAAATGACAGTCCCTATGATGATTGCTCTTGCAATCACTGTGCTCATGATTATCCTGATCATGACAGAGAAACTCCCCTTCGGTGCGCCTCCCCTGCTCGCCTGCCTGCTTCTGGTGCTTTTCGGCGTAGCTGATATCAAAACCGCTTTCGCGGGCTTCTCTAACGCCACGATTGTTATGCTTGCCTCTTTCATGGCAATCATAGCCGCTCTGCAAAAGACCAGCTTTATTACCGCCTTTAAGAACACGATGTACAACATGGCCAGCAAGGGCGGCTATAAGTCCTATGTACTGCTGGTTCTGGTGGTTATGCTGGGGACCAGCCTGTTCGGCACCGGCTCCACCGCATACTATGTTCTGACCCTGGGTTTGCTCTCCGCCATCCCTTACAATCCAAAGCTGCCCAGTTCAAAGATCATCATGTCTGCCGGCTTCGCTGCCAACCATCCCCTGATTCCTTTGAACGTGGCATTGCAGTACGGTATCGTCGTCGCTGTTCTGCAAAGTGCCGGCGCTGCTGTGGGCGAGGTTAACATCGTAAGATTCACAATTGTCAACCTAATCCTTTCTCTGGCTTTCTTGGCATGGTGCCTGGTTGCGTACAAATCTTTGCCGGACCATCCCATTGCAGAGACAACGGAGGACGCCAAGACCCAGGGCGAGAACGTTGCCGGAATGCCCAAGTGGAAAGAGTACACCACCTATTTTGCTTTTCTGGCTGCTGTTGTCGGCATGATCCTTCAGAGCAAGGTCGGCGATGCGGGCTATGTGGTTCCCGGCCTAGCTGTTGTTCTGCTGCTGGCTGTTGGCGCCATGGACTTCAAAGAGATTCGCGATGCCATCTGCTCCCCCATCATTTTGATGTCCGCAGGTGTGATCGGTGTTGCCGATGCACTGGGCAATACCGGCCTGACCGCTCTGGTTGGTGAGAGTGTAGCGAATATGCTGGGCAACAGCATCAATCCCTTCGTTCTGGTTTTCGCCTTCTGTGTGCTGACCAGTGTTCTGGCAACCCTCACCGGCTCCACTCTGGGTACTGTCTATGTCTTTGCTCCTTTGGCCATTTCCACCTGCTTAAGCCTGGGGCTGAATCCTACCGCTGCCGCTGCCGCTATCGTGGTTTCCGGCTGGAACGGCCACTTCCTGCCGATCGACGGCATGCCCGCCATGATCATGGGCATAGGCAAATACAAGCTGACCGAATTCTGGAGATTCACCGTTCCGATGTACTTTATCCGTCTGCTGGCTCTGTCTGCCGGAGCTCTTCTGATGTTCCCCATGTAAGCTTCTGAATGACTGCAACGAACAGTAATCTTCCAATCCATTCTCTTCTTTCCTGCATAGGAGGGCCCTGCAGGTCCTCCACATATCGCCCAAGTGAATCGCCGGCCAGACTGGCGGTGATCAAACACTTTCGCGGTGTATCGAAAATCATATCCAGCTTTACATAAAAAGGATACTCTTCCGACATTCGGAGAAAGAGGTATGATTATGAACAACAAATTCGAACTGGAACACATCGGCATCAACACCCCCAATGCGGAGGAAGCGGCAAAGCTTGCCCAGCTTCTGAGTATGATGTTTAACCTGGAGCCTCGTCACGGACAGAAGTCCGAATTCAGCGGCCCTTACTTTGAGTGTATGAAGGCTCCCTTTCTGGGCGCAAACGGTCATATCGCCATGCGCACGCCGGATCTGACCGCCGCCGTGGAAGAACTCAAAGAGAAGGGCTTCTCCTTCAACATGGATACTGCCGCATATACCGAAGAGGGCAAGCTGAAGAACGTCTACCTGGACGGCGAGTTTGGCGGCTTTGCCATCCATATCATGCAAAAATAACGATAACATTCCTTCTAATCACTCAGCAAAAAGCAGCCCCGGATGGGGGCTGCTTTTTGCATTCTTTTTACAGAATGTGCTTTTCGGCTTTCTTTGCAATTTGGACGGTGAGGACCCAAAACCTGAAAAGAGAAAGGGATTTTTGTTTCTCTGTCCTGATAACCGCTTATTAATAAAAACAGGAGGTTTTGTCGGCGGTCTTTTGTTTTGTCTGTGCTCATGCGCATTTCGGGCACGCCAAAAGTCCCACAGATACATTTGAAAGCAAAATTGATGGATGAAATTATTTATAGTCATACAATTGACTATAAATCCTTACCTAATCCATCAGCAGAATTCGGAGCTGCACGCTTATTCTTCCGGAATAAAATGCTGCTTTCAGGTCGGAAATCGCTTCATCGCACGTTTGCTACGCAAAGTAGCAGATTTTTCATCAGATGCAAGCGATGATTGCTTGTTTCTTGATGGAACAAAGCATATCATGAATGCAGTAAACTTTTTAGGGGGATGAAAAGTGAGTTTAGCGGAAAAGATCAAAGAGCTGCGCAGGCAATACAATTTATCACAGGAACAGGTTGCGGGCAAAATCGGTGTGTCAAGGCAGGCAATTACCAAATGGGAAACGGGCGGCGGTCTGCCGGATATTGAAAATCTGATTTCCATCGCAGCGCTGTTCCATATTTCTGTTGATGAGCTTCTGTCTGCGGAAAAGCTGAAAGAGCATTCCGACGTTTTCCTGAATGAAAGCGTGACCGAGTACGACATCGATCTTTCAAAGCACTATGATTTTCATATCGGCGACGCACATGAAATTATCATTCAGGGCAGCGATACGGAAAAATTAAAGGTGCGGCTGGCATCCAAGCTGCTCGACAAGCTGGAAAGCAAATATAAAGTCAAACTGGATGACCGCAAAAACCGGATCGACATCAACGTAAAAAGCATTGACGTCGGAAAAGCACAAACGCAAGATGCACTCTATGTCATCCTATCTTTACCGCAAAAGTTTCTTGCGGGCCTCGAAATTTCAGCCTCTGCATCGGTCTTAACGATTCGCAGCGTTGAAATCGGATTGATGGAATTCAGCGGCAAAGTGAAATCCGTTCAAACAAGTGATTTTCACGGTCATTTAGAGTTGGACTCTTCCTGCAATATGGAAATCACTTGTGATGATCTTCACGGTCAAATCGATGTCAACCAAATCTCTGCCGCTTCTGTGATCCATATCCCTTCAGGGACAGGGTACTTTGCAAAGGCGAAGGGACGTTCGAACCATCTTTTGTTTATGCGTGACGGGAAAGAAATCGAGCCGGTTCTGGACGTTCAATCGGATCATCGGATCGAACTGAACGGGATGAATTCAGAGCTCAGGATCGACGAGTACACCAAGCTGCCGGAAAAGACGAAGGAGACATCTTTATGAGCGTAAATAAATATCGTCACCCGATTTTATTTTACAGTTTCGCCGTGGGAATCCCCTGGGTGTTTTGGTTTATCGCAGCCTATTTCAGCCACATAACACCGAGCAACGATTTAAATACAATGCTGGTAAGCGTATTCGGAATCATTGGTCTGTCAGGCCCCATGATCATCGCCGCGTTTTTGATCCTCCCGGACAAAGAACTGCGCGATGATTTTCTTGGCAGGTTCTGTAGCTTCAAAGGGATCAAGCCCATCTATCTTTTGGCGGCATGTTTTTTGATGCTTGCAAGTATCCTGCTCGCTCAAGCCATTTCCCTGCTGTTTGGATTCAGCGCGGATCAATTCCGCTTTTCCGGTACATTTTCCTTTTCCGCGGGTATTTATCCCGCGTGGTTTATCCTGATCCTTGCACCGTTATTGGAAGAGATGGCCTGGCATACCTATGGCACGGACTGCCTGCGGGCGCGATTCAGCCTTTTCAGTGCCTCCATCCTGTTCGGAATCATCTGGATCACATGGCACGTTCCGCTTGGCTTTATCAAAGACTATTATCAAAGCAATCTGGTTGCTTCGGGCTGGCTGTTTACCGCAAACTATGCGGTCAGCATCATTCCCTTTGTGCTCCTCATGAATTGGCTGTACTACAAAACAGGGCGCAATATTTTGGTGGCGATTGTTTTTCATATCACCGCGAACCTGTTTAACGAAATCTTCATGACGGACCCGCACAGCAAAGTCATTCAAACGCTTCTCCTGATTGTGCTGACGATATTCCTGCTCATAAAAGAAAGGAATTTCTTTTTTAGCCCGGCCGGCAGCGCCGACGGCATGATTTCCACATAACTTTCTGCTGTTTTTGGATGAGCACTGCTCGTCGGCCGTGTTCAAACCATTGATATTCCCCCGGAGGATTGGGAGAAATTCATGAAGCAATCCTGCCGATATTATATTTGTCAAACCGAAAACAAAAGCGGACTAAAATGCCTTTTTCTTTCCCTTAAACAGGTATTAAAAGTTGCCGAGCTTTTGTCATATCCAGGGGGGTACGGCGCGTGACGCCCGTACCCCTTTTCATTGTCATCCCATTTTGTCGGCACTGGAAAATCGAACCGCGTAAGAATGGATTGCGTTGCCTGCCGACTTTGAAGAGCCAAAACGTCCGAGAGGATTTTGAACAAAGTAGTTGCACAAGAAACCAAATTGCGTTATAATAGTTGCAAAGGAAACTATTTAGAGGAGAATGAGGGCGCATGCACAAGATTGGGCAGCTTAACGCAGCTATTTACCGCAATATGCAGATTTTTCTGGGTAATAAGCTGTCTGGATTGGAGATCAAAAATGGGCAATACGACTTTTTTCTTGTGATTTCCCTGAATGAGGGGATTTCACAGAAACAGTTGAGCGAGCATCTGCACATCGGCAAATCCACGACAGCAAAGGCCGTCAAAAATCTGGTCAGCAAAGGATATGTAACAAAGCAGAAGGATGAAAAGGATGGACGGGTCGACCATCTGTTTCTGACCGACAAGGGACGAAAAGAAGCCCCCTTTGTTGAGGCCATTTTTGAGGAAAACCAACGTGTGGCTGCGAGAGGATTGACGGAAGCGGAACGCAATCAGCTTTTGTTCCTCATGAATAAGGTCCTCAATAACTTTGTAGCAAATAACGAATCATATGCAGGGGGAGGTAATGAAGATGAATAAATCGAAACTTTGGACCTGGAATTTCACCATCATCACCATTACCAACCTTTTTATGTTTTTCGCTTTTCAGCTCTTTCCGTCAGCGCTGCCTCCCTATTTGAAATCGTTAGGCGCATCCGACCATCTTCTGGGTTGGCTGCAGGGGATTATGACCATTGCCACTTTGCTGATCCGGCCATTCGCAGGACTTGCGCTTGACCGGTATGGAAGAAAGGGAATCTTTATCGCCGGCCTTGTCGGTATGCTGTTAACAACGGCTGCATACAGGTTCTTCCCTGTTATTGGCATTATTTTCATCATCCGGTTTGTGCACGGAATGATGTGGGGGGTATCGAATACCGCTTGCAGTACGATCGCTACCGACAATATTGAAAAAAGCCGCTTCGCCGAATCCATGGGCTATTTCAGTCTTGCCAGCAGCGTTGCGATGGCGGTAGCGCCTGCCGTTGCCCTGTCACTGGGGATGCAGAATAATATTCTATTGGCATTGGCCTTTTTGTCGGTCGCTTTCATTCTGGTTTTCTTGATGAAATACCAGAAGCCTCAGACGGAGCAACTGAAAAAAAGGATGGCCCCTTATGCAAAGGAGTCCATCCTGCCGTCCGCTATAATGCTGCTTTTCACGATCACCTATGGCGCGATTCTGACCTTCATCGCTTTGTATGCGGCGCAGAAATCCATTGAAGGCGTTGGACTGTTCTTCACGGTATATGCCGTTGCCATGCTGGTGACACGCCCCCTTTTCGGGAAACTGATTGACAACAAAGGATTTGGCGCAGGCATCTGGCCGGGTGTTATCCTGGTTCCTGCCGCCCTGATTTTGCTTTCTGTGAGCAACAGCCTTGTCTTATTTTTGATTTGCGGATCAATCTATGGAATCGGGATCGGTGCGGCACAGGCAAGTTTGCAGACCATGGCGATTGTAAACGTACCCAAGGATAGAACAGGCGCAGCCAACGCGACGTTTTTTACCGGATTCGACGGCGGAATTGGTACCGGAGCAGTTCTGGCCGGATTTATCTCTACCATTTTCGGATATGGCGGGATGTTTGGCTTTACGGCGATATTCCCTGTACTGGCAGGCATTCTGTATTTTGTCACTTCAAGGCGCAAGCGGGGGCAAAGCGTATGATCGCAATGTAGAGCGGTCGTATGGTATGATGATAGAGGTAAGCTTCATATAACCACACGATACGGACAAAATAAAATATGTCGAGCAGTTTTGAGCCGGGATTTATGGATCATCCGGCATAAAAACGCCGCTGCAACCACCGGTTGACAGATCTCCAAGTGCAGATGGTGGCGGCGCAACCGCCGGATTTCTTATAATGACATTACCAAACGAAAGGGGTGTCAGTCATGAACATCGCGGACAGAATTCAAAACTTGAGAAAAGCAAAGGGAATCTCGCAGGAGGAGCTGGCAGACAAGGTTGGCGTATCGCGTCAGGCCGTATCCAAATGGGAGAGCGAACAGAGCGTTCCCGATCTGGATAAGGTCATCATTATGAGTGAATATTTCGATGTGACGACGGATTATATCCTCAGGGGCATCGAGCCGGCGGTCAATGACCAGGGAGTGCACGCCGTTTTAACCAGCAAAATCCTGTACGTCGCATCCACTGCCTTTCTTGCGATCGGCCTGTTTTGCGCGTTCGGCGGTTGGTATGAACAGCAGACTGCGGACGTTATTTGGGGATCGATGATTATTCAGGCCGTTGGTGTGGCAGGGTATTTCATCGGCACGCTGTTATCAGGCGCAAAGGCGTCGTTTGCGGTAAACTGGCTGAATATTCTGCTGGCCGCATTTATGCCGCTCAGTCTGATCGTCGCCGTTTGTTTCAGAAGTATCGCCGCTCCGTATCCAACGGATATTAACACCGGCGTTGTGTTTGCAGCCGTATATTTGATCACAGCCGGTCTGAGCTTTGTGATTCTGAAAAGGAAGGCCAAAGAAGGATAGCAGGCATGCATGAACGGAGGGACTCGCGGAATGCGAGCTAAGTGTATCAACATCCAACCCCTGCACTCTTACTAAGAAAAAGACCGCCGATTTCATCGGCGGTCTTTTTGATTTACCTTTATCCATGCAGGTTCATGGAGGTCAAATTCCATAAGAATACTTACCCTCAGTACTTAGATGGTAGAGTTTTTACTTTTAATATTGTAGCTCTTCTTGTTTAATTTCTTCTATTCTTGCATTGAAGAAGCTATTTACTGCTTCACACAACTGCTCGTAGCTGTGTATTAATTCGCACATTTCAACATAGGTTTCATCTGTCGAAATACCTGTGCTATTATAGCTTGCATACTCAATCCCACGGTCATTGATGGCCATTCTCACATTCATTCCGAAATAGGATGATGACTGATTATGCACAAAATTATCGCGAATCTTTTTTATGTGTATAAATGCTTTTGATTGCTCAACATTTCGATACTCATTGGCAAGGTTTTGGAGTATATCAATTTTTTGCATTTCATCAATAATTTTTCTCCTAGAAAGATTATGCCGCCTTGCAGATTGTTGTTTCAAACTATAAAGGTCACTAAACATTTCTAAATGTTTGTCAAAATAGGAAATAAGGTAAAGTGATGTGTCCTCAGCAAATGTATCAAAGTATATTTTATGTGCTCCTCCTGGAGATTGAAATCTTCTTATATCAATAACGTCGAGTGGGTTTTGTTTGTATTGATAGTACATTAATAGAAAATGCAGTCCTAAACGGCTACTAAAATTACTGATATGGCGGCTCCAAGCATTATACTGTTCAAAGTAAGTATCGAACCCCCATAAATTTTTATCGTTTATCGGTATCAACCTCAGTTTGTCCATATTAAAAACTTGTTTGGCTTCATCCCTTTGCTTCTGGTCGGGAAAACCAAAAAAATCGTATAAATTCAAGCGGTTATTTTTAATCTCACTCATAATAACACCTCATAATAGTCTCCAAATACTTTTGCATAGCATTTTCCAGAAACTATACCACATATTCAAAGTATACCACATTATAGAAATATTGTCGGTAAAAAGAAAACACTGTATATTTCAAAACCTAAGATAATGTTTCTCGTCTTAGAAGGCTATTTAGAGGAACCATTGTCTATCGACTAACCGCAAACCGTTGATATTTTTTGTCTTTCTAAATCCTATCCTTTTGTGCTATATCCATCCCTCTCAACGGCAGATATCACATATGAATTTACAGTATATAAAGCCGGAATCACCCGTGAAGAAACGAGATTCATTTTTTCCAAATTTATCCTATTATCATCTTGACTTCGGGACTCCGCAAGTGTTATACTTGAGGAGTCCCGAAGTGAGGTGATGATTTGGGAACAAAAAAGATGGGCCGTCCAACGGACAACCCCAAAAAGCACCAAATGACCGTTAAGTTCGACGAAGAATGTATCAAAATCCTCGAGACTTACAGTGAGCAGGAGAATGTTCCAAAAACAGAAGCGGTCAGGCGCGGGGTTATGAAGCTAAAGGATGACCTCAAAAAATGAAAGGAAGCGGCGCACACTCAACAAAGTCACACGCCACTTCCCCAACCGACAATTGCCCAGGGGCAAATGCAGTGTAAATATTGTACCATACGCTGCAACTCCTTTCAAGCAATGTCGGGCGACATACAGAAAGGATGGAGAAAGAGGATGATTTGGCAGCGAAAGAAACCACTCTCCAACAGGGTCTCCCTATCGCGAGTAGTTCGGTTTTTTTCTCCAAACTAATTCCAAATAAACAGCTGACAATTAGCGTCACCCACCACTATATTTAAGATGACCCTATTCTACTGGGAGGTGTTTTACTGGAAACGGGTAAAAAGAGAGGCCCCAAAACAGATAATCCGAAGCTGTATCGAATGGCAGTGAAGTATGACGAAGAGTGCAAACAGATTTTAGACGCTTACTGTGAGCAGAAAAACGTCAACAAAATGGAAGCTGCCCGGCGCGGGATTAAGAAGTTGAAGGATGACCTCAAAAAATGAAAGGAAGCGGCGCCCACTCAGCAAAGTAAGTCGCCACTTCCCCCACCGACAAATGCCCAAGGGCAAATGCAGTGTAAATATTGTACCATACACTGCAGTTCCTTTCAAGCAATGTCGGGCGACATACAGAAAGGAAGTTTTAAAATGATTATTCGGCAGCTAAAAAAAGACCAGTTTGAAAGCCTACACAGCTCCCTGATTAGAAAAGCCCGCTCCGAACCGCTGGAAGCAAGCTACACCGTCACGGTGACTATCAATGGCGCGGAGTATGCCGTTAAGGTTCAGCCGGAGCCGCACAACAAAATCGCGATTTTGCAGGCATTGCGCATTTACCGCGAGGAGCACGGGCCCAACTTTGAATTGATCACGCAGGGCAATGTGTTATCTTCTCTGCTGGAACTGCTCATTTATCAGGGCGTCGCATAGAAATGATTCAGGAAAAGCCCCGGAACGAAACCTTCGTTTTGGGGCTTTTGATTCGCACCAGGCAGATGGGCGGCTCAAACCTGGTGCGGGTTCGGGTTATAAATCCCGCAAGGCTGCTCCCGCGCGAAATGAAGTGACAGGCCCGCCTTTCTATGGTACAATCTGGGTAATCCCTGTTTTGCAAAGCGGAACAAAGTCCCTGGCATCCAAAAACATACTTGGTCGGAGGAAGCGTATGTTTGCAGTCAATACCTATGAACAGATCGAAAAAATAGAGCGCGAGCTTGGGGAGCAGCACATCGTGATCCTGCTGTTTGTCCGGCCAAGCCTGCAGGGCGCCAAAGAGATCATCGATGAATTTGATTATATCCATTACAATTCCGGGAAGCTCTGCTCGATTTACGCAGTGGGATACACCAATGATTCGGAGCTGGCCAGGACGAACGGGTACCGCAAGCTGGACCGGAAATATGGCGCCGACTGGTATTTCAGCGATAAAGCCTTTGTCGACTTTAAAAACAATCTGGAAGGCCGGCTGAACTGGAAATACTCCGGCGAAATCGAATTGATCGTTCTTCAAAGCAACCCCAATGGAAGCAAAATTCTGAACTTTCAGAACTATGTCGCCATTGATGTGAATTATGGAATCCGGAAAGAATACATTGATTCCTTTCCCAGATTGATGGAATCGCTGATTCGAAGCTCACGCTCAGAGGTCACCGCGATCGAAGCGATGAAAAAAGTAGGGCATTCCCGCATCAGCGTGAAAAACGTGATCCTGAACACGATTGAGGAATGCAAAAAAGTGCCGACGCCTGTGAAGAACATCGTGAAAGACCGGCTGTTCTATCTGACCTCGACCCATCAACCCGGCAGCCAGCAATGAAAATCTGCTGACGTCCGCATCTCATCCATATGGTCGGATTTCAGCTTCAAGCACCTCAAATGAATGACCAAAAAGGGCCCTGAAAACGAAGCTTCGTTTTCAGGGCCCTTTGATTCTGTTCGATTCCCAGATGATCTACGATAAAGGAAACCGGAAGTCACTCCAAATTCGTTACTTGGATGCTGACTTCTCTTTCAAAATCATCGGCAGTATCCCGTCGTTCTGGTAATAACGGATGTCCGCTTCGGAATCGAAACGGGCCACGGCTTCAAATGAAAGCTTTGTGCCATCCGTCTTTTCGGCGGTCACCTGTACACGCTCTCTCACTCTGGGGACTGCGGGCATGTGGATGGTAAACTCCTCTTCGCCGGTCAAACCAAGCGATGCGGCGGTCTGATCCGGCAGATACTCCAGCGGCAGCACACCCATCATCACCAGATTGGAACGGTGGATGCGCTCGTACGACTCCGCAATCACGGCTCTGACACCCAGCAGCTTCACACCCTTTGCCGCCCAATCCCGGGAGGAGCCCATGCCGTAATCCTTCCCGGCCAAAATCACAAGCCCGATTCCATTCTGCCGGTACAGACAGCCGGCGTCATAAATGCTCATGATCTCGCCGGTAGGCAGGTAACGGGTAAAGCCGCCTTCCCTGCCGCCGGCCAGCTCATTGTGCAGGCGCGTATTGGCCAGAGTGCCCCGAACCATCACATGATGATTTCCTCTGCGGGTTCCATAGGAATTAAAATCCTTCTGCGCTACGCCATGCTTCCGCAGGTGAGCTCCGGCAGGGGAATTCAGCGCAATGTTCCCCGCGGGTGAAATATGGTCAGTGGTGACGGAATCGCCCAATTTGGCGAGCACCTTCATTTTGCTCAGCTCAACGGCGGTCGTCTTGCCGGCAATGAAATCGTCAAAATACGGCGGGTTCGCAATGTAGGTGGAATTTTCGTCCCAATTGTAGGTGTGCGTGCCTGCGACCGCAATCTCGTTCCAGCGCTGATTGCCGCTGTAAACCTGGCTGTATGCGGCACGGTAGCTTTCAGAGGTGACGTATTTTCTGACCTGTTCGTCGATCTCTTCCGCCGTGGGCCAGATATCCTTCAGGTAGATTTTCTCTCCATCGGCATTGATCCCAACCGGTTCCACTGCCAGATTTTTGCGCAGATTCCCCGCCAGCGCGTAGGCGATCACCAGCAGCGGAGAGCTGAGGTAGTTGGCTTTAATCAGGGGATGAATCCGGCTTTCAAAGTTGCGGTTGCCGCTGAGCACCGCTCCGGTCACCAGATTGGATTCCTTCAAGGCCGCTTCGATTTCGGGCTTTAACGGGCCGGAGTTGCCGATGCAGGTGGTGCAGCCATAAGCCACGATATGGAACCCGACCTTCTCCAGATACGGGATCAGTCCGGCGCTTTCCAGATAGCGGGTGACCGCCTGCGAACCGGGCGCAAAAGAGGTTTTCACCTTGGCGGAAACGGTCAGTCCCCGTTGCACCGCCTTTTTGGCCACCAGCGCGGCGCCGAACAGAACCGCCGGGTTCGAGGTATTGGTGCAGCTGGTGATCGCGGCGATTAAGACGTCGCCCGCTTTTAAAACCTCCTGCTTTCCATTCAGCTCAAACGCGTATTCTCTGTCCAGCTCGTCCTTGGAAAGACCGAAGCCCTGATTGCCCATCGGGCTGACAACCGCGCGTTCAAACGCCATGGAGAGCTGATCCATCGGCACCAGATCCTGCGGGCGCTTCGGGCCGGAGAGATTGGTTGCAAGCTGAGAAAGATCGACCTCGATCACCTTGGTATACTCCACGGCGGCGTCCGGGTCATAGAACAGGCGATTTGCCTTCAGATAGGCGGCGATCTTTTCAATGTCCTCCGGATTCCGTCCTGTCAGCTCCAGATAACGCAGGGTTTCCGCATCCGGCGGGCAATAGCCGCAGGTGGAGCCATACTCGGGCGACATATTGGCAATGGTGGCGCGGTCCGCGAGCGGAAGGCTTTCATATCCGTCCCCGAAATATTCAATGAACTTTCCCACCACCTGATTTTCACGCAGCACCTGCGTGATTTTCAGCGCCAGATCGGTTGCCACCACACCGGCGGGCATCCGGTTGGTCAAGCGAACACCGATCACCTCTGCCATCGGGAATACGGAGGGCTCGCCAAGCATGCAGGCTTCGGCTTCAATTCCGCCCACGCCCCAGCCAAGCACGCCCAGGCCGTTGATCATCGTGGTGTGGGAATCGGTTCCGAAAACGGAATCCGGCTGAAGAAAAGGTACACTCCCCGTTTTCTTCTCGGTCACCACGGGAGAAAGGTATTCAATGTTGATCTGGTGAATGATGCCGGTATCCGGCGGAATCACCCGCAGATTGGAAAACTCCTTCTGCGACCATTTGAGCATCTGGTAGCGTTCCATATTTCGCTCAAATTCCAGCTTCGTGTTGCAGGCCATCGCCTGGGGGGAACCGGCCATATCAATCTGAACAGAGTGGTCGATGACAAGATCCACCGGGATTTCAGGATTGATCTCGCTTTCTTTCAGTCCCAGCCTTACGGCGGCGTCGCGCATCGAGGCCAGATCAACGACACAGGGCACGCCTGTATAATCCTGAAGCAAAATTCTGGACGGATAGAACTCGATTTCAGAGCCGATATGCTCTTTCCAGTTCAATACCTTTGAAACATTGGCCCGCAGCTCTTCCTCCGACTTTGAATTTCTTACCACATTCTCAAGTACGACACGAACAGAATACGGAATCTTTTTCAGGTCGGCCCCAAACTGCTCCGCCGCCTTTTTCAAATCGCAGTATTCATATTCCTGTTCCTTTACCCGAAGCTTTGAGATAAAAAAATGATGCAATCTACTTTCCCTCTTTCCCGAAACTATTGCTGCCTGATTTATAAATACCAGGAAACACCATTGTGATATAAAACGTTCTGTGCATGCTCCTCGCCCAGCGC
>JAEXDU010000233.1 GCA_023401495.1 Bacillota bacterium
TAATTGGAGCCTTTAATCAGCACGCCGACCTTGCTGGCACCGCCAATACCGGCGAAGAAGCTGAGAGGAATGCTAACCACCAATGCGCAGGGGCAGCTGATAATAAGGAAAGTCAGTGCACGATAAATCCAGATTTCCCAAAGTGCAGGGTTACCGGCAGTGATATTGATAACGGGCGGAACCACTGCCAGTAATACCGCAACGATGCAAACCACAGGCGTATAAATGCGGGCAAATTTTGAGATGAAGTTTTCGGACTTGGATTTGCGGGAGCTGGCGTTCTCCACCAGTTCGAGGATCTTGGATACGGTGGATTCACCGAATTCCTTGGCTGTTTTAATCTTTAAAACGCCTGTCATATTGATGCAGCCGCTAATGACCTCGTCACCGGCTTTTGCGTCACGAGGGAGGCTTTCCCCAGTGAGGGCGCTGGTGTTCAGCGCGGAAGTGCCCTCAACAATTATTCCGTCCAAAGGAATTTTTTCTCCCGGCTGAACGACGATGGTGCTGCCAATGGTGACTTCATCTGGATCGACGCGCACCAGCTGACCGTCCCTTTCGATGTTTGCATAGTCGGGACGGATATCCATCAGGGCGCTGATATTCCGACGGCTCTTACCTACCGCGTAGCTTTGAAACAGTTCACCTACCTGATAAAATAACATGACCGCAATGGCCTCGCTGTAGTCCCCGCTTCTGTCATAGGTCGCCAGCGCAATGGCACCCAGCGTTGCAATCGTCATCAGAAAGTTTTCATCAAAAACCTGACCGTTCAGGATCCCCTTTCCCGCTTTTTTTAAGATGTCATATCCAATTACCAAATAGGCAATAAGATACAGCACCATGCGCGGCAGACTTGAAACCGGCGCAAAAGCAAGCCCCGTCAGCATGGCTGCGGAAACAAGGATGCGCGCCAGCATGATTTTCTGCTTCTTGCTCATTTTATCTCCTCCTGTTCATGTATTCTCCCGCAGAACTTAATATCTGCTTATACGTTTCATTTATTCCCCAAAAGTTGCGCCCCGTCTGCTCTTGCATCTGGGGCGCAGCGTTATGGTTAAAGTTCGATTTCGCAGTCGGGCTCCACCTTCTTACAAGCCTTGAGTACGTCTTTCATAACAGACGCTGGTTCCTGACCATCGGCAAACTCGACAATCATCTTTTGGGTCATAAAGTTCACCGTGGCGGCGGATACACCTGAGGTCTTGCGGGCAGCGTCCTCCATTAAATTCGCGCAGTTAGCGCAATCAACTTCAATTTTGTAAGTCTTTTTCATAAAAAAGCTCCTTTCGTTTTTTATAAGTATTTAACAATTAAGCACTTGTTTAATCGTCATGGTCATAGTATAATAAGTAAAACAACACATGTCAACATATCCGAAAGCTGAACTTCTGAACGGGGTAAAAGCATTTCCAAAATGGATATTATTCTGAGGAGGTTATAGAAAATGAACGAGACTACACTGCCACACCAGCATGGAAAGCATCATGTTGAGAAGTATATGTGCGAAAAACTAAATAACACAGAAAATTTTCAAATTGTGGCAAATCTATTTAAGCTGTTGGACGATCCCAGTAGAGTTCGTATTTTCTGGATTTTATGTCACTGTGAGGAATGTGTGATTAATCTGTCCGTCATGGTGAATATGACAAGTCCTGCCGTTTCTCATCATCTGCGCCAGCTGAAATCGGGCGGTCTGATTTTCAGCCGACGAGATGGCAAGGAGGTATATTATAAAGCGGCAGATACCGAGCAAAGCCGATTGCTGCATAAGACAATTGAGGGAACCATGGAAATATCCTGCCCCGAACTGGAAACAGCAGGTCATGCCTGCGGTGAGCCACAACAAAGATTGTCCCAGTGCTCTCAGGAACAAGTAGAAACAGTTCGTGAGCTACACGAATATGTGTTACAGCACTTAGAGCAGCGCATCACTATTGATGAGCTTGCTAAGCGCTTTTTAATGAATCCGACAACCCTAAAAGCAATCTTTAAGGAAGTCTACAGTAAATCGCTGGCCTCCCATATCAAAGAGCACCGTATGGAACGGGCAGCAGAATTGTTGCGAGAGACTGCCGACAGCGTTTCGCAGATTTCAAAATCAGTAGGTTTCAATAGCCAGAGCAAGTTCTCCGCCGCATTTAAGGAGACCTATCAGATGCTCCCCTTGGAATACCGCAAGCACTTTGCAAAAAGGTAGGCAACGACAAACACACTTCTCCGTTGCAGGGCTTATTATATGTTCTTTGGTTATCACAATACAATTAAATCTCTTAAGAACCAAATACCCGGTAAAAATCAGCGGAAACTTCTCTTATATTTTCATAAGGTTCTTCAAGCCGTAGCAGCCTTTTGAGAAGGAGTTTTTGTTCAGGCAAAATATCTAATTCATTATACCAGGCAAGCTTTTTATATTTCTTAGGCTCAAAAGATGGATAAAGCAAATGAAGGATAAAATCGCCTAAATATGAAAAATCAATATCAAATGTATAGCGATTATAGTCCACCCACCTTGACAGGCCAAAATCAATAAGATAGATAACACCATTATTAATTATTACGTTTGGTGGTCGTATGTCCCCATGAATAATACCTTTACCATGCAGATACCAAATAATATTGACCAGCTGAGAAACTATCTCGAAAATTTCTTTGTTTGAAAATTGATACCTGTGTTTAAAAAGTTTCGACTCTACAGTATCTCCCTGTTTTTCTTCCAATATGAGTCCGTAGAACCCGTTTTCATTAATGACTCCCAAAAGCTTAGGAATAGAATAATGATCGATCTTTGACAGAAGATCCGCTTCAACAGACGTTCTTTCGTTATCTCTTTTAATGAAGGCTGATTTGAACCGCTTGATAACTACTCTCGAACCGCAGTCAGAATGTGCATTAAGGCAAATGCCATATCTACCCTCACCCGCCACCTTTTCTATTGTATAGCCTCCAAATTTTCTGCCTGAGTATCTAAAGTGATTTATCCACAGCATAGGTCAACCGTTTACTTTGGTTCCGCAGTGCATACAGAATTTGGAGTTTGGCTGTAGCCTGGTACCGCAATTTATACAACACCAATCAGCTTTTATTATTTCACCGCACTCTGGGCAAAACTTTGAACCTGAAGGTATCTTCAAATTGCATTTTCCGCAGATCATGGTGGGCAAATTTGGTGCGGGTATATTTCCCTGTGGATCGTTGTTTTGTGGTGGGTAATAAGTATTATATTGGCATGAATGGTGCCCAGATCCGCTCACACCAAACAGGCGTCCCAGTACACCTCGCCGTTGATAATACCCACTTCCAAGATTCCCGTTTCTATAATGATGTCCTCTCGACGAATGTGAAAATATGCTCATTTTGTCCTCCTAATAAATGTGTTGTTCAATCCACTTTTGATATGTGAAAATAACAAAATATAATTTATAACAGCTTTTTGTTGACAATTATACATAGTAATTATGATTATTCTATGGAGATACGATCTATATGACTGGTAATCAGATGAATCTATAAAATGTCTGGTTAATTGTTTTCTCTGTTATAAATATTCTTAGAGTGAGAGGTTCTGGTGGGTCCATCATGAACCGCACCTGGGTTCTGCGGAATGGCGGAATACCCCCTTGGCGGAAAAT
>JAEXDU010000249.1 GCA_023401495.1 Bacillota bacterium
CGAAGGCAGGAGGATTGCCATGTATGTAACTGGACCTTGCAAAAACTGACGCGGTAAGTAAAATAATAAAGCCATGTTTCGGCTGTGCAGCTTTCCCGATTGCCTGAAACGTCGAAAAGCCCGGCGAACAAATTGTTCCCCGGGCTTTTATTCATACCGTAAATCAGTCCTCCGGCTTGTCGGAGTCGACCAGATAGCGCGAAAGCTGCTCCAGAAGCTCCGGCCCCACCCGCGCAACAATTCTCAGGCCGTGCTCCGTGAATTCTTCCTCCTGCAATGCGCCGTCCTTGCGCACGCGGGCGGCCAGGCCGCTTTCCGCAAAAGGGAGAAGCGCCTCTACCTGCACGGTGCGAACCGGCAGGTTGCGCTCGACCGTTTCGAGCAGCTCGTCGATGCCCGCCCCTGTAACCGCGCTGATGCGTACGGCGTTGCCGATCATGGGTACGGCTCCGAGTTCGGGAACCAGATCGCACTTGTTGAGCACCGGAATGACCGGGCGGTCTTTCCGGCCCAGCTCCGCCAAAAGGGCGCGCGTCACTTCCAGATGAGTCTGCGCTTCGGGACTGGACGCATCACAAACGTTCAGAATCAAATCCGCCAAGGCGGCCTGCTCGAGCGTAGAGCGAAACGCGTTGACCAGATGGTGCGGCAGTCTGCGCACAAAGCCGACCGTATCGATCAGCATCACGGTAACACCGCTGGGCAGCTTTAAGGCCCGGGCCGTGGGGTCGAGCGTTGCAAACAGCTGATCCTTCGCCAGAACGCCCGCCTGTGTCAGGTAGTTCATCAGCGTGCTTTTCCCGGCGTTCGTGTAGCCGACGAGCGCAACGGTGATCACTCCGTCCTTCTGGCGGCGGCGGTTGATCTGCTCGCGGTGTTTTTCCACCTCTTCCAGCTGCTCCTTCAGGCCCTCGATCCTGCGGCGGATGTGCCGGCGGTCGGTCTCGAGTTTTGTTTCGCCGGGGCCGCGCGTACCGATTCCGCCGCCAAGACGCGACATCGCGATACCCTTGCCGCTCAGGCGCGGCAGCAGATAGCGAAGCTGGGCAAGCTCAACCTGGAGCTTGCCCTCCTTTGATTTTGCCCGCGCGGCAAAAATATCGAGGATCAGCATCGTGCGGTCGATCACCCGCACCTTTGTCAGCTCATCCAGATTGCGGATCTGGGTAGGCGAAAGCTCGCAGTCGAAAATGAGCAAATCCATTTCGTAGCGCGTGCAGTAATCGGCAATATCCTCGGCCATGCCAGAGCCAACACATGTTGCGGAGTCAGGCGAAGGGCGCTTCTGCACCATCGAGCCAAACGGTTCTGCGCCCGCGCTCCGTGTGAGCTCGTACAGCTCCGCCATTGAGGCCTCTACGTCGTATTCTCCTGTATCTACCGCCACCAAAAGCGCACGCTCGGGGCGAACTTCATTTTCAAACAGTTCCATGGTAAGCTCCTATCCGCAGCCCGGAAAACGATCCCATTCCGGGAATGATTTGTACCTTATCATAGTATAAAAACGCCGGTTCGTCAATCACCGTTACCGCAGAGCCAGGTAAACGTACTGCCCGTAAAGCTTGTTCAGATTCACCATCACACCGCCCGCCTCGGGAGTGGTTTTGCTCTGCTTAAAGGTCACCCTGTTCCCGCTGACCGCCACACCCTGGGTATTGCCCCACTGTGTCGCGATCCCGCTGTTTACCACTATATAGCTGCCGGAAGCGCTGTAATCAGCCAGCGGTTTTTCTTTTGAAAATACAAACACAAGCTTCGGTTCAAAATCGAGCGTAATCGAAGCCTCTTCGGTCCCTGTCCCCGCACGGCTGCCCGCTGCGAGGCCGTCGCTGAGTTTCAGCCGGTCGGCCTCAGTCAGATGCAGCACCATATCGGCCAGGTGCCCGCTGATCACCGTATCCAGAATCGTATTATCCTGTACAAAATCCTCCCGCCGGGGCTTATCGGTATCTACCCAGCTATTTAGCCCCAGCTGGGGCGTTTTATTCGTGGACGGCATTCTGATCCCCTCCCAGTTGTTTCCATCATTCCAGCTCCCGAATCTGTTCCCAGGTGTATCCGGGCTCTTCGAGCTGCTGAAATGTTTTTTCCGTTTCCTGCAGATAGGCCCATGTCACTTTTCCGAAATCAAAAATGATTTCCAGGTGGGCGGGCAGAAAGCGCAGTGCGGATTGCTTTAGACGGTACCGCGTCACCTGCTGATCCAGCACTTCATAACAGATGACATACAGCTTCTGCTCGCGGGGAGCCTCCCAAAGTTCTGCGCGCAGCCCTATGGAAAGCAGCGCACGCTCTACACTCTGCTTGGTGTTGTCGTTCACCGTCACCGCACCGCGGTACAGGAGCATTTCGCGCCGCAGCTCCAGCGGCAGATCGGTGCGCTCCGAGCCGAAGGCAAGCTCCCGCATTGCAAGACCCAATCCCTCGGCCGTTTCAACAAACGCTTCCTGCGTCAGATTTTCGAGCGCCTGATAGACCAGATCAAGCCCTTCGGCCGCAGCGGAAAGCTCCGCCTCCACCCGGCTTTCGCCGTCCATTCGGTACAGCCGGAGCGGCAAGAGCTTTTCCCGCATGGAATCCATCGCCCTCATGCTACACCACGCTCCCCATCTGCTGCACATACACCGGGTCGGGCACCGCCAGCTGCGAAATCTCCATCTTTTTATCCTTGGTCAAGGTCTCGTCAAAATGATAATTGCGGATCAGCCCGGTGTCGATCAGTCGCCTGCCGAGCTGTGCCAGAATGACGGATTCCCCGACGGAAAGCTGATCAAAATACGACTGGATCACCCCTAAAGTCTGGCTGGTGGCCGCTGCAAGGGTGCACCCCGGCACGGGATCGATATACATGGAGATTGGGAACCCCACCAGCTCCGGCGGGTGCACCGTTACCTCCACGTTTACCTCGCGCAGGCGGTTCAGCTCCGATTGTATTTTCGTCAGAAGGGCCTGCGGCGGGGCCGCGCCCCGACCGGCAGCATATACGGCAACGGTTCCGCTGCCGTCGGCTCTGGGCAGAACGCTTGCGGACTGAATCCCATCGTACTGCACCACATAACTGCGGTAAAATTCCGCATTGGTGCCGTTCGGCAGCACCTCATAGCTTTTCAGCAGACGCTTGCGCAGTTCTTCGTCGGTTTCCTCGTCGGCACCGCCGGTAAAGGCCTGCGGATTCGCCACGGTTTCTACGCCCGCAGGGGGCGTGAGCAAAAGCGTCACGGTTTCCGCCGCCGCGTTGGATTCTCTGCCCCCCTGCTGCGATACCGCCGGCCCCTGCGCCGTCTGCGCACCGGCCGGGAGCGTGATATCCTGCATTGTTTCAAAGCGCGGGCCGGCCTCGCCCGAAACGGCGCAGACCGTACCTTTCGGGATCAGCACATCATATGGCAGGGTGCCGGAGCGCCCAAATACCAGCGTCCCGGAGGAAGGAGTCGCACTTTTGCGGGAAAGGCCGCGCTGTGCGGCGTGCATCATCAGGTATTCTCCCTGCGCCGTCTGCGGGAACATCTGATTTTTCAGCCATTCCACCCCGTTCAGCAGGGAATACACCTCCCCCGCCAGCACCTTGAGCCGGATTCCCAGATCAGACGCATCGTCTGCGGAAAAGCCCGCCAGCTCCTGAAAGGTTTGCTGCATCCGTTCTAAAACAGAGCCGTAACTTTCCATTGCATTATCCCTCCTGTCCTGTCAATTCCAGCGAGATGGTGCCCGTGCCAAAGGAAGTGGAAAGCTCCACCGCAAGACGAGCGCATCCCCCGCCGAGCGGTGTGCAGGCGACCTGCTCCACCGAAATCCCTGGCAGCGCAGAGAGCGCTTCCTCTACAAGCTCACGCGCCCTCGCACTCAAATCCGCCCCGGACATCACCAGCGTGTGCAGCCTGCTGCCAAGCTCCGGGTCATACGAAAAGCTGCCGCGCGGCACCGTAAGACGGATCAAAGCTCGCTGCAGCAGCTCTTCTCTGCCGCTGACAGAACCCGGCAAGCCGTTCACCCCAACCGCAAAATCGCCCTGATCCAGCCTGATGTCCATTATGATCTCCCCGCAGCGGCAAAGGTCTGGCCGTTGATGACCACCTCGCCGGAATTTTTCAGGCAGATTCGCGCCCCTCCGGCAGAAAAGAGCAGAAGCTCGCCGGGCTCAAGCCCTCCCGCCTCCACGATGGTACCGGCGCAAACGGGGCTTTCCGCCCCGCCGAGAATCACCGCCTTCGCCCCTGCCGGGGGCAGATACGCGATTCCCCAGGGAGCCGCGAGCGCAAGACGGCGGTACTCGGTTTCCCCCTGCGCGGCGATGCGGGCATCCTGGCCGCCTGTCACTTCACCGGAGGTCACCGCGCTTTCCGAAGCACGTGAAGCAGCCATTTTTTCTGAAATCCACATCTGGTTTCCTCCTTTACTCCGCGGCCCGCCGCAGTGTGACGGTACAGAGCATTCCGCCGGTATCCAGTTCATACTCCACGCTCCACACTCTGAGCCCTGCCACGCGGCCAAGCAATCTGTCGCTCAGTTCCGCGTTCCTGCCCGGCTGCACATCGGGCCAGCCGGGCAAGACCAGCGTATATTCCAGCGACCTCTGCCGCGCGTTTGCCAGAACCTGCTTCACGCTGACCGCCGAGGAAGCACTCAGGCAGCGCCTGCGGCGAATGCCGTCGCGCAGTGCCTGCTCGTCCGTGAGCGAAACGGTGTAACGCCCGTCCTTGGCAGAGCGAACCAGAAGCTCGCTGATTCTCTCATATTCCCTGCGCGTTCTGGTCAGGGAGAGATACGTCAGTCCCCGGGCGGAACTCCCGAACAACAGCACCCCGTTCTCTTCCGACCCGCCGACTGTCAGCTCGTCCCCCTCCTGCAAAACGGGAGAAGCGCTCCACGCCCGGCGGCAAAAGCTTTCAAGCACCTGCCATTCACTCATGCCTTTTGTCACCGTAAACTCCCCGATTTTTTCCGTACCGCTTGGCACCTGGTACCGTAAAAATCCGTATGGCGCGGCATGGCGGGCAAACACGGTAGAAAACGGCGGGGAATAATACGTCTGTGGCACCGCCTCATTGTCGAGCAGCAGCGCCGCAAGGCTCCGTCCCTCCACGCGCAGGAAAGCCCCTTTGGGCGAAATCTTCTCCTGCTGTACATCCACAGGGCCAAAAAACAGGATTCTCTCCCCGTCCGAAACCCGCAGGCGGTACAGCGGTAGCAAAGCGCTCCATGGGAATTCCCCCACCAGCTCGTCTGAGGGCGCTCCCGCGCCCCGGCTGATGTGGACAGACAGCGGTGTACCGAGGGAGCAGACCGCTCCCTGTGCCGTGATTCCCTCAAACTTCACGGAATCACCACCCTTTCGCCCCCACGCAGATAATTCGGCCAGCGGATGGCCGGATTTTTCTCCAGCAGCTGCTGCACGGTCACCGAGTATAACGCGGCGATCCGCCACAAATCATCGCCCTCACGGCATTCGTACACCTGCCCGGAAAGCAGATTCCCGGCGGCTTCCGCCGCGCCGTCCTCCCAGAACACAAAATGGTAGCGCACCAAATCCGGCTCCGGGCTGCCGACCATTTCGAGTGTGACAAAAAGTGCGAAGAACGGCGGAACATTCGGCAGGGTCAGCATGGCTCGTTCCGTTTTTTCCAGCTCCCCATACAGCTTCTGGAACTGCCCGATGCAGTCCGCGCCGTAAAACTCGCCCTCACCCTCCACCACGCGCTTCTGCACGCCGTAATCCTGTAAGATGCTCCCGGCGAACGGCGCCTGCAGCTCCCGCACCGCTCTGCGGCAGCTTACCGTCAGGTGCTCGGGGTTATGCGGCCAAACATACTCCCCATATTTCATCGGCTGCAGCTTCATGCCGGCTCCTCCTCCGAAAATGGGTGAGGATAGCGCCGGTAATCCCGCTCCAGCGCGCGGCTGATTCGTTCGGCCTGCTCCCGCTCCTGTACAGCAGAAACGCTTCCGGCTGCACTCTCGGTTTCGTTCATATCTGCGCCCCCTCTCTGCTCCTTTTCCGGGCGGTCATCACGGCATGCTCCGCCAGAAAGCCGTCCCCGGCGTCCGCCTGCTCCGTCAGCTCCTGCCACTCGCAGCCGCTGTATACGGTGCGTACGCCGTCCTGCACCGTAACGAGGCGAAAGCCGCTCATTTCCCAAAGGGACGAACGGCTGATGCTCTGCCCCAAACCGCTCAGCTGAGAAAGCTCCAGACGATACGAGGGGGAACGCTCCAGCCAGGCCACCGGCTCTGCCTCGCCAAACGCGCGGATTGCTCTGCGCTCTTTGACGCACACGCATTTTACAGCGCTTGCAGCGGCAATCCTCTCACCGTTTAGTTCAATGGACACACTCTGACGCGTCGGCACCAAAAGCTCCATGTTATCCCCCGCTTTCCCGGCAGTACGCCGTCATACCCACCTCGGCGTTCATCCGGAACGCTTCGGCGGCTTCGGAATACTCCACCTTCCCGCAGGAGATGGTCTGCAAACACAGCCCGTTTTCCCCAAACAGCAGCGCGTCGCTGATGCGGGAAAAGGCGTCCACACATGCGGTGCCGCCCATTGCCCGCGGGGCGGAAATCCAGATGCTGACGGTCAGCTCCGCCCGGCGCAGGGATTCATCCAGCGAGGCCGGGACAAAACGCACCGGCAGGATTTTGAACACGGCGCTGATGCCGGCCGACTTTCCCCGCCTGTTTTCCCACGCCGTCGAAAACCGGATGTCCCGAAGGGACTCCTTTTCCTGAAGCTTGCACAGCAACTCCTGCTCCAGCAAATCAAATTCCGCCATCTGTTTCCTCCTTCGGCAGCTCCCGAAGGACCGCCCATACATATAAAATTCGGTTCCCCGCCAGAAAACCCTGCGCACGGATGACCTTGTATTCCCTTTCCGCGCAGCGCAGTACCGCGCCGCTCATCCGGTCAAGCCGGCAGTCCGGCGGGCCGATGTAAAAGAAATGGGAATTGTCGAAATACCCCTCCGGCATCCACGCGTCGTCGGGGTAGACTTTGTTCCTGTAGTTCATCGCCTGAATCATCGCCCGCACGGTCACCGGACTTTCCCCCAGAACCGTAACCACCGTATCGCTGCCGTACCGCTCCAGCATCCGCCGCAGAAATGCCGCCCGCGTCATGAGCGCACCTGCCCGAAAAAAAATCCCTCGTCGCGCAGGTAAGGGGCGGCGGCACGGCGCGCCTCCAGCCAGAACCGGCGGGCTGCCTCCATTCCGGCGGAGCTTTTCGTCACACGGACGTCTCCGGCGGTAAAATCACTCTCCGGAGTGCTGGACTGCGCCGCGCAGTAGCGGTAAAAGGCCAGGGCGGCGGCAGCGGCGTTCAGCAGCGCCGCCCCGCCCTCCGCTCCGGTGAGCACCTGAGCGCTCAATTCCTGCATGGCCTCTTCACACAGCCCCTGCCAGGGCTGCGCTTCTTCCGGGGAAAGCCCCGAAAGGCAAAGAAATCGTTCCAGAATCGCCTGCGGATTCATCGGCTTTCCCTCCCGTTCTCTTATTCTCCGGTATAGCTGACGGCACGGCACGCTCCGGCAAAGATCTTCGCGAACCCGGCAATCACGCTGATGGAAGCGCGCTCGAGCTGGCGGTCGATCAGCTTGTCGGAGTCGGTCAGCACATCGCCGGCCTGCACCATTTCCAGCGCGCAGTTCTTATCAAGGCCGATCAGGCGGCTGCCGGAAAGCGACGGCACATGCAGCAGCTTTGCGCCCAGCGGCGTGGCCAGCTTGCCGGTGCCCTGAAAATCGAGCCCCGCCACAGAATCCTGAAACTCCTTCAGGTTCAGAATATCCTCCACCGCCGGGGTAGAGGCCAGAATGGTGTTCAGCTCGTAGGGCTGCAAGGCGCTCCACAGGCTGACCATGTTTTTGTACGAAAGCGCGCCGGTCACATTCGTGACAGGAGCGGAGTTGCCGTTGCCGTCGCCGTCGAGCAGTACGTTCACCGCGTCGTCGAGCTGCGCGCGGGCAATGTACGCGCCGATCTGCCGCAGCGTAACGGTAAACAGGTCCAGCTTCTGAAAGCGCAGTGCTTCATACGACGCCACCAGCATGCGCCCGCGCTTGTGCAGGCGCACCAGATTCTCCTGTGTTTTGACCACCGTGCGGGGAATTTCCGCACCCTCCGCCACCGGCAGAAGCTCTTTGTCCTGCGGCAGAGGATCGGAAGTAATCGTGCGGTAATCCATCGAGTTGATCTTCGTTACCGTCGCCACAATGCCGGGCAGCAGGTCTGCCCGCTCCATTCCCTGACGCACCGCGCGGGAAACGTATTCGGGGAACAGCGCCGCGCTGTCGCTGGTCTGAAAGAATTTTTCCACCGGGTCGGAGCCGGGGCCGCCCACGCGGATGTCAAAGCGCTTGAGCTGGCGCTGGTAGGCGTCCAAACCCGCCAACGGGGTGCCCTCATAATTCGCGGAGGGGTCCAGCTCCTCCAGAGTCCGGGCAAAGCTTTTGCCCGCTGTATACATGCCCTTTTCCAGTTTGAGCGTATCATAAAAAGCCATGTGTTCTCCTCCTCTTCCGTTACAGAATCACGCCGCATACCGCGGCGGAAGTATCCACATCCACAATCAGAAGCTGCCGTCCGGCCGCGTCCGTCTTGATCTTTCCCGCACCGTCGCCCGCCAGCGTCTGGTAACCGACCGCCGGAGCCGTGCCTGTGTAGGGTAGCCGCACGTACCCGGCCAGCTGCACGGCGGCAAATCCGTCACGCACATTCACCGCAGCGCCGCAGAACGCCTTTCCCGCGGCGCAGGGGGCCACCGTTCCGTTTGCGCTCATCATCACCGGCATTCCGGCCAGAACGCCTTCCGCCGCCTCAAAAGTAATGAGCTTTTCTCCATACCCGCCAAATGCTACTTTCATGCTCTTTCCTCCTGTTTCTGTATTAAATCCGGAACATGTCGTTCCCGCCGTCCGCCGCCTCCGGATGCTCCTGCATAAGCTGGGGGCGCGGCGGCAAAATGCCCTCTGCCTGCTGTTTGAGCGCTTTTTCCAGCGAGAGCAGATCCTCGAGCGGCATACTCTGCGCCGCACGGCCCATCACCTCCGCCGGAATACCCGTTTTGCCGAGCGCGCAAAGCCGCACGACGTTTTTGCTCACGCTTTCGCGGTACTGCCTGCCGCTCTCCGCCAAAGTTTCCAGCTGTTCCAAATGTTTTTCAAGTTCCCTGGCCTGCGCGGCAGTCAGCGTCACCTGCTCCCCCGCGCGCAAAGATTTCCTGATTTCCTCCATGGATTTCGCTTCCTCCTTTCCGGACCGAAAGCCCTTGATCACCCCGGCCGCCCGCTGGGCGGGCACCGCCACAAACGACCATTCGTAGGCATCCGCCGGCTCATCGAGTACAGTACAGCAAACCCTTTTCTGTCCCCCCTCACCGTAGCTGCGGCCCTTCACATGTCCGCACGGCTGCTTCACCCGATCCGCTCCGCAAACAGAACAGATGGATTTCCCCACCGCACAGCCCACGCTGACCTCCTTTTTGATTCCCGATTCCAGCTCCAGAATCAAATCGGCGTTCTTCTCCGTTTTCGGCAGATAGGCCCTTGCCACCAGCCGGGTGTATGGCTCGCCCGCCTGTGTTGTTTTCTGCGGATCGGTTTCCACATGGGTGGAAAAAATCCGGGCGGTCTGGTCGCCGCTTTTCATGCTGTGGTCAAACAGCCCCGTTTTTCCAAGGAACAGCTCTCCCAGCCGGTGCAGCGCCGGAACCGTGAAGCGCTCGAAATCGCGGTCGATCTCGTTGTCGCACAGCACTACCGAGAACATATACAGCTCTTCGGGCGAAAATTCCCGCCGGGTGTAGCGTCCAATCTGCCGAAGCTCTTCCGCGGAAGCCGCGCTTTGCGCACTTTTGATCACATAGCCCTCTCTCATGCTCTCCCCCCTCTTTCCTTCTGAACTTCCCATTCCAGCTTTGCCGCCTGCGCGTTTTTGAGCCTTGCCCCCGCCAAGTCCACCGTATCCTGCAAGCTGATATCCTCCCACACGATTTCCATCCGCTCGGAATATCCGTTCAGCAAAAGCCACATCCGGCAGATTTTCTCAATCACCGGCTCGAGCAGGCGGCGATAGCTTTCCAGCTCGCTGGTGAGCAGGTCGGCCTGCTGGGAGGACATTCTCTCGGTTGACGACCATGAAAGCCCCAGCAAAAACGGGGGTACGCCCAGCTTCGCCACAATCTGTTCGAGCAGCTGGCGCACAGGGATTTCACTGTCCAGAATCTGATTGTCCGCGCCGATCACCCGAATGCTCACGTCGCCCACGGCGACAAAATCGCTCACCCCGGCCCCCGGCTGCATCGCGCGGCTCCACTGGTCGGCGATCTGCCGGGCGCGCTCGGCGCCGTAGGCCCGGTCCCCCTCGCCGGAAGGCTTGTAGGTCACGGCGAAGCGGGTGTTTCCCACCCTGTCCCAGTTGACGCCGATTGTATGGTAGATTTTCATCAGAACCTCCCCCAAAAAAGGAAGCCCCCGCAGAATCGATACGCCGCGCACCTCCCCCGGCCCGGGATTCAGCGCAGACAGCAGCACCAGATTGGGGTGTTTCACTGGCATGGCCTCTCCCGAATGCCCGCGCACGCACAGTTGCACCTCCAGCGGATTTTCTCCCCGGCGCAGCTCCAGATGCTCCAGCCGGGCATTGTAAAGCCCCGCGATTCCACAGGCATCCGCACTCGGAAGGATTTCGCCAACAGCGGTGCCGTACATCAGCAGCTGATCGAGGTAGGTACATAAAAAGCTCTGGATTCCCGCCTGCGCCGCGCCCACCGGCACATGCCTCAAAAATTCCGCCAACCCTCGTCGTGCGGCGACGTCCGGGCATTCCACCTGAAAGGTACCGATCAGCCGCACGGTCTTTTCCAGTGCAGCGGAAATGATCGGCACCGATTCCCGCAGCGCACCGTACAGACGCTGCTCCCCGCCCACAAGCGGCGCGTACCGGTTCCATTCCCAGCCTGCCTGCCACCCGGAACGCGGGGCCGTCTGCATGGCAGGAACGGCAGGCGGGCTTTTCTTCGTTTTAAACCAACCCATCATACTCTCCTGTCCGGCGCGGCGCGGCTACCGCAAAGCAGCCTTCCGCGTCCTGCTGTAATATTGTCGCGGTAAAATACCGAATGTCGTCCATGGCGTGGTCGTTTTCTTTAATTGGCGCGTCGCGTGTAGAGTCGGAACTCCACCGGTACAGCGCGAATTCCCGCATCGCGTCGGCGCAGGCGTCGCAGATGCGAAGCCGCCCGGCCTTGAGCGCCGCCGCCACCTGACGGATTCCATCCAGCACATCGTTTTTTGCCGGAATTACCCGGAATTCCCCGTGGCGGCGGATCACCGCCATAAAGCTCGCGGCGGAGGGGTCGGCCACCACGCACTCGATTTTCCTGTCCCCGGCAAGCTGGCACAGCCCGGCGTAATGCTCCTCGTCCGTGCGCTGAAAGCCTTCCCGGCGGGAATCGTAGTAATATTCCGCAATCCGGTACCAGCAGCCGTTCTGATTACCCCACAGCCCAAAAGAAGAGGGGTTGACCGTGCCATAATCGCACGAAATCACATAGCGTTCCAGTGCCCCCTGCGGTACGGGGCAAAACTGCTCCTGTGACATAAAAGGGTACACCAGCCCCTCGGCGGCCACCCATTCCCCCAGTACAAAGCGCCGATAAAACGCACCGGAATACAACCCCCGGTAGCGCTCGAGCATCGCCTCGGACAGCGACGGATTGTCCCCCATCTGAAAATGCAGATACAGCGCATTCTTTTTCGCGGCGTTCTGAATCCACTCGCGGTAAAACCAGTGCTGTGGGTGCTCCGGGTTGCAGTTGAACCAAAAGGTCGAGCCCTCCACCGAGCAGCGGGCCAGCGCCTGCTCCACAAACGAACGGGGCATCAGGGCCACCTCGTCGAACAGCACGCCCGCGAGCGTCATGCCCTGAATCAGCGCGGAGGAAGATTCATCCTTACCGCCGAACAGGTAAAAGCGGTTTTCGCGCCCGCCGGCCGAGACAGTCAGCAGATTCTCCGAAAGCTTCAGGGAGCATTCAAAACCGTTTTCCCGCAGCACCGGTAGCAAAGGCACCACCAGATTCCGGCGCAAAGAACGAATGGTTTTCCCGCACAGCGCGAACGACTGGCCGTCAAACCGGTAAAACGCCCACGCGATAAAGGAAATCCCAAGACAAAGCGTCTTGCCGCTTCGCACCGCGCCGTCGCAGATCACCGCGCTGTAACGCTCGAACGGGCTGCCCCGGCACCACCAGCTCAGGGCCTGAAGCTGCTTTTTCGAAAAAGGGTGAAATTCCAAGCTCAGTCCTCCTCCGGCGAATCCGGCTCAAAGCTGCGTACGCTCTGCTCGAGCGCGCGGTAAAAGCCGCCCGGGCCTTCCCCGCGATCCTCATTCATCTGCTCCAGACATTGCAGCGCCTTGATGCGGTCGAAAAACTTGATCTCCATTCCACCGCCCTTCGGGCGCTTGATTTCCGCCACGTTGAATAAATCCATCCCGCGAATCTCCAGCTGATCCGGGTCGTCGCAGAACATCAGCCGCACGGCGTCCGCAACCCCGCCAAACGCCAGCTTGTCGTAGCCGCGCATGATTCTTCGTTTCGCCTTATTCGGGTCAGTCATACGCCCTCCTTCTCCATTTTCAGACTCATTGGTCTGTTGTGCAGCAGCCTTCCCCGCCATTCCTCCCGACCGGTGTAATCTCTGCCGTTCCTTGCATTGTCCGACAAAGCTGTTTCGTGTTTTCTCCGGATCGGCAGGTTCTGACTCCCCCGGACAAAATAAAAAAACTTTCCCCTGAAAGAGAAAGCCTTCGAAAATATTTTTTATTTTTCCGCGAAGCATGAAAAAAGAGAGCACAAATTGTAGAATCACTCAAAATATATACTATATGTATATTTTGCTTTCTTTTCCCAGAAAAAACACTTGACATTTTCACACGATCGCGCCATACTGTATATATAGTATATATACAGTATTCAGAAAGGAGAGCGCCGTGGATATTCTCATCAGCAATTCAGACAGCAGACCCATCTACGAACAGATCACCCGCCAAGTGAAAAATCAAATCATCAGCGGCAAGCTGAAAGAGGGCGACGCTCTGCCGTCGATGCGCGTACTGGCCAGGGAACTGCAAATCAGCGTGATCACCACGAAGCGTGCCTATGAAGATCTGGAGCGCGACGGCTTTTTGATCACCCGGGCCGGCAAAGGCAGCTTTGTCGCGGCACGCAACGTTTCGGCAATTCAGGAGGAACACCTGCGCCAGATCAGGGAACTGATCTCACAGGCTGTGCGGCTGGCACAGGCCGGCTCTATTTCTCTTGAACAGCTTTCTGAACTTCTCAATCAACTTTATAAAGGAGAATCGATATGAAGAATTTACTGGAAGTACGCGGTCTGACGAAGCGTTTTCCCTCCTTTGCCTTACAGGATGTCAGTTTCTCTATTCCCGGCGGGAGCATCATGGGGATGGTAGGCGAAAACGGTGCCGGTAAAACCACCACCATTAAACTGCTTTTAAATGAGCTGAAGCTCGACGGCGGTGAGATTCGGATTTTTGGCTCCGACGCGCAAAAAGAAGAACGTAAAATCAAAGAGCAGATCGGCGTGGTATTCGACGACTGTTATTTTCCCGGGGAGTTCCATTCCCGGCATATCAGCGACCTGCTGAAGAAATTTTTCAAAGATTGGGATGAACCGCTGTACCAGTCCTATCTGGAAGAATTCAATCTCCCACGCGATCAACTGATCAAAGATTTTTCCAAAGGAATGCGGATGAAACTTTCGATTGCCGCCGCGCTGGCCCATCATCCCCGCCTCCTGATCCTGGATGAAGCCACCAGCGGACTCGATCCCGTGATGCGCAGCGAGATTCTCGACTTGCTTTTGGAATTCATTCAGGATGAAGAGCATGCCGTGCTCTTCTCCTCGCACATCACCGCCGATTTGGAGCGGATTGCGGATTATGTCACCTTCATTCACGAAGGCAAAATACTGCTGAGCGGCTCAAAGGATGAAATCATGGATTCTTACGGCGTTGTAAAGTGCGGCGCGGGCGAATTCGACCGTCTGCCGAAAAGCGATTATCTGCGCAGCCGAAAGAACTCCTTTGGCTGCGAGGCTCTGATCAAAAACCGGCCGGAATTTATAAAGCGCCACCCCGGGCTGATGGTAGACCCGGCCGGTCTTGACGACATTATGGTGTTCTATGGGAGGGAGCAAAAACGATGAAAGGTTTATTGATGAAAGACCTCATGATCTCCAAACGAAGCCTTCTGGCTTTCAGCGCGATTCTTTTGCTGCTGTTTTTCATCTCACTGGTGGTGCATTCCGATTATTCCCTTCTCGGTGACGGGACGTTGTCTTTCATGACTATTTATTTCACAGTATTTCTGTCCATCAATCTGTTTGCATATGACGAAGCCTGCAAGTGGAATCTCTACGCACTTTCCTTACCGGTCAGCAAGCGTCTGTTGGTACTCGGCAGGTACGTCTACTTATTGTTGGCAATCCTTGTGGCCACTTGCCTTTCCTTCGCGTTCTCAGCGGCTGCGGGCAATTTGTTCCATGTCGAAATCATTCTTCAAATTCTGAGCTCCATTGGGGTATCGTTCGTTCTGATCGGCATTCTGGCTCCCCTGATGTACCGCTTTGGCACTCAGACCGCGCGGATCCTGCTGATGGGCGTTTTTTTGCTTGTCTTTCTGCTGATTTATCTTCTGCAAAAACTCCCCTTCGCAATCTCCGGGCCAACCGATTTGTCCATTGTTTTTCTGGTAGCGGCAGCCTTCGGGGCTTGTGTTCTCCTGTTCTTTCTATCCTATCTGATCTCCTGTAAAATCATGGAACGGAAGGATGTCCAGTAAAGGGGCCGGTTACTTTTCCGCGGAATTGTGGGGGGCGGACGGCACCCGTCTCAGCTCCCGCGAATCATGCCTCTCCGCATTCTTTTCCCTGCATCTGCAGCTTCTGCAAAGAAAGGAGTAAATCACTTTTGAAAGGCTTATTGTATAAGGATTTTGTCCATCTGCGCAAATTTCTGCTCGCCGGGCTGTTTTTAATCGTGTTTTCCCTTGTTGGCGTCTGGATTTTTCTCCATCGGCTGGGAGAAAAAGATTTTGCCTATGGCTCCATCGTTTCGGTTTCGACACACTGGCTTACTTTGATAACGGCTTATTTTGCTTTTCAGCGGGATGAACAGAACAAATGGAATGTCTATGTGCTGTCATTTCCGGTAGACAAAAGACTGCTGGTGCGCAGTCGATATCTGTTTCTGTCCTCTCTTCTCTTTGCGGGCAATCTTGTGGGGTTGCTAATCTCCGGATTTTCCAATGGTTTTACGCCGGAAGTATTCCTCGAACATTGTGAGGCGATCGGTCTCACGCTTCTGCTGCTCAGTGCCTTTTTACCGGCGGCCTACCGAAAGGGCTCGCAGGACGCGATCTGGACTCTGGTCCTTTGCTATATTTTATTGAATGTTTTCGACTTGATTTTCGGTCTTATCGATCGTAATACGGGAATCCTGCTTCTCCTTAATACTCTGGTTTTCCACCAGGCCCCGGTTTTCGGTTTTTTCTTTGCTCTCCTGCTTTTTTGGGGTTCTTATTTTCTCTCCTGCAAGGTACTCGAAACAAGCGATGTCTCTTAATTCAAAATCCTTTATTTTTAGAGATAAAATTTTTCTATAAAATAAATTTAATGGTGACCGGCCTGAATCAAAAAAGCGATTTGGGCCGGTTTTTTCGTCGGATCGCACCACGTTTTTATCAATTGTTGTAAGCCCTTACAAAAATAGCAAAGTTTTTTTGTCTGCCCCTCTCCCGCTTCCAGATTGACAGAGTTCGACAAGTCTTATATAATTGTCCCAGTCACATATTGGAAAATTTTAACAATCAATTTTATTTTTTTGAGACTATTGCCAAATGGCTTTGCGGCTAAGATAAAAATTGTTGCTTTGGAGGGCCCTCATGAAAAATCTATCCATACCCAAAAAACTGACTGTCAGCTTTACCTTAGTTGTCGTTTTATTCAGTGTGATGATCGCCTGTATTGTCATGTTCGGGATGAAATCGATTGCAAACTCTCTGAACAGCTTCTATCAGGGGCCGTATCAAACCGTAACCGCGTCGGAAGATTTGAACAAATCGCTCAACGCACAGCAGAAATATCTGCTGATGTATTTGACAAACGACGATCAGGACTCCATTGTCGGCTACCAATCCGAACTGAGAAGACTGGACTTGGCAATGCAGTCTGACATAGCGATCCTTAAAAACAATCTCACCTTACAAGAAAATCAGGACAAGCTGAATCTGCTGATCGCCAACTCAACCACCTTAAAAAGGCTGAGCGAGCAGCTGCAGAACATGTACAGCCGCGGAGAAGTGGAATCCGCAAAAAAGCTGTATTACTCCGATTTTATTACGATTGCCAACGCATCTCAAACTCTCTCTTCCACGCTCAGCTCATCCTCTAAATCTGTGGCAAATCAATTTTATATCAGCGCTTCCAAAACCGAAAAGCAAACGTATCAGATCATCGCCGTTTTCAGCGCCGCCATCCTCGTTTTTATCATTTTGATCTGCATCTATATTGTCCGTATCATCACAAAGCCGATCAAACAGATCGAGTCCGCCATGCTTCGCTTCTCTGAGGGAGAGCTGGATGTGGATATCCCCTATGTTTCAAAAGATGAGCTGGGGGTTTTGGCAGAGGGCATGCGTACCGTATCCGCGAATCTAAAAGCTTACATCGACAATATTTCGTATGTGCTCGGCGCCATTTCAAAGGGCGATATGACCGTAACCGTTGACGTCGATTACAAAAACGATTTTGCGCCGATTAAAGAGGCACTGGTCTCCATTGTGGATTCCCTGAACAGCACCCTTTCACAGGTTCAAGTTGCCGCCAGCCAGGTTTCTACCGGGGCAGAGCAGGTATCCCTGGGGGCACAGACTTTGTCGCAGGGGGCAACAGAGCAGGCCAGCTCGATTGAAGAGCTCGCCGCCACCATCAGTGAAATTTCCGATAAGGTAAAGGCCAACTCTTCCAACGCGCAAACCGCCAGCTCGCATGCGGATGAAACGGCCCGCGTGATTCAGGACGGCGACACACTGATGCAGCAGCTTGTGGGATCGATGTCTGAAATGGAAAAGACCTCTACCGAAATCAACAAGATCATCAAAACCATTAACGATATTGCCTTCCAGACGAATATTCTGGCCCTGAATGCGGCGGTAGAGGCCGCCCGGGCCGGCTCTGCGGGGCGAGGCTTCTCCGTCGTGGCAGAGGAGGTCCGGAACCTGGCAAGCAAAAGCGCCCAGGCTGCCGACAATACCACCTCTCTGGTCGAAAATACCCTTTCCGCCATCCAAAACAGCACCACACTGGTAGGTAAGGTTCGCAAGTCCCTTGACGCAATCGCAAAAAGGTCCTCCGACGTCACCGTTCTGATTCAGGATATCGCAGTCTCCTCCCAGGAGCAGACCGGTGCGATCGATCAGGTGAACGAAGGCATCAATCTGATTTCCGGCGTGGTACAGACAAACTCCGCTACCGCAGAGGAAAGCGCCGCCGCCAGTGAGGAGCTGTCCGGTCAGTCTGAAGTCATGCTCAATCTGGTCAACGTGTTCCAGTTAAGAGGCGGGGCCACCGTCGAGCCCGTGCAGATCTCCGACCTCCCAGAAGATCCCGGATACCCCGATTTCCCGCTTTTCTCCGACGAACCCGAGCTCTTTTCGGAAGAAGAATCCGCCGAGCTTGCTTCGATGCTGTGAGAAAGAAACAAATTGCTTTAGACATATCCTCCTGATAGATTCGTAAAAAGCGCACCAGATCGGTTTTGAATCCCGATCTGGTGCGCTTTTTATTCAGCCGAGCATTACCCGGTTTATTTTACGCCCTGCTGTGTCTCGCCGTTGTCGGCCAACAGCGTAGCTGTCACTTCAAAGGTCTTACCCTGCTGGCCAATCGCGCCCGGCCGGTAGAGCGTCATTTTCATCGTATCCCCCGGCTTGTGCAGACCCAGCTTCTGGTACAGCTCTGTCATGGTCGTAATCGACGTGCCGTCCACCTTTGTAATAATGTCGTTCACCTTTGCCTCTGTTCCCTGGAACGCACTCTCGGAATCGATGGAAACGATAACCACGCCCTGCGGCCAACCCAGCTGCTGCTGCAGGCTGGACACCTGATTCGCGCCGATACCCAGACGCGCCCGTCCGGATACATACCCGCTCTTGATCAGGTCATCCACAATGCTTTTGGCGCGCGCGATCGGGATGGAAAAGCCCATTCCTTCATAGCCCTCCGCCACAAGCTTCGAGGTGTTTACACCAACCACCTGTCCGTACAGGTTCAGCAGCGCGCCGCCGGAAGCCCCGGGGCTGATCGCCGTGTCGGTCTGAATATACGTCATGTTCGCCTTGTCGCTGTATCCCACCGAACGATTCAGACCCGAAACAACGCCGCGGGTCAGCGAGCTAGCAAAGGTCATGCCGCCCGGGTTGCCGATCGCCAGCACCCAGTCGCCGACAGCCAGTGAATCGGAATTTCCGAAAGCAGCCACAGGCAGATTTTTCGCATCGATTTTCAGTACCGCCAGATCTGTCGTCTTATCAAAGCCGACCACCGCGGCGTTGTACTGGCTGTTGTCGTGCAGAATCACGCGCAGCATCGAATGGTTTTTTGAGTCCTTGATCACATGGGAATTCGTGATAATATAGCCGTCCGAACGGCAAATGATTCCCGAACCGGAGCTGGTCCCCTCCTGCGTTTCGCAGACCACACCGATAATGGCGGGAGATACCTTTGCGTAAATCTCCTTCGCGGTGCTCTCCCCGCCCGAAGGCGCAGACGCAATCGCCAGCCCCGCAAATTTGGGGTCGGCCAGCGTTCCGGTCGGCGCAGGCTCCGCGTCTTCCACACTCTGCGAAGGCTCCGCAGATTCCGGCGGCGCTTCGGAAGGCCCCTGCGGCGGCTGCGAAGAAGCCGAAGAATCGTTTTTCTGCGGTGAAAGCGCCGTATAAACGCTGAGGCTGAAAAACCCAAGCACAAAAACGGCGGTTAAAGTCACGAGCGCGCCGATAAACAGACGGTAGCCCCTGCTCTTCGGCGGTTTTGGGGTATATTCCGGCTGATGAAACGGCCCCTTGCCGTCACCCTGCCCGTAAGGCGCATAGACCCGCGGGGGCTGATAGCCAAATGGCATCTGCTGCCCCTGCGGCGGATAGGGCGGATACCCATACGGCGGGTATGGCGGGTAACCCGGATACTGCTGCCACCCATTTTGCGGATATCCATACGGCCCTTGCGGCGGCTGACCCGGCGCAGGGTTCTGCTGTCCCCCGCTCTGCGGCGATCCATAGGGGTGATACGGCGGTACCCACTGGCCCGGCGCGGTATCCTGCTGTCCTCCGCTTTGCGCGGAACCATAGGGACCATACGGCGGCCTTGGCTGCTCCGCCGCGGGATTCTCCTGTTCCTGTGCGGGGCTCTCCTGCGGTTCGCCCGGTGCATCCGTTTGCGGGTTCGGATTCTCCTCGTGTACCTCTACCGGCGCTCTATCCGCGGCGGAACCCTCTTTCTCCGGCTGTGCCGGGGGCGGTTCCTCCGCTTCCGGGATTGGCTCCGGCGCATTTGAATCGGAACCTGCATCCGGCTCTTCGGCCCGATCATCACCGGGCCCCTGTGAATCTGTCCGCTCCAAATCCGGCAGGCTGCTCTGCGGGGGATTCTTTTCCTCTTCGGCCGCGCTTTCGGAATGCGTTTCCTTCTGTAAGAAAAACTCCTCCAAAGTATCCGGCCAGGGCTTTTGGGATTTCTCTGCCTCGTCGGCTTCTCCCTGCCCGTCGGGTTTTTTCCACTGAAAATCGTCCATGCTCATCCCCCCGTAAAATGGTTTACCCCTTCGGCTCCTTTTTATCCTTCGAAAGCTCCTTAAACGGCGCATCCTCAGCCTCGGCCTTGATCTGTTTTTCCTTGTTTTTCGGCAGCCAGAACTGGAATTCGCAGTATTCGTTTTCCACGCTCGAAACCGTGATCTCGCCGCCGTGCAGCCCGATGATGGTGCGCACGATATACAGGCCAAGCCCCATCCCGTTCTTATCGTAGCTTCTCGATTTATCCGTTTTGTAAAAACGCTCGAAAATCATGTCGACCTCATCAGGCGGGATTCCCGCGCCGCTGTTCTTCACGCGCACGATGTCCCGGTCGGCTTTATCCTCCACATGAATCTCGATGTATCCGCCGTTGTTGGTAAACTTTACGGCATTTTCAATCAAATTATACATTACCTGATGAATCATATCCGGGTCGCCGTCGACGAACAGGCTTTCCGCATCCTCTAGTCCGCGCACCTCCAGGTGCTTGTCCTCAATCGCCTTTTCAAACGAAAGCAGAGCCGAAAAGATGGTATTCGTCAAATCGAAGCGTCCGGGCCGCAGCTTCAGCTCGCCGTTGTCGATGCGCGAAAGGTCGAGCATCGTGCGCACCAGCCGCGAAAGGCGCTTGACCTCGGTGGAAACGATCTTCAGGTATTTTTCCTGCTGCTCCGGCGGGATCGTTCCATCCAGTATGCCGTCGATGAATCCGGCGATGGTCGTCATCGGCGTTTTCAGCTCGTGCGATACGTTGGCGATAAAGTTGCGGCGCACCGTCTCGCCGGAGGCCAGCGACGCCGCCATATTGTTGAACGCCAGCGCCAGCTGGCCGATTTCGTCGTTGCTCGTCACCGGAACACGCACCGAGAAATTCCCTTCGCCAAAGCTGTGCGCCGCCAGCGACATTTCATGCAGGGGCCGCACCAGCCGGTACGAAAACAGCCACACCATAATGAACGACAGCATAAAGACCGCCGCCGCGGCGATCAGGAACATCCGCAGCGCTTCGGTGCGGTATACCTGCAGGGAATAGATGTTGGAGGCGGTAAATACCGCTCCGATCGTGACAGTCGTGCCGTTGTCGCCCACCACCTGGATGGGCACACCCACAACATAGTGGGGCTGCTGGTAAATCCCCTTGAGGGTACCGGTGCCCATATAGCCGCCGCTCATCACCTGAGTCATAATGTCCGCGCCCACATCACCGGCGCCTACCTCACCGCTGCCGGTATAGGCCGAAAGAAGCCGGACTCCATTTTTATCCGTTACAAAAATGTCCGCGTCAATATTCACCGAAAACGCAGAGATAAACGCCTGCATGCGTTTGCCGTCCACCATGTATTGGTTGTTCTGGATCATGATCACGCTTTCCGACGCCACAGCCGCAACACCCTGGGCATTTTTGCTCAGCAGTTCCCGCTTTTCATCCTGCCAGTAGCGCGAAATAAAGCTAATCATCACCACGCCCAGAAAGATAAAGCTGACAAAAATAATCGTCAGTGTGATGCGCAGATACTTTTTAAACAGAGTTTTCTTCACTCCGCGAGACGCCCCTTCTCCATTTCAATCCGTCCTCCCCATGCGGGGAGCAACAGACGGTCTTGCCGCCGCCGGGAAATCCGACGCCGCTTATTCCTTGACCTCGAATTTATAACCCACGCCCCAAACGGTTTTCAGGGCCCATTTCTCTGAAACGCCCTCCAGCTTTTCGCGCAGGCGCTTTACGTGTACGTCTACCGTGCGGGAATCGCCGTAGTAGTCGAAGCCCCACACCTCATCGAGCAGCTGGTCACGTGTAAATACACGGTTCGGGTTGCTGGCCAGATGGTAAATCAGCTCCATCTCTTTAGGGGGCGTGTCCACTTGAACGCCGTTCACGCGCAGCTCGTAGTTCGTCAGGTTGATCGAAAGCTTGTCGAACTTCACTTCTTTAATCAGCTCGTCGCCATTCTTACCCACACGGCGCAGTACCGCCTTAATGCGGGCCACAACCTCTTTGGCCTCAAAGGGCTTCACGACATAGTCGTCCGCGCCCAGCTCCAGACCGAGCACCTTGTCGAATACCTCGCCCTTCGCTGTGAGCATGATGATCGGGCACTGAGACTTCTTGCGAATCTCACGGCAAACCTGCCATCCGTCCAACTCGGGCAGCATAATGTCCAGAAGGATCAGATCCGGGTTCTCTGCATCGAACAAATCCACCGCTCTTTTGCCGTCATTGGCGATCGCCACGTGAAAGCCTTCCTTTTCCAGATACAGCCGCAGCAGCTCGCAGATGTTCTGGTCATCGTCGACTACCATAATTTTTCCTGCCGCCATAGTATTCTACTCCTTCCGTCCTGTTTATATGAACATTCAAAATCATTTCTGCGGGATTTCCGTACGGTACCACGGGCACAAAGCGCCGTTGAAAATCAGTCTTAAAAGCACTGCGCCACATACCGTTATGGCCTATTTACAAACTGCGCATCCTAACCGCAAATACTTTTGCAGTTATTATACCAGATTATTATACTAAAATGGGCAATAAAAAGGATGAATATTTTTTAAAGCTTTCATCCGGCGGCGTACGCTCTGCGGGCTTTTGCAGCTGTTTTGCGCCGGGGTGCCGAAATTGTCCGCTTCTTTATCTGTTCCGGATATTTTTGCAATAAATTCACTTGCAGGAAATGCGGTACAATGGTACACTGTAATGTATGGCTCGCAGGAGGGATTCCCGAAATGAATAAACTCACAAAACTGTGGAGGTTTCTCACTTCACCAGAGATGCTTTCCTACCTGATATTCGGTGTTCTCACCACACTGATCAATATTTTGCTGGCCGGCCTTTTGTACGATGTTCTGCACTGGAACCTGTACGTAGCCAACACGCTGGCCTGGGTCGCTTCCGTCGCGTTTGCCTTTTTCACCAATAAGCTGTTCGTGTTCCAAAGCAAAAGCATGGCGCCCGCGGTACTGATGCGGGAATCGATGTCTTTTCTGGGCGCGCGCCTGTTTTCACTGGGGGTTGATACCCTCGGCATGGGGCTTTTGGTGGATTTACTTCACTGGAATTTCTGGGTGGCCAAAATCCTCATGAACGTGATTGTGGTCATTCTGAATTACATTTTCAGCAAGCTGCTGATCTTCAACCAGAAAAAATAAAGGGGCGCAGCCAGCGTCCCGAAATTGGAGGATGAAACATGCTTAAAAACAGCGAAAAAACGATGGACAAAATTGTCAGTCTGTGTAAAAACCGGGGATTTGTCTATTCCGGCTCCGAGATTTACGGCGGACTCTCCAACACCTGGGATTACGGCCCGCTGGGAGTGGAATTTAAAAATAATGTAAAAGCGGCATGGCGGAAAAAGTTCGTGCAGGAAAGTCCCTACAACGTAGGGCTGGATTCCGCAATTCTGATGAACCCACAGGTATGGGTTGCCTCCGGCCACGTGGGCGGATTCTCTGACCCGCTGATGGACTGCCGCGACTGCCACACCCGTCACCGCGCGGACAAGCTGATTGAAGAGGCCGGCGGCGACGCAAACGGCATGACCTTCGAGCAGATGTCCGACTATATCAAAGAGCACGACATCGCCTGCCCCGATTGTGGCTCGAAGAACTTTACCGACATCCGCAAGTTCAACCTGATGTTTAAAACCTTTCAGGGCGTTACCGAGGACGCGAAGAACGAAATCTTTCTGCGTCCCGAAACCGCTCAGGGTATTTTTGTAAACTTTGTGAATATCCAGCGCACCACCCGCCGCAAAATTCCGTTCGGCGTGGCACAGATCGGCAAATCCTTCCGCAACGAAATCACCCCCGGCAACTTTACGTTCCGCACCCGTGAGTTCGAGCAGATGGAGCTGGAGTTCTTCTGCAAACCCGACACCGACCTCGACTGGTTCTACTACTGGAAAGACTACTGCAAGGACTGGCTCTTAAATCTCGGCCTGAATGAAGAGAACCTGCGCCTGCGCGACCACGAGCAGGAGGAGCTCTCCTTCTACTCCAAAGCGACAACAGACATCGAGTTCCTGTTCCCGTTCGGCTGGGGCGAGCTATGGGGCATTGCAGACCGCACCGACTATGACCTCAAGCAGCACCAGAACCATTCCGGTAAGGCGCTGGATTACTTTGACCCCGAAAGCAACGAGCGCTATATCCCCTACGTCATCGAGCCGTCCCTCGGCGCGGATCGTGTTGCGCTGGCCTTTTTGTGCGACGCGTACGACGAGGAAGAGCTCGGCGAGAACGACAGCCGCATCGTCATGCACCTGCACCCGGCGCTTGCGCCGTACAAGGCAGCCATCCTGCCCCTCTCCAAAAAGCTGAACGAGAAGGCGCAGGAGGTTTACGCAAAACTCGCCAAGCACTTTATGGTCGATTACGACGATGCCGGCTCCATCGGCAAGCGCTACCGCCGTCAGGACGAGATCGGCACCCCGTTCTGCCTGACCTACGACTTCGAGAGTGAAACCGACGGCTGCGTCACCATCCGTGACCGCGATACCATGCAGCAGGAGCGCGTTTCCATCGACAAGCTGGTCGAGTATCTTGAAGCAAAGATCGAATTCTGATTTGTTTTCAGTCTATTATAAAATGCAATAAAACAGGCTCCGGCAGTTCATTCAGAACAAACCGGGGCCTGTTTTTTTATCTATTACTGCTTCAGAGCAATCCTCTTACATATTCCACCAAGGGAACGATCGACGCTTCCTCGATAAAATCCACGGATTTTCCATACGTTTCCAGCATCAGCCGGTCTTCGTCCGTCCGGTCGTCCGGCGCTTTCGTGTCGATCGTCATTTTCTTCATCATCGCCATCATACCCCGGTGAACCGGCCCCAGCCTGCTGTAATCCATCGCACCGCGCAGATGGAACACCTTGAGCTTTTCCCTTTGCTCCGGGGAGAAACTCCGATTCAGAATCTCCGAATAATCCGTTATCGCCGGGTTTGCCAGCCCCACTGTAAATACCACCAGTGATGGGCAGGGATGCTTTGCCACCAGGTCCACGCCGGCAATCCCGCCGGCATACAGGCCGCCGCCATACACAATCACATCATATTCCCGCAAAGATGCCGGCGAAACGTTAGAACGCTCCAGAAGCTCCGCTCCCAAATCCCGGGCGATCCACTGCGCGTATTGCCTGGTCGAACCGTATTTTGACTGATAGATCACCGCAATGCGCTTCATTTGTGTTCCTCCGTTCCCTGCTATCCGATCACCATGCCGCCGTTGACGCCAAGCACCTGGCCGGTGATAAAATCCGACCGGCTGTCCGCCAGAAAGAACACGGCCTCCGCAATGTCGCGGCAGGTGCCGAGCATACCGAGCGGCGTTTCTTCACAGAGCTGCTCGAGCGTTTCCGCCGAAAGCGCACCGTTCATCTCGGTGTCGATCACCCCGGGGGCCACACAGTTCACCTGTATGCCCGACGGCCCAACCTCTTTTGCCAGGGCGCGCGTCATGCCGATCACCGCGGCCTTGGCGGCGGAGTAATGCACCTCGCATGAGCCACCGATCTGCCCCCACATGGAAGAAACATTGATGATCTTCCCGCCGTGGCGTTGGATCATCCCCTGCAGCGCACGGCGGCTGCAATAGAACGCGCCGTCCACATGAACCGCAAACATTCTGCGCCAGTCGTCGTCCGTCAGGTCGGTAAACAGCTTCTGCTGCGCGATTCCGGCATTGTTCACCAGCACGTCGATACCGCCGAAGTGAGCCTCCGCCTCGTCAAACATTCGCTCCACCTGCTGCCGGTCGGCAACGTCGGCGCGAACGGGCAGCACCCGCTCGCCTGTGGAAACACCGAGCTGCCGCTCCAGTAATTCCGCCAGCTCTCGCGCCTGTTGTTCACTTGTGTTGTAATTCAGCGCCACCCGGTACCCCGCGAGGGCAAACCGGCGTGCGATCTCACTGCCAATGCCCCGCGAGGCTCCTGTGATCAAAACTGTTTTGCGCTGTTCCAAGCTCATTCCTCCCAAACCGCGTCCTGTTCCATATTCCCGGTCAGCATCATCAGCACCGAGAGCGCCGCCACCGGGGCCGTTTCCGTGCGGAAAATCCGCGGGCCCAACGTCGCCACCTGCGCGCCGTTTTCCCGGGCCAGTTCCACCTCATCCTGTGCAAAGCCGCCCTCCGGCCCAATGAACAGAGAAATCCGCTCCTCGTTTTCCAGCCCCAGGCTGCGCAGGCTCTGCCCGCCGCCCTCGTAAAAGAACAGCAGTCTGCCGCCGTCCGCCGCAGCCCGCTCCACTGCCTTCGCATACGGTGTGATCTCCGCAACCTCCGGCACGATTCCCCGGCCGGACTGCTTCGCCGCCTCCAGCGCGATCTTCTGCCAACGCTCCGTCTTTTTTCGCGCTGCCTTCTCATCCGGGCGGGACACACACCGCGCGCTGAGCACCGGCACCACGCGGCACGCGCCGCATTCAACCGCTTTCTGCACCACAGAGTCCATCTTGTCCGCCTTGGGCAAAGACTGATACACCGTCACAAAAACAGAGGGTTCGCTGATGCTTTTCGCCCGCTCCAGCACACGCACCTGCGCGCGGTTCGATTCTGTCTGCAGCAGCACACAGCGGTAATCCGTCCCGCGCCCATCGCACAGAGTCAGCGCTTCCCCCTCCCGCATCCGCAGGGATTTGACGATGTGCGCCCCGTTTTCCCCATCTACCCAGGGCTCGTCCCCCGGTACGCAGGGAAAATCGATAAAAAATCTCGGCATGCAATCTCACTCTTTCCGGCCGGCGGCCTGTCCTCATCATTCGCTTTATTATATTCCAGGCAAAAAGGGAAAGTCAATCCCGGCATGGTGAAGAGAGCTTTTCCTTCTTTTGGTCGGGAGAAAAACCGCCGATTTTGAAGTAAAAAGACTAGAAAGCAGCTTCTCCCAATATCATCAAAACTTGCTCTCGATTTTCAATCAAAAACCGATTTTTCTCATAATTCTACATTTGTGTGGCCCACTGCAAAACATAATATCTGGAAAATTCTTCTGTAACAATACGTTTATACTAATGTTCAGTTCGTCATTTCAGCCTCAAAAGCAGCCACCGCGACTAAAGAAGCCATTTCTTACATATCATCGAAACTTGCCCCTCACCACAGCGCGGGGCAGAAAATCCAGCCATCATCTCACCGGTCAGGTAACCGGGGCGCCTGCCTGAAAACAAAAAACTCTATCTGCTGCTTTGCTTTCCGGTAAGATTTCCCTGCTTCGATCGCTCATCCAAAAACAACATAAACGCCAGAATCCCCCGCCGGGCCCGGCGGGGGATTCTGTTCACACCGCAGGGATCAGCCGCGGCAACTCTTTTATTTGGTCAAACGAAAACGAGATTATTCCTTCGCTCTCGCTTCCAGATCTTCGTAAGCCTTCTTCGCGTCTACCTCAGCCTTTTCGAACAGCTTTTCCGCACGATCGGGGAACGCACGGGTCAGCGAGCTGTAACGAACCTCGCCCAGAATAAAGTCGCGATAGCTCTCGGTGGGAGCCTTGCTGTCCAGCTGGAAGGGATTCTTGCCCTCGTCTGCACGGCGGGGATCGAAGCGGTAGTTGTGCCAGTAACCGGCGGCAACCGCTTTCTTCTCTTCTGCCTGTGCAACGGTCATGCCGCCCTTAATCCCATGGTTGATGCAGGGAGCATAAGCGATGATGAGGGACGGGCCGTTGTAGCTCTCCGCCTCGTGGAACGCCTTCAGGCACTGGTTGTAATCGGCGCCCATCGCAACATGAGCAACATATACATAGCCGTAGGTCATGGCGATTCCGGCCAGATCCTTCTTCTTGATCGCCTTACCGGTCGCCGCGAACTGAGCCACAGAGCCGGTAGGTGTCGCCTTAGACGCCTGTCCGCCGGTGTTGGAGTACACCTCGGTATCGAATACCAGGATGTTCACGTTCTCGCCGGAAGCAATCACATGATCCAGACCGCCGAAGCCGATGTCGTATGCCCAGCCGTCGCCGCCGAAGATCCACATGGATTTCTTCGCGAGGTAATCGCTGTCATCCAGAATCAGGCCTGCCAGTCTTGCGAGCTCGCCGCCCTTCTGCTGAGCCTTCTCCAGCTCCGCCAGCAGAACAGTGGCAGCCTTCTTGTTTTCACCGCTGCTCGGCAGGGTGTCGATATATTTCTGGCAAGCTTCCTTCAGCTCTGCAGGTGCCTCGTTCAGCGCCAGAATATTCTCAACATAATCGATCAGGCGGTTGCGGACGGCCTTCTGGCCCAGAGCCATACCAAAGCCAAACTCGGCGTTGTCCTCAAACAGGGAGTTCGCCCATGCGGGGCCGCGGCCCTGACGGTTCACGGTATAAGGAGTCGCAGGTGCGGAACCGCCCCAGATGGAGGAGCAGCCGGTCGCATTCGCGATAAACATTCTGTCGCCGAACAGCTGGGTCGCCAGCTTGGCATAAGGAGTTTCACCGCAGCCCGCGCAAGCGCCGGAGAATTCCAGCAGCGGCTGGTGGAACTGGCTGCCCTTTACGGTGGTTTCCTTAAACTTCTCAAGAACTTCCGGCTTCTCAGAGAGAGTTCTGCCGTATTCAAATACTTCCTCGCCGGCCAGCTGAGTGTCGATCGGCTTCAGAACCAGAGCCTTGTTGCCCTTCATGCCCGGGCAAACCTGCGCGCAGGAGCCGCAGCCGGTGCAGTCGAGGGTGGAAACAGCGATGGTGAACTTCAGGCCCGGCAAACCGTTCAGGTCTTTGGACTTGGTCTGTGCGGGAGCGTTCGCCAGCTCTTCGGGAGTCATGACGAGCGGGCGGATAACCGCGTGCGGACATACATAGGAGCAGAAGTTGCACTGAATGCAGTTTTCGGGCTGCCACTCGGGAACATCCACAGCGATGCCGCGCTTCTCATAGGCGGCGCTGCCCTGCGGCACGGTGCCGTCTGCATAATCCTTAAAGGTAGAAACCGTCAGCTTGCTGCCGCGGAACGCGTTGACCGGGTCAAGAACGTTCTTCACATAGCTGACCAGCTCGGGACGATCGCCCTTGATTACCTTCGCATCCTCGGTATCCGGAGCGTTCTTCCAGCTCTCAGGCACCTGAATCTCGACAAAGCCATCCACACCGCGGTCAATCGCCGCATGGTTCATCGCAACAACCTTGTCGCCCTTTTTGCTGTAGGACTTGGTTGCGGCTGCCTTCATGAATTCCACAGCCTGCTCAATCGGGATGATGTTCGCGATCTTGAAGAATGCGGCCTGCAGAATGGTGTTAATGCGTCCGCCAAGGCCCAGTTCCTTACCAATCTTGATACCGTCGATGGTGTAGAAGTGAATGTCGTTCTGCGCGATGAATCTCTTCATCTTGCCGGGCAGACGGTGATCCAGCTCTTCCACATCCCACGGGCAGTTCAGCAGGAAGCTTCCGCCCTTTTTCAGGTCTTCCACAATATCGTACTTGTCGATATAAGAGGGATTGTGGCAGGCAACGAAGTCCGCCTGAGAAATATAGTAGGTGGATTTGATCGGCTTGTCACCAAAACGCAGGTGAGAAACGGTCAGACCGCCGGATTTCTTAGAATCGTAATCGAAATAGCCCTGCGCGAACATGTCGGTGTGGTCACCGATGATCTTAATGGAGTTCTTGTTTGCGCCAACGGTACCGTCCGCGCCAAGGCCCCAGAATTTGCAGGAATGTGTTCCCTTGGGAACCGTGTTTACACGCTCAATGATGGGCAGAGACAGGTGAGTCAAGTCATCCACAATGCCAATGGTGAAGCGCTTCTTCGGAGCTTCCGCCTGCATGTTGCGGTATACGGCGATAATATCGTCCGGGGTGGTGTCTTTGGAACCGAGACCATAACGGCCGGAATACACGGACACATCAGAGAAATCACTGTCGGACAAAGCAGCCAGAACATCCAGGAACAAAGGCTCGCCAATAGAACCGGGCTCCTTCGTTCTGTCGAGAACAGAAATCTTCTTCACGCTCTTCGGCAGCTCGCTAAGCAGATACTTTGCAACGAAAGGACGATACAGGTGAACCTTCAGCAGACCAACCTTTTCGCCTGCGGCGTTCAGGTAATCAATGACCTCTTCGGTACAGTCGCAAACAGAGCCCATGGCCACGATGACACGATCTGCTTCGGGGTGTCCATAATAGTTGAAAGGCTTATAGTCTGTGCCGAGTTTCGTGTTGACCTGATTCAGGTAATCAATCACAATTTCGGGCACGGCGTCATAATAGGGGTTGCTGGCTTCTCTGGCCTGGAAGAAAATATCGCCGTTCTGGGCGCTGCCGCGCAGCACGAGATGCTCCGGATTCAGCGCACGGCGGCGGAACGCAGCCACAGCGTCTTTATCGAGCATATCGTCCAGATCCTTATAATCCCACACAGAAACCTTCTGAACCTCGTGAGAAGTACGGAAGCCGTCGAAGAAATGGAGGAACGGAACTCTGCCGCGAATGGCAGCCAGATGCGCAACCGCACCCAAATCCATAACCTCTTGCGGGTTATTGGAGCACAACATGGCGAAACCGGTCTGGCGACAGGCATAAATATCGGAATGATCGCCAAAGATAGAAAGTGCATGAGTTGCAAGAGCACGCGCAGAAACATGAATTACTGCGGGCAGCAGCTCGCCAGCCATCTTGTACATGTTCGGAATCATCAGAAGCAGGCCCTGAGAAGCGGTATAGGTAGTCGTCAGCGCGCCTGCCGCCAAAGAGCCATGCACCGCACCGGCCGCACCAGCCTCAGACTGCATTTCCGTAACCTGAACCTCTCTGCCGAACAGATTTTTCAGTCCATTTGCGGCATACTTGTCCGTTTCATCCGCCATCACAGAGGAAGGCGTGATCGGATAGATGGCAGCAACGTCCGTAAACGCATAAGATACATGCGCCGCGGCGGTATTGCCGTCTATGGTTTTTGTTTTTCTTGCCATGTAATAATTTCCTCCTTTAAGGATACAAATTAGGAAGCGAGCGTATCAGTTTGCACAGCCCTATACCTTTCTGTGCCTTCGTTTATTCTAACATTTTTTTACTATAGTGTAAAGGCTGACGGTTCCGAATTTTGGCTTTTCAGTGTATTTTTCCAAAAAGCAATTAAAGCCACTTTTTGACTCAAAAAATGTCGGCGCTGCCGGGCCGGGGGCTATTTTCCCCCATTTTGGCGGCAATCGGGGCAAAATAGTCTGGCATTGGATTCTATATCCCGCTTTCAGGGTCTCAACTGCGCGCGCCCTGCGCTGCACGGGCGCAGGCAGTTTGACATGTCTGCTCCCGATACGATACAATAGAAATTAACTAATCTGATCAGGCTCTTCGGAATGTCACCGAGTTATTTTACAATTTGAAAGGGGAAAAAATACATGCCTCCCGAACCTGCGGGCATATTATCCGGCGCACCCATGCTGCTCAGCATACAAACCGCCGAAACCGTCAATCCAGACTTTAATCCGTTTGTTTCACTGCTGATTCTGTTTCTTCTGATTCTGGTCAACGCATTTTTTGCGGCCTCCGAAATCGCCATCATTACGCTCAACGACAATAAAATTCGAAAAATGGCGGAGGACGGCGATAAAAAAGCGGAAAAAATTCTAAGGCTGACGGAAAACTCCAGCCGGTTTCTTTCCACCATCCAAATTGGCGTTACGCTTTCCGGATTCCTGACCTCCGCATCGGCTTCCCAAAGCTTTGCGGCGATTCTGGCGGAAAAATTGAGCTTCCTGCCGATTTCCACCTCCTTGCTGCACGGCGTCTCCACCGTACTTATCACCATCATCCTGTCTTACTTCTCGCTTGTCCTGGGTGAACTGGTGCCGAAGAAGATCGCCATGCAAAAGGCCGAGGCGCTCAGCTTTCGCTTTATCGGCATTTTAAGCACCACGGCTTCGATCTTCAGCGTTTTCATTTCGTTCCTTACCGTTTCCACCAACTTTGTTCTGAAGCTTCTGGGTCTTGACCCCAACACCACGGAAGATACCGTCACAGAGGAAGAGATTCTGATGATGGTCGATGTTGGTGAAGAAAAGGGCCTGATCATCGGCAGTGCCAAAGACATGATCGAAAACATTTTCGATTTTGCCGACACCACAGTGGAAGAAATCATGACGCACCGTACCGACGTGGGCGCAGTAGAGGATACCAGCACCGTCGGCGATGTCGTGGCCTTGGCCATAGAAGAGGGATATTCCCGCATTCCGGTGTTTCACGAGGATCTGGACACAATCCTTGGCATTATTTATGTGAAGGATTTGCTGAAATATGTAGGCAGCGAGATCAACAGCAGCGTAAAGATCACCGATCTGATGCGCCCCGCTTACTTTGTGCCAGAAACAAAGCGCTGCACGCAGCTGTTTACTGAAATGACCGAGAAGAAGGTACAGATTGCCGTGATCGTCGACGAATACGGCGGTACCTCGGGCATCATCACGATGGAAGACCTGCTGGAGGCCATCGTGGGCAATATTCAGGATGAATTCGACGATGAGGAAGAAGAAATCCGCCGCGTCAGCGACAACAGCTACACGGTGGAAGGCAGCACCTCAATCGATGAAATATCCGACCTGGTGGGCGTCGACCTGCCGGAGGGCGATTACGATACCATCGCGGGCCTGGTGGTCGAAAATCTGGGCCGCATCCCAAAACCCGGCGAGCACCCCACGGTTCGCGTGCAGAATCTGGCGCTGACTGTGCAGGAGGTAGAGGAAAACCGCATTTCCCGCCTGCTGATCGTCAAGGATCTTACACCGCCGCCCCCGGAGGGGCAAAGCGGGAACAAAAACGCTTTCTCAGCTAAGGCGGACTCTTCCAAGGAGCACCACCATCACCACCTCTCCTCGTTTATCGATACGGAATCGTAATTCATTTATACTGTCAGCCCTGCGCCGAGCATTCGGCGCGGGGCTTTTCTGTGCTTGTATCCCGCATCCCGACAGTTAGTTGAAACCATCGCGTAAAAGAAATCAAAATTTCCGGTTGACATTCCATCTATCATGCATTACAATATAGTAGGTACATTGCATTGCATAATAGTTGTGCCGCAGTCAGGAGGACACCGCATGATACCGTCACAAATGCTGAAAGGTACGCTGGAGGGCTGCATACTGAAAATCATCAGCAAGCAGGAAACCTACGGCTATGAGATATCGCAGCAGCTGCAGCAGTATGGATTTGCCGACATTTCGGAGGGGACGATCTATCCCCTTTTGCTGCGGCTCGAAAAAAGCGGACTGATTACCGCCGAATCCCGGGAATCCCCACTGGGGCCCCGGCGAAAATACTTTTCTCTTTCCGCTACGGGCCGTGCCGAGCTCGACGGATTTTACGCGAACTGGAAAGAGCTTGAGCAAGCGGTAAACAATCTGTTCATTCATGGAGGAGATAACGATGAATCAAAAGGCTAAGCTGCTCAACCGCAGCAACAATCAGCTTGATGAGCGCCTGAACGCCGAAAACGACCGGGTGATGACCGATATGGTCTGTTACCTGCGCGCGTCCGGCCTGTCGGAATACAATCAGGAGCTGGTTCGGCAAGACCTGCTGGAGATGGTGCTTTCCGCACAGGAGCGCGGCGATTCCATCGATACGGTCATCGGCCGGGATTACCAGAGCTTCTGCGACGAGATTATCGCAAGCCTGCCGCCGAAAAACGCTTTGCAGAGGATATGCGGCATTCTCAGTACCTTTTTTCTGTGCGCCGCGATTCTGTGCGCCATCGGCGTTGTGTTTTCAAAGGATACCTTTGAGCTGATCCGCTCAGCCATCGCCGGTCAGCCCCTGAATTTTCAGATTTCCGTGCCGGTTAGCAGTCTCGTGTCCTTTGCCCTGATTATCGCCTTTTCCGTTTTTATCGTGCAGTATATCTGCAAGACGGCTTTCCGCACGAAAAAATCAAAGCTGAGCCTTGGGAAAAACTTTTTGATCGGCATGGGAATCATGGTATTCTTTCTGGTGATCGCATGGTTTGGGCGCGCTGTGGCCTTTACTGTCTCCCTTTGGGCCGCATGCATCGGGATTATTGTCATGTTCGCGCTGTACAAAGTTCTGGAACAGTATGAAGGCTAATGACTTCTCTCTGCCGGATGGTTTTCGGCAATCCACAGTCGACACATGAAAGAAAGCCTTCCTGTCATTTACAACAGGAGGGCTTTCTTCTTTTATAGAGTAGAATCTCGAAAGCTATTGTTAGCAGGGTTATCCCACACAGAAATTTTTACTGGTGCAGCCTGCATGCACGTCGCGGGACAACTCGGAGAAAAGCTTTCATTTCGCGCTCCATTCGTCGTGCTATATTGGCTGTTCTCACGAAGAAAGAGCCACCGACTCCCACCCCGTGCGGTATTCGAATTTACGTTTTGAACGCTTTTGGAATAAAAACTTTTCAGCGGGAGCCCCGCGCGAGGGCTCCCCTCATACCGGGGCATGCTCGCTGTTTCGTTGCTCTATGCTTTCGATTTCTCTTTGTATAAAGAAACGATTTTTTTCTTTGCGGCTATACCGCAGGGTTTCCGCTTGCGCGGGCTTGCCCCTCATGCCGGGGCAGGCACTTACTTTCGCTACGAGGCGAAAGTAAGCAAAGGCTCGCCAAAGGACAACCTTTGGAATCCGTTTGGGGAACAGTTCTTGTAAGTGCAAACGAAAACTACTGAAAAGGCGCTCCAATGAAAATGCCCACTCTCCTAGCAACAGCAAATCAAAAGCTTAGTGCTTTCGTCCGTCGGCGGGCATTTTCAGAGCGCTCTCGTTGGCTCGCAGCTTTTGGAATGCGGCTTCGCCGCATTTTTTTGTTAGCTTGAGAGCGCTTTTCGTACCATTTTAGACGTAAAATCTTCCCTTACGCACTTGCTTCACGCGCAGGCCGTGCCTGTGCGTGAATTAGCAGCAGAGCGGGAACTTCTCTCGGTTTCCAAAGGCAGCGCCTTTGGTCGTTGAGTGGGGGTTCCAAGGGGGAGAGAATCGAAACTCCCCCCTTGGCGAATCTTTGCTTCCTTTCTTTTCGTCAAGAAAGGAAGGGCCCGCCCCGGCCT
>JAEXDU010000250.1 GCA_023401495.1 Bacillota bacterium
GTCAAAAAGTGGGAGCATTTCTGCCTTATGGCGGCCCAAAACCCGGAAATCCGCCTGTGCGCACAAAGCAACCATGCCGTGCGGGTGTTGACGCCGCACCTGACACCGGAGCTGCTGGAACTTTGGACCGGCGACGGCTTGTTTCTGGAAACCCATGCGCAGACGCTTGACGCGTTGCTCCCTATTTCGGGGGAGCGCTGCCAGACGCTTTGTTATTATGGAATCGAAACGGCAGAGCTGCGGGAATTTCTGCGTCGTGCACGTCCCGCGGGAATTGACCGTATCGTTCCGCTCGGCAGCAGCATGCAGTTTTCTCTGGTATGGGACGGAATCGACCTGATTCACACCATGAGCCGCAGCGTTGAATTTTCATAGCAGTAACCGAAAGGAAGCAATACGATGACATCTTTATCCGTTGGGGATTGTGCAGAGCGCACCAGAAGCTTTTCACCGCAGGACCTTGAGGACTACATGCGGCTGACGGGCGATCAGAATCCCCTGCACACTCTGGAATCGGGTGAAAGCCGTTTCGGCGCACCCATCGTTCACGGCATGCTGCTGGCCGGGATGATCTCTGCGCTGATTGGCACACAGCTCCCCGGGCCGGGCTCCGTTTATGTCAGTCAGGAGCTTCGTTTCATCCGCCCGGTATTCTGCGGCGACACTATCACTGCCACCTGCCGGGTCGCGCAGATTTACCCGGAAAACGGGCAGGTGCGCCTGCGGGTACAAATCCGCAACCAAAAGCAGGAGCTGGTACTTTCCAGCTACGCGGTGGTGCTGCCGCCCTGAACACACAAAAAAATGAATGAGACAGAAATAACTCCCTCGCCGAAAACGAGGGAGTTATCTGTTTCATTCAGAGATTAAATATCAGCCTTTTGCAAAAAAGCTGGCAAACAGTTCATCCTGCTCCGGCAGGTGCGTTACAAAGCCGATCGCAATTTTCCCATGCGTCAGCGCAATCAGCTCTTTGGCTTTTTCCTCACCGAACGCACCGCAGAGCTCCACAGCCCCGAAGCCCTTCTGCTCCAGCTCCGTCAGCTTCTGGCGTGCCTGCTCGTAATTGTTCACCGTAAAAATACTCGTGATTTGTTTTTCCGTTTCAAAATGAGCCTGGTGCTGTTCCGGCGTATAGTGCCCTCCCATTAAAACGAATGCGAACTTCTTTTTCATGACGATTTCTCCTATCTAAATTTAATTTTATTTTTCTCCTAATTCAGGCCGTCGCTTAACGGTAAAATAACGGCTATTCGTTCCAGTAACGTGCCCTCTGTTCCGGGGTCAGCGACTGGGCAAAGGTGCTTTTCAGCAGCAAAAAATGCTCCAGCTCGTTAAAAATGTGCAGCAGGGCGGCGCGGTCTTCAAATTCCTCGCGGGTACGGGGCAGCTCGCTGGCGCGGAATTCCGCGCGGATTTTGTTCGCGTCGTCGAGCAGCGCCGCCGCGTTGTTCGATTCCCCAAATGTGGAAGAAATCCTGCGCAGAAACACGGCAATCTGCTCCGCCTGGGACGGCGCTCCGTTGAGCCGGAGAAGGCCGATCTGAATGCGCTGAAGAACCAGAAACTGGTTCATACGCATGTCGATGTATTCCCGGTAATAATTCAGGTCCAGGGTCAGCGCGTTGTCGGCGGCCCGGTTTGCCTGCGCACGCGCCTGCTCCAGCAGACGCTCCAGCTCTGAAAATTTGGGCAGGTGGGAAACCGTATGGCCCTGAATCGCATCTGCAATCTGATCCAGCACCCGGCAGATCGCAGAATCGATCTCCCCCTGCGCTTTGCGGATGGCATGAAGCCCGACCGGCAAAAATAGGTTCAGCAGGATGCCGATGCCCGCGCCGATCACAAGGAGCAAAAGCTCGTTGCCGATCAGCCCAAGTGCCATCGAACGTTCTGCCCAATAATGGGTGACCAGCACCGAACACATGGCGATATCCGCAGCGGCGGAAAAGGTATGGCACAGCGTGACGAACGCCAGCAGATAAACACCGAGGGCCGCAACCGTATAACCCAGCAGCTGAAAGCTAAAAAACGCGATGGCCGTTGCCGCCAGAAAAATCGGAATGCGGCGCCCGGCGGTGATCAACGTTTCCCGCTTCGTTTCCTGTAGACTGAGCAGCGTAATGATGCCTGCCGCCGTGGGGTATTGCAGCCCCAGCGCAAGGGCCAGAGCAATGGCGGCGCAGGCTCCTGCCGCCGCTTTCACGGCCTTGATTCCTGCAGATTTGAGCAAAGTCTTCAAACGCATCCCCCCTTCGCAAACCGGGGGCGGCCTGCTGTACTCTGCGCCGCGCTCCCAATCTTTGACTTTATTATATTGGGTTATCCGCACAATTTCAACTCTGGGCAGTGGCAACAGGAAATTTCCCGCATACTATAGACAAAACACAGCCGAAAACCGGACAAGCACTGGGCAATGACTCCCCATAAGGATTGTGGAGCTGCGGGTGTACTCCGAAGCAGCCGCAATTTCGAAAAGTGGCAGACAGTAAAAAAAGTGCATGGAACCGTTTTTCAGCGGCCAATCCATGCACTTTTTATCATGATTCAGAGGGTTTCTTCTCTTCGACTTACTCTGGCGGTTTCTCCGTATTGATTTGCCGGAACGGCGTAAATCCGTTCCGGCCGCAGGCAGGGAACCCTGTCGGCACCGCCAATCACGCAAAATCAATCCAGCTGAAGCGGCCTGATCTTGCGAACGACATCCAGCAGTGTGCCGTCTCTCGCTTCTACGACGGCAACGACCCGATCCTCCCACTCCAGCGCATCAGGAGTTCCCACCAGGCTGTAAGCTTTGTCGCGCAGCCATTCAATCGTCACGTGTTCGATACCGGCGGCATCCAGGCATTGCGCCAAATCTTTGCGCAGGGGGTTGACCGCGATGCCGTAATCCGTCACCAGAATATCCACGCAGTCGCCGGGCGTGGTGACCGTTACCACCTCGTCGCACACGGTCGCCATGCGGCCGCGGGTCAGCGGGGTGACGATGATGCAGCACTTGCTGCCCGCGGCCGTATCCGGGTGACCGCCCGGCGCGCCGCGCAGAACGCCGTCGGAACCGGTGATGACATTCACGTTAAAATTGACGTCGATCTCCAGAGCGGACAGAACCACAAAATCCAACTGATTGACGTAGGCGCCCTTGTTGGCCGGGTTCGCGTACTCGCTCATGCTGATTTCATGATGCTTTGGATGTTCGGCCAAGTGCTTGATGGCGCCCATGTCGAAATCCTGCGTGTCCAGAATCGCCCCGACAAGGCCCTTATCCAGCAGTTGGCACACCGCGCTTGTCACCCCGCCCAGAGCAAAGCTCATTTTGATTCCTTTTTCTACCATGCGCTTCTCAATAAAACGGTTGACCGCCAGAGACGGGCCGCCCGCCCCAGTCTGGAAGGAAAACCCGTCTGTAAAATACGGGGTCGCGGCGATCACTTCGGCCGCGTGCTCCGCCATCATCAGCTCGCGCGGGTTTTCCGTAACGCGGGCTTCTTTAGTGGCGATTTTCGTCGCGTCGCCGATGCTGTTCACCACACACACGCAGTCCACATTTTCGGCAGAAATAGAGGACGGCCGGTTGGGGAAATCCACCAGCGTATCGGTGATAATAACGGTGTGGTCGGCGTAATGGGAATCGTGAATGGCAAATCCCATCGAGCCGCAATTGTTTTTGCCGCCCACACCCCTGGCGTTGCCCCAGCAGTCTGAGGCGGAAGCAGCCAAAAAGGCGATATCGATATGCACCTCTCCGGCCTCGACCGCGCGGGGGCGTCCCCCGTGGCTGCGGATAATGGCGGGGATCGCGAGCTTCCCGGCGGAGATCACTTCACCGATCCGTCCGCGGACGCCGGAGGTCTGAATCCCGATCACCTTTCCCTGCTCAATGTAATCCGCAATCAGATCCTGGGCGTTGCCAAGAGAGGTCGCCGCAATGGTGATATTCTTCAGACCCATTTCCTCCACCAGAACCTTCGCAACCATGCTGGCCACATAGTCCCCCTCTCGGAATTCGGAATGAAACGAAACGGTCATTCCGTCATGCGCGCCGCAGCGCTCGCACGCCTTTTTGATGCTGCTGCACAGCTTACTGCTCTGGGGCTTTACATAGCGGCGGGTTTTGGGGGAATCTCTTTTGATGTATTTGCCGTCCATATAATATTTTCCCTGATAGACCTCTTTGCCGTCTTTCAGGAGTTCTTCGGGGATTTCCCGATTTACTGCGTTTTTCATACTGTATCGCTTCCTCCTCGATTCGTTATAAATCACCTTTGTAGACGCCGCACGCTTTCGCAAGAGCGATCACTCTTCTGGCGTCTTCAAAGAAAGGAATATCCACCATTTTTCCGTCTACGGTGTAGACTCCCACGCCGGAATCCGCCTGCTCGTTAAAGGAGCGAACCAGCTTTTCCGCGTAAGCGATCTCTTTAAGGGTGGGCGCAAAGGTCTCGTGTACAAAACGAATCTGCTTCGGATTGATCACGCTCTTGCCGTCGAAGCCCATCTTGCGGTTCTGAATGACCTCGGCCTGAAAGCCTTCCGTGTCATCCAGATACGGGAACATCGTGTCAAAGCACTGTACGCCCGCCGCACGCGCGGCCAGCAGCATCTGCCCCCTGGCGGCCAGCATTTCTATACCGCCCTCTTCGATTTGAACATGCATGCTCTTGCGGAAGTCGCCGCCCGAAATGGCGCAGCCGAACATGCGGTCCGACGCGGTGACGATTTCGTAGGCGTTCAGAATCCCTTTCGGGCTCTCCAGCGCGGCCATCAAAAGGGTTCTTCCTTCTTCGACGCCGAATTCTCTTTCCGCCGCCAGCACGTGTTCCTCCACAGTCAGAACATCCTGCGCGCTTTCACATTTGGCAATGCGGATGCCGTCCGCCCCGCCGGCCACCACACAGCGGATATCCTCCTGCCAGTGGGGTGTATCGAGCCCATTGATGCGCACGATCACCTCGGTATCCCCGTAATCCACATTCTGCAGGGCCTGGTACAGCGAAAACCGGGCGGCGTCCTTCTGGTTTTCGGCCACGGCGTCCTCCAAATCCAGAATAATGCTGTCCGCCCCATAAATGTAGGCGTCTTTGATCAGGCCGGGCTTCTGGGCGTTCATAAACATCATGGTTCTGCGCAGGCGGAATTTTTGCGGTTTCGGTCTTTTGATCATCTGACCACACCTCCCCACGGAATATTTTTCTCGGAAGCACCGCAGCTGCGGAACACCGCGCATTCCACGCGCGCCTTGAGGGTGCACTCCAACGCGCCCTTATCGTTCACGGTGATTTTGCCGTTCTTTACGCCAAGATGTTCCAGTGTTTCTAAAACGGTCGCCTTGATCTGGCGGCCATACTGATTCATCACGCTGCTTTCAATCGACAGCTTGATTCCGTCTGCAAACGGCTCCACCACGACCTGTGCATCGCTGGATTCCAGCGTTCCGGCGATGGCCGGCTTCTGAATTTCCATTCATTCCAACTCCTTTATGTATTTTCAGTTGAACAATTCCAATTGGGAAACGATTTTTTCTTTCTTCTTTAATTTAACAGCAATCGAAACGAAATGTAAAAGTCCTCTTTTGCCTCGATTTCCATGCAAATTCAGAATACATCAATTTGTTTACAAATTGCCGAAGCCTTGTATAATAAGCTTAGCAACACTCTTGTGATTCCGCACGGAGCCGCTTTTCGGGGAATACTCTTTGAGGATTCGGCAAAGCGCAGGGATTCTGATTCAGAATGGAATGCTTACGAGATCGATTCCGAATTCGTTCTATTTACAGACAAACACTTTTGGGGAGGATCCGAATGGACGAACGTGATTTTGAGCTGCTGGCCACTTTGAAAGAAACCCGCAATATCACCCACGCGGCAGACCTGCTGTATGTGACGCAGTCCTCCCTTTCCAAACGGATCAGCGCGATCGAGCAGGAGCTGGGCATCACCCTGATCCTGCGCTCGCGCCAGGGCATCCATTTTACGCCGGAGGGCGAAGAGGTGCTGCGGCGCACCGCAGAGGCCGCGCACCAGCTCAGGCTGATGCGGGAAACCATCGACGCAAGCAGGGGCTATGTATGCGGCACCCTGAACGCGGGTATTTCCATCAATTACGCCCTGTACTGCCTGCCGGACATTCTGGCCGACTACCAGACAAGGTATCCCCACGTCATCACACACATCCAGACCGATTACAGCCGCAACCTGTATACCCGGCTGCTCAGCGGCGCGATCGACGTCGCGATTCTGCGCGGCGAATACGAATGGACCGGAAGCAAAATTCTGCTGGGCCGCGAAAACATCTGCGCAATCTGCCCCGGCAGGGAGCAGACCCTGCCGCTTCATCAGTTCCCGTATATCGGCAGAAAGACAGACCGTATGTTTGAGCGCGAGATGGCGCAATGGATGCGCGAGCAGCATTTTCAGCCGGAACGGCAGGGCATCTACGCAGATAACATCACCACCTGCGTGGAGCTGGT
>JAEXDU010000015.1 GCA_023401495.1 Bacillota bacterium
TGCGGAGGCTGCCCGCTGGTTTTCCAAGGCCGCCGAAAAAAAGCACCCCCGCGCGCAGTGCCTGCTCGGCCTGTGCTATGAAAACGGTTACGGCGTAGAAGAGGATAAAGCAAAAGCGGCAGAGCTGTACCGCCTTTCGGGGGAACAGGGCTATGCGCCCGCACAGTGCAATCTGGGCTATTTCTATTATACCGGCGTCGGGGTGGAAGAAAACAACGAAGAGGCCGTAAACTGGTTTTCCAAGGCGGCTGAGCACGGATATCCGCGTGCGCGGCATCTGCTAGGCATTTGCTATGAAAACGGGTATGGTGTAGAGCGGGATCCGGCCCGCGCGGCGGAGCTGTATCAGGCGGCAGCCGAGCAGGAGTATCCCGATGCGCGGTGCGCGCTTGGCGTGCTGTATGAATATGGGATGGGTGTGGAACAGGACAAGGAAAAAGCGGTAGAGCTGTACCGCGCGTCTGCGGAACAGGACTATGCGCCCGCGCAGTGCAATCTGGGGTATTGCTATTACAGCGCGATCGGCGTGGAAGAAGACAACGAAGAGGCTGTGCGCTGGTTTTCCAAAGCGGCGGAGCAGAATTTTCCGCGTGCACAGTGCCTGCTGGGCGAATGCTACGAAAACGGCTACGGTGTAGAAACCGATAAAGCAAAGGCGATGGAGCTGTACCGCCTGGCGGCGGAGCAGGGACACACGCCCGCACAGTGTAATTTGGGTTTCTTCTACTATATTGGTATTGGAATAGAGGAAAACAACGAGGAAGCCGTTCGCTGGTTCACCAAAGCGGCGGATAAAAACTATCCGCGCGCGCAGAATCTGCTGGGCGAATGCTATGAAAACGGATACGGCGTAGAGCGGGACCTGACGCGTGCTAGGGAGTTCTATCACAAGGCCGCGGAGCAGGGCTATGCCCCGGCACAGTGCAATCTGGGTAATTTCTATTATTACGGCGTCATGGTAGAGGTTGACCATGAGGAGGCCGTTCGCTGGTTTACCAAAGCGGCAGATCAGGGGCATCCCCGCGCGCAGCGGATGCTGGGCATGTGCTATGCGCAGGGCTACGGCGTAGAGGAAAATCAGGCACGTGCAGTCGAGCTTTATCGGCTTGCCGCCGCCAAAAAGGATTCCGATGCGCAGTGCGATCTGGGCCTGTGCTATGAATGCGGCGAAGGCGTGGAAGAGGACAAGGAAAAGGCAATGGAGCTGTACCGTCTATCCGCGGAACAGGGGAATGCCCGCGCACAGTGCAATCTGGGATTTTTCTACTACCATGGCATCGCCGTGGAGGAGGACAACGAGCAGGCCGTTTATTGGTATTCGAAAGCGGCGGAGCAGGGCTATACCCGTGCGCAACATCTGCTGGGCGTGTGCTATGAGCACGGCTGGGGTGTGGAACGCAATCCGGAGCGGGCGGTGGAGCTTTACCAGCTCGCTGTGAAAAAGAATCACCCGGTGGCGCAGTGCGATCTTGGCTGGTGCTACGAGTTCGGCGTTGGCATAGAGAAGGACGAGGCGAAAGCGGTCGAGCTGTACCGTCTTTCGGCGGAGCAAGGCTATCCGCGCGCGCAGTCGAATCTGGGGGATTGCTATTATTTCGGCACCGGGATAGAGGAGGATAAGGACCAGGCGTTTTACTGGTTCTCCAAATCCGCCGAACAGGAGCATCCCCGCGCTCAGTTTTGGATGGGTCGGTGCTATGAACGCGGCCATGGTACGGAAAAGAACCTGGAGAAAGCGATTCATTGGTATCAGCTGGCCGCGGAGCAGGAGGACGGAATTGCCCTGAACACTCTTGGGAACCGGTATAAAGACGGCAACGGAGTAAAGCAGGATTACAAGAAAGCCTTTGAGCTGTATGAGCGGGCAGTTGCAGCGGGGAACAGCGCCGGGCTGGTGAACCTTGGCCGGGCCTATCGCTACGGCGAGGGTGTAGAAAAGGATTTGGAAAAAGCGGTTTCACTGTTCCGGCAGGCCGTGGAAAAGGGACGCGACGTCGCCTATGGCAATCTGGCGGACTGCTACGAAACCGGCCAGGGCGTAAAGCAGGATTTTGCCGAGGCGATGCGGCTATACCTGCTGGGAGCGGAGCACGGGGACGAAAGCGCGATGTTCAGCATCGGGAACCTGTATGAAAACGGCATGGGCGTGCCGAAGGACTTTGCGCAGGCGGCGGAATGGTATCGCAAGGCGGCGGAAGAGGGCGACGCACAATCCTGCTATCGTCTCGGAGTTTTCTATGAGAAGGGAACCGGCGTAAAACAGGATACCGACAAAGCGATTGAGCTGTACCGGCAGGCGGCGGAGCTTGGATATGAAAACGCCAAGACGGCCCTGAAACGGCTGGAAAGCAAAGCGAAGCGCTGGGGCGGTTTGTTCTCGCTGTTCAAGCGCTGAGAAATAAAGAAAAAATAAAAATGGCTGGGAAGAGGTTCTTCGGAACTCCTCCCAGCCATTTGTTTTTTATGTTCTATACTGTCCTTGCTTCTCTTCGGCTCCAGCCGCGGCTGTTTTCCCGCACCGTCACAAAATCTTTGTAAATACCGCCGGCGCGCATCAGCTCGTCGTGCGTTCCCTCCTGGGCGATCTGCCCGTCTGCAATCACCAGTATTTTGTCGGCACCCCGGATGGTGTTCAGGCGGTGAGCGATCACGAGCAGGGTTTTTCCCTTGCACAGCTCGCTGATCGCCTGCTGAATATAGCTTTCATTATCCGCGTCCACACTGGCGGTGGCTTCATCCAGAATGACGATGGGAGCGTCCTTCAAAATGCAGCGCGCAATCGAAATTCTCTGGCGCTCACCGCCGGAAAGCGTTTCTCCGCCCTCGCCGACCACGGTCTGGAAACCGTCGGGCAGTGCCATGATAAAATCGTAGCACCTTGCCTTTTTCGCGGCCTCGATCACCTCAGTCTCGCTGGCGCCCGGACGCCCCATGCTGATATTGTTGTAGATGGTGTCCTGGAACAGATACACCCGCTGGAACACCATGCTGATGTGATCCATCAGGTCGCTGAGTTTTACCTCACGCACATCTTTGCCGCGGATCAGTACCTGTCCGGATTTGACATCCCAGAAGCGGGTCAGAAGGCTCGCAATCGTGGATTTTCCGCCGCCGGACGGGCCTACCAGCGCCAGCATGCTGTTTCGTTTCAGGTCAAAGGAAACATCGTGCAGCACTTCCTTGTCCCCGTATGCAAAGCTGACGTTTTTGAACTGCACTTCGGGAATATCGCCGCTTTCGGGGATGGTATCCTTCCCGTTGTCGGGCAGTTCTGATTCGGCAAATACCGTCTCAATGCGGTCCATGCAGCTGTTCATGACCGTCAGCCGCGCGCTCTGGCTGTACAGCGCTTTGAGGGGGCCGAACAGGTCGAACACGAAGAGCATGATGCCCACGAGGAAGGTCACGTCCAGCAGCGCATGGGAGTTGAGGTACATGGAGATGGCGATGACCACAACCGCACCGAGGCCGTACAGAATATTCAGCCAGCGCTGCCACGGCGAGTGGTTTTCCTCAAACTGAATGCTGACCCGGCAGCTCTCACGGAAGTTGTCGGAAAGCTCCCTGGATTTTTCCCCCAGCAGGTTATAGGTCTTGATGATCCCAATCCCTTCGGTAAAATCGAGGACGGACTCTGTCAGGTTCTCGCTCTGCTCCTGACGGGCGGAGGAATCCTCAAGGCTTTCTTTTTTCATCCCCTTCGCCACCAGCAGAAGAAGGAGCACAACGACGACGGATGCAAGGCCCAGCCACACGTTGAACAGCATCATAAACGCCAGCATGATGCCCTGCGCAAAGATATAGCTCATCATATCCGCCAATACCGTCATGCAGGCTTCTTCGATGAATACCATGTCGGTAGACAGCACCGAGCTGATTTTGCCGATGTTGCCTTCCGTAAAGTAGCCCATGGGCATTTTGCGCAGATGCGCGCCCAGCTCCATGCGCTTGTCGGCGAACATCATGTATCCGGATGCCGATTGCAGGCGGTCTGCGATATGCTGGAACAAGATCTGCAGCAGCAGGCAGGCGGCCATGGCGATACCGATCCACAGGCACATGTCCGCGCTGGCCGTGCCGTTGTAAAACGCGGCAAGGGCAATGAACGAAAGACCGATCGGCGCCTTAGACAGCAGAGCCTTCAAGAACGAAAAGACGAAAGCCAGCTGGATTCTGCCCTTGTATTTTCCGGAAACCGCAAGGATGCGTTTCATTAAAGCGATCATGCGTGATCCTCTCCTTTCGCGGTGCTGACTCTCCATTGTGCGCTGCCCTCGGCAGCCTGCCAGAGCTTCTGGTATTCGGGGCAGCCTTCGAGCAGCTGTGCGTGGGTACCGGCAGCCGCAAGATTGCCGGTATTCAGCACGCAGATCTGATCCGCATTTATAATGGAATGCAGCCGGTGCGCGATGACGATAACGGTTTTTCCACGGATCACCTCGGCGATCGCCTCGTTCATCTTCTCCTCGTTTTCCGGGTCCATAAACGCTGTCGCTTCATCCAGAACGACGATGGGCGCGTTTTTCAAAATGGCACGTGCCAGCGAGATGCGCTGTCTTTCTCCGCCGGAAAGCTGTTTTCCGCCGTCGCCGGCCATGGTATGAATGCCCTTTTCAAGGCGGGCCAGGAATTCCCCGCACTGCGCTTTTTCCGCGGCCGCCAGCACTTCCTCATCAGTTGCATCCAGCTTTCCCAGACGGATGTTTTCCAGCAGGCTGATGTTGAACAGGAACTGCTCCTGCGCCACATAAGAGATTTCGTTGTTCAGCGCTTCGAGGCTCATGCTTCGGATATCCTGTCCGCCGATTTTAACGGAGCCGCCGGTCACATCGTAGAAGTGAACGAGAATCTTCGCGAGGGTCGATTTTCCGCTGCCGGATTCCCCCACCAGTGCGGTCAGGCTGCCTTCGGGTACCTCAAGCGATACGCCGTGAAGCACCTCGGCGTCCTTGTAGGTGAAATGAACGCCTTCGAACCGCACCGAATGATCCTTGCCCTGAAACGGCTCTGCGGATTGCTGCAGCGGCGGAGCGCTCAGCATCTGCTCCAGCGTTTGAATCTTGTAGTTGATCTGCGGCAGGGTGGACATAAAGCTCAGCGCCCGAAGCAGCGGCGCGCCGATCCCGAGAGACATGCACAAAACCAGCGCCAGATCGGGGAGTGTCGAATACCCCTGAATAACCAGATAAGAGCCGATGGGGAGGGCAAACAGCGCCACGCAGGGCAGGATGCTGCTGTAAAGCGCCATCCACGGCCAGCACGCTTTATACCAGGCCAGAGTGAAATCCCGGTAGCTTTTCACATCGCCTTCAAACCGGTGATAAGACTCGCCGTCCCGGTTGAACACCTTGACGACCTCCATGCCGTTTATGTATTCAACAATCGTATTGTTCATCTTCTGCGCTGCAGCGTAATAGTTGCCCATATCCTTCATGCCGATGCGGTACATGACCGTCATGGCAATCACCCCAAGCGGCAGAGAGCACAGGGAAAGCAGCGCCAGCTTCCAGTCAACGAGCAGCATCCCGACAAACACCAGCACCGGGATGGTCAGATTGGCGATTCCCTCGGGGAGCGCGTGGGCCAGAAGCAGCTCGATCGTTTCAATGTCGTCAATAAACATCTTCTTGATCGCTCCAACGCCCTTTTCCTGAATGGCCCCCAACGGCTGCTTTTCCAGCTTCCCCTGCAGGGAGATGCGCAGATTTTTCAGCGTATTGAATGCCGAGCGGTGAGAGAGGGAAAGCCCCCATACATAAAACACGGCGTACAGTAGCGCGCAGACCGCGATGGCGACGATGCGCCAGATCACATACTCTGCCGTCATCGGTTCGCGCATCAGCAGCGGCCTGATGATCTGATACACAAACAAAAACGGCAGTACATTCATGACGATACCGACGAGCAGAACAGCAATGGCCGCATATGTTGTTTTGCGGTATTCGCCGGTATATTCCAGTACTTTCTTAAACAAATGACATCCTCCTTTATCTTTATAGTTAGTTAAAGCTAACTAGCGTGCAAAAGAATTCCTCCCGGTAGTAGGGAGGTTATTTTGCCGGGCAGGAACTCAACATCTGCGTATCATTCCTCCCGACAGTGGAAAGGCTCTGCGGACAAAGGGAACCCCAGCACCCGCTGCCAGTTGAACAGACTGCAAATCAGCTCGCAGTGCGCTTCGATCTGTTCCAATGTAAAGCCGTGGATAAAGGGCTCGTAGATGGTCGTCCAGAATGCGGAAAGCAGAATATGCATTTCCTCTATGGAGATATCCGCGTGTGTCAGCCCCCGCTTTTTGGCTTCCAGAAAGTATTCGTAGCTTTTCCCGGTCATGATCTCTACCCAGTCGTGCTGAAAATTGGTATATTTCGTTCCCTCTGCGCACTGGAGCAGCAGGACAAAGTCGTCGTGGCGCTCATAAAGAAAGCGGAACCACCACAGCATGGATTCATTCATTTCCCACGCTGTCACCAGCGCTTTGTCAGACAGGTCCTCTACGGCTATGGCGCATTTTTCTTCTATGACGCCGTTCAGGTCTGCCACGGTGTTTTCTACAACGGTGCAGAATAAATCTTCTTTTCCTTTGTATCGCTTATACAGGGCGCCTGTCGTGATCCCGGCGCTCTCGCAGATGGCCTTTAAGGAAGTCTTTTCAAACCCATAAAGAAGGAATTCTTTTTTGGCGCTTTCCAGAATGCGCGGATCGATGGAATGGTCAGGTTTTGCCACGTGATGACACCTCTGAGATGAAGATGGTAGTAAAATCGATAACTGGATTATCGATAACTTGATTATCAGTTTAGCAAGGCAGCCACAATTTGTCAAGTATGCCATTGAAATTCCTTCTGGTAAAAAGCAAAACAGGCCGGAGCGGTTCCGGAAAGGCCCTTTTTGGGGCGCGTTTCTCATATCTTGATTTTACATGATTTTAGTCTGAATTTCGTTACCGGGGGTCAGGGGAGAAATGCTATGATAGAGTAACAGAAAACTATATCCGAAAGGCCGGCCAAAATTGACCCGTGGCCCGCTTTTCAAGGGCGCAAAATACCCTGTGGAAGTGATCAATTCAAGGAGGAGACGTTCTCATGGAAGAAAAGAAGAAACACGAAGCTGCGTCCCCGCAGAAATTGGCGGAATTACAGCACTTGGATCTGGAAAGCTTCTATAAACAGCCGGATGAAGAGGTAAAAAAGGAGCAGGCGGAGGATTGCCCCGAATGCTACTACCCTCAGGCCGAAGAAGAAGAGAAGAAAAAACAGGCACAAGAGTGCGCGCAGTGTTTCTATCAGCCGGAAAAACCGGAAGCAGGCGGCAACAATAGCTGAAAAAGGGAAATGGCTGCATCTCTGGTTTGGGGCAGCCTTTTCTTATTTTATATCCTAATTTTACATATAAAGGGGGGATGTGCGTGAAGCTGGAGGAGCTCAGGACCCCGGGCGGCGATCATCTGACTCGTATTGTTCAGGAGATTGTTCCCGGAAAGCAGATCACCATGGCGCACATTATTTGCAGCCCCGATCCGGTCATTTATCAAAAGCTCGGTTTGGACCCAAGAGTGGATTATGAGCATGCGGCGGTGGGAATCGTTACCATGACTCCCAGTGAAACTGCGATTATTGCGGCAGATATCTGCATGAAAAAATCCGCGATCGAAATCGGCTTTATTGACCGCTTCAGCGGGACGCTGATCATCACCGGCAGAATGGCCGACGTATCGGTGGCTTTGGAATCGGTGCTGGAATATACGGAAACTGTCATGGGATTTACCGTGTGCAATCTGACAAAGGCATAGGTGTTAACATTGAAAAGAATTATTCTGATCGGCAGGGCGGAATGCGGGAAAACCACGCTGACGCAGGCGCTGCGCGGTCACAAGCTGCAGTACCATAAAACGCAGGCGGTCAACCGCCACGACGTTGTGATCGATACCCCCGGGGAATACGCGGAAAATCGGGAGCTTGCCCGGGCGCTTATTTTATATTCCTACGAGGCGGATGTCATCGCGCTGATGCTCAGCTCCACAGAGGATTACTCTCTGTTCAGCCCCAATATTGCGGCGGGGGCCACCCGCCCGGTGATCGGGATCGTCACACAGATCGACCGGAAAGACGCGCGCCCCGACCGCGCGGAGTCCTGGCTGCGTCTGGCCGGGTGCAAAACCGTGTTCCGGGTCAGCGCCTTTACAGGCGAAGGGATTGAAGAGGTCCTGGAATATCTGGATGCAGGGCAGGCCGATTGCTGCAATGTCTGAATTTTACCAGTGAATATTTTAATTTCACCGGAGAAATAAATGAAAGGAGGAGGAATCCGTTGGTGAAAAATACTAAGGTTTTACTTCTGACAGGGGATTTTACAGAGGATTATGAGATCATGGTTCCGTTTCAGACCCTGCTGACCTTCGGTGTGGCTGCCGATGCGGTCACTCCGGGAAAACGGGCGGGAGATTTCATTAAAACGGCCGTGCACGATTTTGAGGGCGACCAGAGCTATACGGAAAAGCCGGGCCACCGCTTTCTGCTCAATGCAAGCTTTGATTCCTGCAGTGCCGCGGATTATGACGGATTGTATCTTACCGGCGGCCGGTGCCCGGAATATCTTCGCCTGAACCCGAAGGTGCTTGCGCTTGTGCAGGAATTTTTGCGCCAGGGGAAGCCAGTGGCGGCCATCTGCCATGGAATTCAGATTCTCACTGCGGCCGGGGCCGTGCGCGGGCGCAGGCTGACAGCGTACCCCGCCATTCAGCCGGAGATCGAAGCAGCCGGGGGAACTTATCTTGCGGTGGAATCCGATCAGGTTACTTGTGACGGCAATCTGATTACCGCGCCTGCCTGGCCGGCCCATCCGGCGATTCTGCGCGCGTTTTTAAAGGCCATGGGCGTTTCGGGATTCCTGTGCTGAAGCGGCGAAAATATAGATAAAATCAGAGAAATAGTCGAATAAGGGGACTGCTTGGCCGGCTTGGCATAGCGGTTCCTTTCTTTGTAAATATGAACAAAAAAACTAAATTTGTTCTGTATGTTCCTGTTTTTTAGTTTGTATTTTACAGATTTATGTCTGGATTGTGTTAGGGAGAAGAAGGGGGTATCCGTTATAATGAGAGCGACACAAAACACAGCATCAATATGCACGTCATGCGTGATTCCATGAATTTATAAGGAGGTTGTAAAATGCTAGCGAAAGGTTTTTCACAGCC
>JAEXDU010000017.1 GCA_023401495.1 Bacillota bacterium
CTCCGCACAGTATGGCGCAGCACTCCCGTCAACTAGAAACAAACTTCTGCTGTTCGCCGCAGAAACATCCGAAAAAGCATATATGCGATGGAAAAACGGGCTATCCATACAGATAGCCCGTTTGCTGTTTGATTGAAACGAGGGCATGTGCGTACACACTCCGCCCTCTGCGAAAACCTGAAATCAGTTCAGAATCGCCAGCTCGGTGTCCTTATCAAAGATATGGCACTTCATCATGTCCAGCGCGATGTTGGCCTTATCGCCGGGCTTCGCGGTGGAAGCGGGATCTACGCGAGCGGTGAGGGAATTGCCCTCGCAGTTAAGGTACAGGTAGATTTCCGCACCCATCAGCTCCGTTACCTCTACATCCGCGGTAGCCAGGCTATCCTGCGATTTTGCGAGGAAATTAGGCTCGTCGTGGACATCCTCGGGGCGAACACCGAAAGTAACGGTCTTGCCGACATATTCATCCAGAGAGGTTCCCTCTGTTTTGGACTGCGGAATCTTCACGGTCGTCTTGCCGAAAGTCAGCGTGTACTGTGCGCCGTCCTTGCCAAGAACCGCATCGAGGAAGTTCATCTGCGGCGAACCCATAAAGCCGGCCACAAACTCGTTGACCGGGCGCTCATACAGATTCTGGGGCGTATCGACCTGCTGAATGAAGCCGTCTTTCATCACAACGATGCGGTCGGCCATCGTCATCGCTTCGGTCTGGTCATGTGTAACATAGATAAAGGTGGTGCCGAGGCGCTTATGAAGCTTTGCGATCTCGGTTCTCATCTGGGCACGCAGTTTTGCGTCCAGGTTGGAGAGCGGCTCGTCAAGCAGGAAGACCTTCGGATCACGGACGATGGCACGGCCCAGCGCAACGCGCTGACGCTGGCCGCCGGAGAGAGCCTTCGGCTTTCTGTCGAGCAGGTGAGAGATATCCAGAATGCGGGCTGCTTCTTCCACACGGCGCTTGATCTCATCCTTCGGAGTCTTGCGGAGCTTGAGGCCGAAAGCCATGTTATCGAACACGGTCATGTGCGGATATAGCGCATAGTTCTGGAACACCATTGCGATATCGCGGTCTTTGGGGGCAATGTCGTTGGACAGCTTGTCCCCGATGTACAGTTCACCCTTGGAAATTTCCTCCAGCCCGGCGATCATACGAAGCGTGGTGGATTTTCCGCAGCCGGACGGGCCGACCAAAATGATGAATTCCTTGTCTTCGATCTCCAGGCAGAAATCCGTAACCGCCGTCACGCCGCCTGGATAAATCTTGTAAATGTTTCTGAGTGATAAGCTTGCCATAATAAACCTCCTGAGCATATGGATCAGTCTGAAAGAATGGCGTCACTTGACGCCAAAAACCTGATGGAATAGCAAGATTTGATATTATTAATATATCAGAACCACCCCGGTTTTAACAGACCTTTTTTACCCAAACTTTGCATGGAGCGTTTAGGTAAATCCCATAAAGAAGCTAAAGATGTGATAAAAACAAGGAGGCTTTTCAGGTGAAAACCGCCAGAATTTCTTTGGCAGTCATCTGTCGAATTTCACCAGGGGAAAGATTCGGGTCTAATTTCAGCGAACCAATCTGCACGCGGCGCAGCGCCAGCACGGTTTTTCCGCGGGCCATAAACATTCGTTTAACCTGATGGAATTTTCCCTCATAGATACATACGCGCACCTGACGCTGCAAAGGCGTGATTTTTGCGTCGGCAAGCTCAGGGGGCAAAACAGACAATTTTGCAGGAAGCGCTTCGAAATCTTTCATTTTTACTCCGACAGAAAAGGCTAGGATATCCTGTGAATCGATGGGCAGATCGAGTACGGCATCATAAATTTTCTCAACTTTCTTTTTGGGTGAGAGCATTTTATGTGCATAATCTCCATCGTTTGTCAAAATAAGCAAGCCTTCGGTATCTTTATCCAGCCGGCCCGCCGGGAACAGCCCCCGGCGCTGCCATTCCTGCGGAACCAGATCCACAACAGTTTTTGCTCTGGTATCGCGCGAAGCGGACAGAACGCCCTTCGGTTTATTCATCATGAGGTAAATAAAGCGGGAAACCGCCAGCTCGCGTCCCTCCACCGCAATCGCATCCTGTTCCTCGTCCGCCTTATGCTCCGGCCGCACCACCACCGCTCCGTTCACCGTGACCCGCCCTTTGCGGATCATCAGGCCCACTTCTTTGCGGCTGCCGATATTTTGAGAAGCCAGTATTTTATCGAGCCGTTCCAGCGCCATCGTATGTTCCCCCTGCCTTTTGTATTCTTACTATTGCCAGACAACCGAACCGGCATCCGGCTAAATACGGCAATTTCTTCCCCCGCCGCAGGCGGGGGAAGAAATGAATGTCCTTTTGTAAAGCTGTCGGCTCTATTGTACCGTGGGCAGGCGGAAAACGTCAAGACGAAAAACGTGCGGAGAAGCTTCTCCGCACGCTGCGCTTTAAACTATACTATAAAATGATAGCCGATACGTTTGGGTCAATCTGTAGGCCAGGCGTTGGTGGGGATTTCGCTGACATTCGTCTCTTTGGCAGATTCCGCCGAAGAGGTGAGCTGCTGCGCCGTATTGCCGGGCATGATGCGCTCATTGCCTGCAAATCCGCACATCGAGCCGTCCAGCGGAGTGGAGCTGATATCTCCCCCGATCACCTTGCCGCTGTAAACCAGCATGGTGGCACGAACAGGCGAACCCTGATCGGTGGCGTTGTTGATCTGATACACCCACTGTTTGCAGATTTTGCCCGCATAACGGGTCAGGTCAAGCCCCTGCTCCTTTTGCAGAGCATTGTATTTTTCATATACCTCGTTAAAGGTCGCCGGAATCGTCACCTCACGGATTTCGACCGGTTCCTCCGTAACCTCCCAGCCGAACTGGGTCAAAAACGCAATGCGGTCCTCATTGCTCTCCGCCTTCAGATTATATTTCTGGCCGCCCATCGTCGCCTCGCTGCCGGAGCCATGAACAACCACTGCGGTAATCGTAACAAGAATCAGCACCAGAATCAGGAAAATAACCAGCAGGATATTTTTACGCTTTGCTTTCACAGATACGACGAACATCGCTCTCTCCCCCTTATTTCATACCAATACATATGCACAGCGCGGCGCGCTCATGCAAGCATTTTTATGCGAAGAAAAAATCTATGCCGTTGTTCCAAATCCCCTGCACAGCGGCGCAGCGGAAGAACGGTCAGCACAGAATATTGATGCACCAGATGACGAACGGCTGATAGAACACATCGATCAAAAATGCGCCCACGATGGGAACGATGATCAGCGCCTTGCGGGATTCGCCATATTTCTGCTGAATGGTCGTCATGTTGGCCACCGCGGTGGGGGTGGAGCCGATGTCGTGCCCGATCAGGCCGGCGCACATGACGGCCGCATCGTAATTCTTGCCCAGAATCCGGAAAATCACGAAATATGTGAGCAGAACCAGAAGTACCGTCTGCGTGACCAGCACAATGAGCAGCGGCAGCGCCAGCGCGGCCAATTCCCAGAGCTTGAGCGTCATCAGCGCCATCGACAGATACAGCCCCAGAGTCACATCGCCTACCTTGTCGTTAAAGTCCATGCGGAACTCGTAAAAATGATACTTCTCGTTCAGGTTGCGCACCAGCACGGCAAAGAACATCGCGCCCACATAGGTGGGGATCGACATGTGGACCAGCTGGCCCAGATACCCGACGATGACCGCCCCGAGCGTCATGCAGAGCATCAGCGCGGTCAGATTTTTCATGGTGGCGGCATAATCCATCTCTGGCCGCTCCGCCGCTTCCGTTTCGTAGCCCGCCACGTCGATCTCAAATGTCTCCTCGGGCTTTGGCTCCAGGCGATACCGGATGATCAGCCTCCGGCCCAGAGGCCCGCCGATCAGGCTGGCTGCGATCAAACCGAAGGTTGCCGCCGTGAGCCCGACAAGACTGGCGCCGGGGTAGCCCATCGCTTCCAGCGTCTGACCGTAGGCCGCCGCGCCGCCGTGGCCGCCCACCAGCGCCACCGGCCCGGAGACGATTCCATAGGCCGCGTGCAGCCCTACCATGGGGCCAAGCCCGACGCCAATGCCCGTTTGCAGCACCGTTACCACCACGTTCACCAGCCAATAAATCACCAGCAGCTTACCGCCGGTCAGCAGTACCCGCAGGCTGGCCCCCAGCCCTACCGTGGTAAAAAACGCGAGCATAAAGACCGACTGAAGTGTGGAATCAAATTGAAAACTGACCGCTCCGCTTAAGTAAAAGCCGAAATTGATAAACACAAACAAGAATCCGCCCACCACGGGAGCGGGGATGCAGAACTTTTCGAGAAAATGAACTTTACTTTTGATCCAGTAACCGATCAGCAGGAAGATCGCCGCAAGAGTCATCGTGCCGATGTTATCGAACGAGAAGGTCAATACCGAATCAACAAATTCTGCGCGCATACAACAAGCCCCCTCCATTTTATCCGGACACCTGCACACCGGGCCAAGGGGAACTCAACCGCCGGATCAGCATCCAGCGGCTGTGTAAGTACCTGTGCCGGTATCTCTGTCTGAATAAATATGATGGGTTCAGACTCAATTATGAGCCTTTTGGGGAATATCTGTTCTCCTCCGCCCGGAGCAAAGGCATGCGCGGCCGTCCAAAATCAGCGGGCAAACAGACACAACGCCGTTCTCCTTTTGCAGGGCAAACCGTCTCAAGCGGCAGATACTATATAAAAAAGCCCCTTTGTCCAAAGGACAGAGGGGCTTGCCCGGAGAGCTAAAACAGTTCACACTGTATTCCCGCCGAAGCGACTTTTTATCACAGATTGATCCGCGACCCAAAGCGGCCGTTTCCAGGGCCCTTTATGCTTTGCCTGCGCAGCCCAGAACGGTGTTGATCTTATGCACCACCATCTCTTTGATGGCGGTGCGGGCGGGCCCGAGG
>JAEXDU010000070.1 GCA_023401495.1 Bacillota bacterium
CTGTGGGAGGTATTGGGCCGCAAAGAGACGCCCCGGGTGTACCCGGGGAACCAGATGATTTACCGGCAGGGTGAGCTGGCGGAGCGTTTTTATTATCTGAAAAGCGGCCGGGTGCGGATTTTTATGAGCTCTGAAAACGGGCAGGAAAAAACCCTCACCCTGCTCGAACAAGGAAACATCTTCGGCGAGGCTGCGTTTTTTGACGGCCTTCCCCGCGTTTCTTCCGCACGTACGCTGGAAAAATCGCAGATCATCCCCATCAACCGCGAGGTTCTGCTCGACTGCTTCCGCGAGGAGCCGATGCTCGCCTTTCAACTGCTGCACCTGTTTTCAAAAACGGTGCGCATGCTGTCCAACCAGGTGGATCACATGACTTTCCTGCAAGCTGACCGGCGCATCGCAAAAATCCTCACCGAGCTTTCAGGCGGACGCGGTGGTGAATCCATCGCCTGCTCACACGAGGATTTGGCCAGCATGGCCGGAGTCTCGCGCGTAACCGTCAGCCGGGTTTTAAGTGAGTTCGCCCGGCGCGGCTGGATTTCCACCCAATACCGGAGCATCCAAATCCTGAACCTGGAGGCTCTTCTGCATTTTGCGCTTTCGTAATGGATTTTAGATACGGCATGAGGTCCTTATAACGAGAATCAGATGTCTCTGCCTCAAAACAATAGAAGACAAATATTTCATCTGTCTCGAGTTTCAAGGTTCTCTCAGCCGTCGGCAACTTGTTGCCGCTTACGGCGTGAGGTTCTTATAACGAGAGTCAGATGCCTCTGCCTCAATAATCGGCGGAAGTCGAATCATTTCACTAGACTCGAGTTTCAAGGTTCTCCCAGCCGTCGGCAACTTGTTGCCGTAAACGGCGTGAGGTTCTTATAACGAGAATTAGATATCTCTGCCCCAATAATCGGCAGAAGGCGAATCATTTCATTAGGCTCGAGTTTCAAGGTTCTCCCAGCCGTCGGCAACTTGTTGCCGTAAACGGCGTGAGGTCCTTATAATCCAGAGATTTTGGGGAAAATAATCTGGGGTGATCTGCTTTGGAATTCGCGCTGGGGAAAAACTGCATCCGCCTGTGGCGCATTCGGGGAGCACTAGTCGCGCTGCCAGCATGCTTTGTGTGCGGCATTGTTGCGGCACTTTTCCCGATCGTAGGCATTATTTTATGTATTATTTTCATTATAATATACTTATTGTATTATTTTTGGTATATTCCTCGCCTGTTCCGCTCCAGTTCGGCCGGCCTTGAAAACGGCCGGCTGACCTGGCGGACGGGCGTGCTGTTTTCCGTGCGCATTTCCCTGCGGCTCGAAACGATCCTCACCGCATCCATCTCACGCACGCCCCTGCAAAGCCTGCTGGGGCTTTGCACGCTTTCGGTACGCCCGGTCGGTGCGCCTATCTCCCTGCGGCAGTTGGCGGAACCGGACGCCCGCGAGTTGCTGCGCCGCATTGAGGAGGCCGCCGATGACTAAACGCCCGCATGTTGTTACGCTGTGGAACTATCTTTCCCGCTTTTTCTTCCTGCTGATTGTCCCGCTGGTGCAGGCGGTGTTCCGCGCGCCGTTTTCAGAAGTGGCATGGAGCAGCCTGCCCGGTGTGGTAGCCGTCGTTGGAATCGCGTGCTTTCAGTACCTCAGCTGCGGGTACGGGGTCACTGCCGTGGAGGACAACGGACACAGCCTTTCCATTTTATACTGGAACAGCGGGCTGTTCTTTTACAAGCACCGCATTCTTCCGGCGGATTGTGTTGCGTCGGTATTCCTGCGGTTGAACCCGATTCTCGACCTTTTCGGGGCGGTGCAGGTAATGCTCGACAGCCCCGCGGCAAACGCGAAACGCCCCAGCCTCACACTGCTGCTGCACAAAAAAGAGCCGATAAGCTGGTGGAATCAGCTGCGGGAAGAAATCACACACCGCTACGCCGCCAGCCCCGTGCGCGTGGTACTGATGGCCATCTCGTGGTCGAACCCGGCCTCTGGTCTGCTGGTGATTGGCCTTTTGCTCAATCGCGCCGGAAAACTGCTCGGGGAAGAGCTGACCCGGCAGCTATACGGGATTTATGAGAGCGTAAACCAGACCCAGCGGCTGATCGCCTGGGGACTGCCTCCTACGGTCGCAATCGTCGGCTGGCTGATGGCATTGGGATGGTTCTGCGCATTTCTGGTACAATTTTTCCGCTACGCCTTTTTCACCGCGGGCACATGTCCTGCCGGTACCATGATCTCACGCGGGATGTTTTTCCGCAGCCGGCAGCTGCTGACCGATCAGGCCATCCGCGCGGTGGCAATCCGCCAGACGCTGATGATGCGTCTGCTGCATCTGTCGTCAGTCTACCTGCATACAATCGGCTCGGGCAAAGAGAAAGGCGACCGCAGCCTTTTGATGGCAGCTGCAAATACCCAGGAGCTGCGCTATCACATGGCCCGCTTTTACCCGAAGGAGTCGCCGTATTTCTTTTCGCGCGAGGGGATGACAAGCATCCGTCCGCCCAAAAACACTCTGCTGAGCTTTCTTTTGGTGCCGCTACTGCACGCTGCGGTGATTTTCCTGCTTTACGCGTTGTTTGTACGGTATCTCGCCCTATTCTCGCCATTGGTGCTGTTCCTGTTGGTATTCCCGATGTACCATCTGCTGCTCCGCACAGCCGCATACCGCAACTCCTTTCTCGCTGAAGATGACACCCATATTGCGGCCTGCGGCTATGTCAACGATCAGCTGTTTACGGCGGTGCTCCCTAAAAGCGCAGTGCAGGCTGTAGTGATCCGCCAAAATCCGCTGCAGCGGCGCAGCGGGCGCTGCCGGGTACGGCTGTGCATCGGAACTGAAAAAGGCGCCTGCTTTGATTTGCGCCATTTTTGTGTAGAGGATATTCAGCAACTCTCCTTCTTTCGGGAGGAAACAAAACGATCGTAACCAATCTGCTGAATACACACAGACCGTACGGAACCGAACCGTTTCAGCCAAAGTGCGGAAAGAGGCATAAAAATATCAGGGCGCCGCAGTGATGCGGCGCCCTGATATTAAAAAAGAGAGAGTAATCAAACGAAAACCGGTGGGTATTCCAACTAGAGGGGGCTGGAACAGAAAGCATCCCTTGTCCGGT
>JAEXDU010000107.1 GCA_023401495.1 Bacillota bacterium
CTGCCACAATCAGATTGCTGGCGCCTATTGTCACAATTGGAATATCCAGCTTGTTGATGACATGGGTGTTTTGCACATCCTCGCTCAAAATAGCTTTTCCAATTTGGTTTGTAGAGAGTTCCTCTGTTAAAGAGTTCCATGTACCGAGATCTTTCCAAAGCCCATCAAAAGGAATCATAGCGACAGATTTGGCTTTTTCCACCACAGCGTAGTCAAAGCTTTCATTGGTCAACTCATGGTACCGGCATCGGACATCCTCAAAGCTGACCGGATGGATTGCCGCTTCGGTAATCTTCATCAAGTACCCAAGCCGAAACGCGAAGACGCCGCCGTTCCACATTGCACCGCTCGCAATCATTTCCCGTGCAATATCCGCAGTCGGTTTTTCCACAAATCGATCGATTTGGCTTGCCCCGGCTGCTTGTCCGGATTTCGGAAGCATATAACCGTATTTTTCGGAAGGCTCCTGTGGTTTGATTCCCATCAGCACCAAATCGGCAAGGTTGCTGCCGACAGTCTCCGCCATCTGGCGGAGAACATCAAAATATGCCGGTTCCGTATAGGTGTCCACCGGCATGACCACAACTACTTCTTCCGGAGAACATTTCTTTTCAAAATACAGATAAGCAGCGGAAAGCACAATGGCGGGGAACGTATTTCTGCGCTCCGGCTCCGCGACAATTTCAATCTGATTCCCAAGTTGCCCCAGGATCGCTTCTTGCTGGGTAGCGGCGGTTGCCATCAGAATATGATTCGCTTCCAGCCTGGCATCCAAAAGCTGACGATAAACCCGCTGTACCATTGATTCCGGTCTGCCGTTCTCATCCTGCAAAAGCTTCAAAAATTGCTTCGAACGGGCGCTGGTTGACAGCGGCCAAAGCCGCATCCCCGAACCGCCGGACAACAGAATAATATTCATAACTCCCACCCCTTGGTTATTTGAGCCATTTCCCTTAACTAATTGTCAATGAACCATTTCTCTTTTTTAAATAGTTCAATCGGTCGAGCTCTTGTTCTTTTCCGTTTTCGGCCTGTCGGACAAATAGTACACCTTCATTTTTGGCTCGGTTCCAAAGGAGTGGATCGCCAGCCAGAAACCATCTATCAATCGATACTTCAAAACATTTGCAAAGAATAGTTTGTCCACACTGAGAAGAAGATAATCAAGCGTTTTCGTGACATCCGGCATCAAACTGATACCGAGTTTTCGCAGGCCCGACATTGTTTCCACCATTCGCGCCTTGCTCACAATCTTTGTAAAAGAAAAGAAAACCAGCGCATCCATATGAAAGTCCATATTTATTATAAAGCTCTTCTAAAATATAAGCAACAAATTTTTCCCGCTCCTTATTTTGCGAGAGAATGGAGGATTTTTCAATGACTCTAACTTGGCCTGTCGCTATACAGTTGCAGAAATACCGTCCACCTTGTAAAACCGGATGATATCCTGTGTAATGTAATAGTTGCTATTTTAATATTCCCCTTATCCAACATAGAATAATGGTTTTTGCAGTTTTCCTTAAATAACGGGGCCAGTTGCACCCGTAGCGCCAGTAGGTCCAACGGGACCGGTTGCCCCAGTTGCGCCCGTAGCGCCCGCAGGCCCAGCAGGGCCGGTTGCCCCGGTTGCTCCTGTCGCACCGGTAGGCCCAGTTGGCCCGGCAGTACCACAGCAGCATACTACATTACTTGGCTGACTTGGCTGGCAAGGATTACAACTTCCGTATATTCTCATCTCCGGTTCGAAATATGCCATTATGCTACCCTCATTTTTATAAAGTTACCCAAGGTTTTGATCAAAGCAGTAGGGTACATACTATCATATGAGAGCTTGGGACAGAGGTCACAATACTATAAAAAATTTTGGCCAAGCATCGTCTGAAGAAAAATTTCAGACAGTTGGTCGAAAATAACTTATAATCTAGAATATTTAAGTCGAAATTTACAAATAATTGCGAAACATTCCTTGTGAAGGTAAAATATTTCTGATACAATGTGTAAGGGAATATCGAGAATCACTCCAGCAATCAAAGAGAGGGACATACATTAAGAATGGGAGAGCGTGGAGGAAAAGAATGTGTTTGATGAGGGTGCAGAGAAAACAAAATATAAAATACTGATCGTTGAAGACAGCCTGTTCAATCAGATGGTTCTGCGAAAAATTCTGGAGAGCCGCTATGCGATTGTGACATCGACAACAGCAGAGGATGCGCTGGCAAAGGTACATACATTTGAACCGCATCTGATTCTGCTCGATATCATCCTGCCGGATGCAAATGGATTTGATGTTCTTGTTACATTGAAACAATCTGAAGAGACCCGTAATATTCCGGTCATTATTATCACAGGGCTTGACAGCGATGAAGACGAAGAAAAAGGCTTTCTGCTAGGAGCAGTGGATTATATCAAACGGCCATTTAAGAACGCGATTGTTTTAGCCCGTGTGAATACGCAGATTCATATTATCAGGCAGATTCAGACGATTGAGCACCTTAGCCTGATGGATGGCTTGACCGGAATCGCCAACCGGCGCGCGTTTGATATTCAGCTGCAGTATGAATGGAGCCGTGCGGCGCGTGAGCGCAGCTGGCTGAGCATGATCATGCTGGATGTTGATAAATTCAAAGAGTATAACGATACTTATGGACATCGGCACGGGGATTTCATGCTGCAAATAGTGGCGCAAACTCTAAAACAAGAACTGAAATCCGTGACGGATTTTTTTTACCGGTACGGTGGCGATGAATTTGCCGTATTGCTTCCCGGTCTGCCAGCAGAAAGGGCAAGAGGCCTTGCACAGAGGCTGGTAACGAGCGTAAACCAAATACTGATTTCGGCAGTGAAGTGCGAGAGCCCTTGTGCTCATAGCATCAGTCTCGGGTCGGCGTCTATGCAGCCTCAGCCGCAGCAGAGTCCAGCCGCGCTGGTAGAACGGGCGGATAAAAAGTTATATTTGGCCAAACAGAATGGGCGCAATCAGGCACAGTGTGAATAGAGAGAAGTGTATGAGAGAAATCTTATATGCTTCTTTTTTATTATTTCGATTCTATGTTTTGTTTTATGGAACTTACTTGTTAGCTGACAAAAGCGCCTTGAAAAAGATCGTCACTGGACAAAAGTAAAGATTCTGATCAGACTTCTGCAGTGGGGAAGAGAAGAAGAAAAAAAGAGAAGGCAGACAGCCGAAGCTGTCTGCCTTCTCAATCCCGTTTCCGGGTAAGCTAAATCAAGTTCGAAAAGAAAGTCAATTACTGGAGGAGCTTCAAGATGCTCTGGGGCTGAGTGTTGGCCTGAGCCA
>JAEXDU010000129.1 GCA_023401495.1 Bacillota bacterium
CTGGCCTGCCGGTGCTTCAGGCGGTTTCCGTCACCGCGTCCATTCTTGATAACGCATGGATCGGCGCGAAGGTGACCGGCAGACTTTCCGACTTGGAGGAAGGAAAAACGCTGAGCTATTGTCTCGATTTCGCGGGTGTGTTTCCCGATCTGGTCTCTGAAATGGTGCGGATTGGCGAAGAAACCGGTTCGCTTGAAAATACGCTCGATATGGTCGGTGTGTATTACGACAACGAGACGGATTTGGCGTCGCGCAAGGCGCTCAGTCTGCTTGAGCCGATCATCATCTGCATTCTGGCAGTGATCGTCCTGCTGGTTCTGCTCGCCGTTTACCTGCCGATGTTTACCCTGTATGCCAATATGGGCTGAAAACAGACGGCTGACAATCCTTTCGGTATTCCGCCGGTGCTTTTCCATGCCGGCTGATACATAAATAAACCAATCGCTCAAATGAGATACCCCGACCCAGCAAGGGCGAAAAAATTGAAGGAGGAAAATACCTATGAAAAACACGTTACAAACCCTGCAGAAAAAGAGAAAATCAAAAAAAGGTTTTACCCTGATGGAAATGCTGATTGTCGTTGCGATTATTGCTATTTTGGTGGCGATTGCAATTCCGGTGTTCAGTGCACAGTTGACTGATGCGAAAAAACAAGTCCAGGATGCTAATAAACGTTCTGCAAAATCAATGGCTGTTACTCAGTACCTACTGGATAAGGACACTGACGGCGCAAATTATTATGCAGTAGTTGACAACGAAGGCAATATGGTCATTAAAAGCTCAGAACCGACAACTTCTGGCTACAAGTATTATACAGTTATAATTGCTTCCAATGGTACAGTTGATTCCGTTTCAGATCTAAAAACAGCACCGTAATTAGAGCATTCGTGTTTCTTGTTGGACAATTTTATACATAAAGTCCACAAGGATGGAATGAATGTTTTTTATTGACTTCTAATTTTCAGTGATACAAATAATCCCTCGTATTCTTAGATAGGATACGGTAGGAGTTTCCGAAATTTTCACCAAGACAGGAGGAGCCGTCTGTGCTATTATATGAATTGACCCCGGTGCTAACGGCTTACCTGCTGTTTTTAACCGTTGTTCTCGGCACGGTGATGGGCAGCTTTGCCGCATGCACGGCATGGCGCATCGCCGTGGGCGAGGATTTTCTGCGCGGCCGCAGCCATTGTGACGAGTGCGGCCATGTGCTTACCGCGAAAGAGCTGGTGCCGGTCGTTTCATGGCTGGTGCAGCGCGGGCGGTGCCGCTGGTGCGGCGCGAAAATTCCCGTCCGATGCCCGGTAACGGAGCTGCTGTGCGCGGCGGCGTTCGTGGGTATTGCACTGCGGTATGGCATTACTCTGCAAACCCTGCAATATTTGATTTTGACAGTTCTTCTGCTGATGGTGGCCCTGGTGGATTACGATACCGGTCTGATTCCGAACGGGCTGCTGCTGGCGATTGTGATAGATTGGGCGGTGTTTACCCCGTTCTTAAACGGCGGTGCGTTCCTGCAAAATGTAGGGAGCGGCCTTATGAGCGGGCTTGCCGCTTCCGTTCCGCTGCTGCTGCTCACGCTCCTGATGGACCGTGCGCTGCGGCAGGAAAGCATGGGCGGGGGAGATATTAAGTTCTTTTTCGCGGCCGGTCTGTTTTTTTCCATTCAGGATATTTTGTTTCTGATACTCGTCTCCAGCGTTTTCGGGCTCCTGTTTGCCGCCCTGACAAAGAAAACCGCAGGGGACCCCGAAAATCCGAAGGCGTTCCCGTTCGGCCCGGCGATTGCGGCCGGTGTATATCTTTCGCTGCTCGCGGCAGAGACCGCCGTGGAATATTATGTAAATTTGTTTCTCTAATTTGATTCTCCGCCGTGCTGCCCAAAGGCAGGCCGGCTGGTCTGGTCTTCCAGTGTGATCTACTGTTTTCAGGGAAGATCGTATAGAATAGCCCATCGACAGGGGAGGAAAAGCATGACCTATTTGGGACTGGACATCGGCACCGGCGCGGTAAAGCTGGCTGTTGTAAAGGGTTCCGCCGTGCAGCGGCTGCACTGCTCCGTCTTAACGGGGGAGCTGCCGCGGGAAGGGCAGCGCGTGGCCTGTTCCGATGCTCTGGCAAAGGAGCTGCGCGAGCTGGTGCGAAGAGAGAAGATCAGCGTGAAAAACTGTGCGCTGGTACTGCCGCCGAATGCCGCGTTTGTCCGCCGTGTTACGGTGCCGTTTATGACTGCAAAGCAGCTGAAAGTGAATCTGCCCTATGAATTTCATGATTACATACAGCAGGATAAGGACGAGTATTTTTACGACTACGCGGTGGTGGACACGCCGGAGGATTCCCCCGGCGGCGCAAAAAAGCTCGATCTTTTGATTGCGGCCACTCCCAAGCGAGTGATTCGGCAGTGGCGCTCCATGCTGCGGCGTGCGGGCCTCAGGCTTGCGGTCGCTGTGCCGGAGTACCTTACTTACCGCAATCTGATCAGCACGTATGAGAAGGCTCACGAAGACGATCATCCGCGCGAATACTGCATTGCAGATCTTGGGTACCGCTCCATCCGGGTTCACATGTACCGGGGCTGCGTATATGAAACCACCCGTGTGATCGAATACAGCGATGTACCGGTGCGCCAGGTGGCGATGGGCCCGCAGGAAGAAGCGGACAGGCTGTCTGCTCAGGACCGCTACACCCGGATCGCGGTCGAGATTCTGCGCGCGGTAAACTTTTACGGGTTCAACACTCCCGATTCCGACCTGCAGGACATTTATTTCGGCGGTGGACTGGCTTCCTCGCCGGAGCTGATGGAGGTTCTGCGGGAGACTCTGCGCCTGAACATTCACTCTGTCGCAGAGCTGGTGCCAAACGACGACGGTGCTCTGGCCGAACTGTGCCCCGCCGCGGTGGGTGTGGCGCTGGAAATGAACGGGAGGTGACTGTAATTGGGTGAGGGTACGAAGAACCCCATTAAAACGACCATCAACCTGGCACAGCGGGATTATAGGCTCCGCGGGCTGGGAATTGTGCTCCCGATTGCTGCCGTATCGCTCATAGCGGTTCTGCTGTTCTGCAAATTAGGGATTATCGATCCGCTGGAGTCAGCGGCCCGCGCTGAGACACAGGCCGAACGCCAGGAAGAGCAGATCAGCCAGCTCAAAGACAAAACCGCAAACTATGAACAGGTATTGGAGCAGTATCAAATTGAAACGCAGACCCAGCCGAGGCTGAGCGGACAGGCCGACCCGATGAAATGCCTGCGGCTGATCGAGGATGAGCTGCTGGCCAATGCGCAGGTTTCCTCCTTTACGATTTCCTCCCCGGTGATCACTGTGAAGCTGTCGGGAGTCACGCTGAACAACATCTCATCGATTTATCAGCGGCTGATGTCGAGCGGGATGGTGGAGAATGTACAGGTATACACCGCGGCTACCGATGAGAAGAACAAAACGGTTACGGCGGCCATGACAGTTACGCTTGCTGTTGAGGAACCTGTCGCGGCGTCCTCCGGGAAGGGGGCGTCCTCATGAAAAGGCCCATTTCTCAAAGGGAGCGGATTCTGCTGGGCGTTTTGCTGCTTCTGGCGCTTTTCGCCGGGTATTTTAAGCTGTTTCTGGCCCCGATCGAGGCCCGGCAGGCGGCGGCGCAGGGGCGGATCACCCAAGCGCAGGACGCCGAGATGCGGGAGGCTGCAAAGCTTCAGCAGCTTCAAAAGATGCAGACAGAGCTGCAAAACCTGAAAAACAGCGGGGAATATCTTTCCTCAGAGATTCCGAATTACGACAACATCGATAATGTGATTGTTCAGCTCGATGCGATTTTAAGTGCGGCCGGGGAATATCACCTCACGTTTTCAAATGTCAATTTTGGGGATGAGATGATATTCCGCCCGATTCAGATGACTTTCACCGCCCGCAACTACGCGGCGGCCAAGCAGATTTTGTCGAATCTGTACGGGTGCCCGTATCGCTGCTCTCTCAGCAAAATAACCGTTTCAACGGATACGGATTCCGGCGGACAGGGAAGCATCGCTGCGAATAAGGTAACGGTATCGCTCACAGCCACATTTTATGAAAAATATAAGGACGAAGCCGCGAAGGCCGCTGCTAAAAAGGCTGCGGAAAACTCCAGTGCGGGCAATTCGGCCGGAAATTGAACGAAAAAATAAACGGGGGAGCATTACGGCTCCTCTATGGAAAAGACCGGTCCGGCAATTGCCGGACCATTTTTTATATTTCATATTAATTTTCATAAAAATAAATCAGAACGGTGTGTCTCCCTTGACCAAAGCAGGAGGGATACACCGTTTTTTCTTCTATGGCAGATTCCTGTTAAGGCAACCATGAACAGAGTGAAAACGATTTGAGAACGGAGAAGGAGAAATTATTTGAGAAAAATCATTTTTTTCCGGTGCCATGCGGTTTTTGCGGGATAACAGGGCAAATCCGCATGAAAAAATTGGGAGCGAAATCGCCCCTTTCTTTTCAGGGTACTTTCAGCTTCCGGGATTATACTGTGGGCACAACAGAGGGATGGCAGCCATCCAAGCGCATTCATCTGTTTCTCTCAAAATGAGAGCGTCGCAGGGCCCCCGGCGGATTGGCGAGAAGGCTTTGCGGACAGCCGACAGAAACCCGAAGCCTTTTTGGAGGTATCTGATATGCCAACGATCGCCTTGATTCCCGCCTACGAACCGACAGAGATTTTGATCGATCTGACCAAACAGCTTTTTGATTCCGGCTTTACAATAGTGGTCGTGGACGACGGAAGCGGCCCCGATTACCGGAATATTTTTCAGCAATGCCGGCCCTATGCGGCGGTGCTTTCCTACGAACCGAACCGGGGGAAGGGACACGCCCTGAAAACAGGGTACCGGTATATCCGCGAGAATTTCGGTGCGGACAGTGTTGTCGTGACGATGGATTCGGACGGCCAGCACACGGTCGATGATGCGCAGAAAATCGCCAAGCGGGCCGCGGCTGCACCTGGTGCTTTGATTCTGGGTGTGCGTTCCTTCGGGCCGGGTACGCCGGCACGCAGCCAGTTTGGCAACACCGTAACAAGGGCGGTATTTACCCTCTCGACCGGATTGCGGGTGAGCGATACGCAAACCGGACTTCGCAGCTTTACCGTGCGGATGCTCCCGTTTTTGTTCAGTGTGCCGGGCAGCCGCTACGAATACGAAATGAATGTCCTTTTACAGTGTGCCCGTCGGAACATCCACATCCTGGAGGAGCCAATCCAGACGATTTATAGGAATGGCAACAAAGGCTCCCATTTTCACACCCTGCGCGATTCGTTCCGTATCTATAAA
>JAEXDU010000186.1 GCA_023401495.1 Bacillota bacterium
GCACCGGAAACATTGAGCTGCACCCCGAACCGCTGATTTTGCAGAAGCTGATTCAGCAGACGCTGGCCGATATGGAAGAGTCCGTCGCGGCCGCACATCTGGCGCTCCGCCTCGATCTGCCGCAGGAGCCGGTTTATGTCCTGACCGACGGCAACCGGATGTACCGCGTCTTTCAGAATCTGATCCGCAATGCGCTGCAGTATTCGCTGGAGGGCTCGCGCGTGTTCATTCAGCTCACCGTGCAGGACGGCATCGCCCTCACGCAGATCAAAAACACCTCTCGCTTTGCCCTGGATAATCTTCCCGATGTGACCGAGCGTTTTGTGCGGGGCGACGAATCCCGCAGCACCGATGGCTCCGGCCTGGGGCTTTCGATCGCCAAAAGCTTTACCGAAGCCTGCGGCGGCAGCTTTTCCATCAGCACGGACGCCGATCTCTTCAGCGTTGTCGTTTCGTTCCCGGTGATTCCCGAGCCGAACGACCCGGCGGAAAACGAGCAGACCCTTTCAGAGGCGGATGCCGAACTACCGGATTCTGAAAAAGAAGAATCGCCGGAAACATCCGATTAAAAGACACAATCTCACTGCTTCATTATGAATTATGACTAGAAAGCCCGGTACAGCGTATGCTGTACCGGGCTTTTGACGTGCCGGAACGCAATCGGACAAATCCAAAACATGTCCCATTATAAACGGTCAAAATGATTTTTAACAAAAGAAACAAATCTTCGGGAGGCCGGCGAAAGGATGTCCATGGAAGGAACAGCAATCCCTATGGTTACCGTTTGCGGCGGATCAAGAGGCTTGATCACGACATTTCCGTTCCATCCATCCGCATTCAGGCCGTTATTCAGGCTGATTCCAAGGCCGGCTCCAACCAGATTGTAGGTCGCATAATTGTCGGTAGTGGAAAAGCATGTATTCGGCTTTATGTGATTGCTCCTGAATATTCTCGCATTATCCGTATCCTGATCCGGGTAAGTATCGATATAGGGCTCCGATGCAAATGCGTTCAGGGGAACGCAGGGTTCCTGTACATAAGGATGATCGGGAGGAAGCCATGCCACAACCGGATTCTCCTGCAGGGGAATCCACAAGAAATCCCCTTCCCGCCTGCTGATAATACAAAGATCCACTTGATGCATTTCCATTGCGAGAACCAGCTCACTGCTGTTCCCCTCCACAATATGTATTTTCACTTTGGGGTAAGATTGAAAAAATTCGGAAATCAGCTGCGTCAGCCACGGATAATAGGTTCGGTATGAGGTTCCGATGCTGATTTCCCCCACTTCAACACCGCTTATCTGCGCCGACAGCTGCGCATACTGCTCCCCCCAATAGCTGAGTTCCCGAAATACCGGCAGCAATTTCTCACACTCGGCCGTAGAGGCTACTCCCCGGCGGCTGCGGGTCAAAAGCGGAAATCCCGCGTCCTGCTCCAGAGAAGCAAGCATGCGGCTGATGCCCGAAGGGGTATATCCCAGTTTCTCCGCAGCAGCGGATAAGCTCCCGCTTTCTAAGATGCAAAGTAATGCCCTGCATTTCTCAATATCCATTTTCCTCTCCCATTCTTGACAAAACGTCAAATATAAGTTGATATATTGTCGCCTTCCTCAAATATAGATGAACTGTATACTATTGTCAAGAAAGAAATAACGGGGGGATGTTCCGATTAACAGGATTCAATTTTCGCGCACACAGGCGGAATGGCTTTTGATCCTTGTGATTTTTGCCAGAAGCACTTCTTTTGTAATGACAAAAATCGGACTTCAGGAGATGGAAACCTTCTCGCTGCTTGGGTTTCGCTTTCTGACCGCGTTTCTGCTCCTTTTGCCGTTCGGATGGAAAAGGCTGAGCCGCATTTCCCTAAAAGACCTGACGAAAGGAATGCTTTTGGGAGCCTCTTTTTTTGCGACCATGGCCGCGGAGGTTTCCGGCCTTCAAACAACAAATGCTTCCACCGCTTCATTTTTGGAAAACACCGCTATTGTTTTTGTCCCATTATTTGAGGCTGTGCTGAACCGGAGAGCTCCTGGCATTCCCGTGCTGATCAGTACCGTTCTTTCCCTTTTCGGAGTGGGACTTCTCACCCTGAAGGACGGCTCGTTCCAATTGTCGGGAGGAGAATTACTGTGCTTGTTGTCAGCAGTATTCTACGCCTGCTCCATCATACTGACCGATCGAATCAGCAAACAGGGTGACCCTTTGGCCCTTGGGATCTTACAGGTGGGGTTTATGGGGGCCTACAGCGTGGCGGCAGCTCTTTTTCTGGGATCCCCGCGTATCCCTTCCACAATACAAACCTGGGTAATGATCCTTACTTTGGCCGTCGTATGCAGTGGTTTCGGATTCACGCTCCAGCCGCTCGCTCAGCGGTATACAACGGCTGAACGCGCTGGGCTGTTTTGCGCACTGGGGCCTGTTGGAGCGACGATTTCAGCCCGGATCTTCTTAAATGAAACCATTGGCTTTACCGGGGCATGCGGGATATTGCTGATTCTAACGGGAATGGCTTTGATTCCCCTGTATGATCGTTTTTTGGAAAGGAGAGCGATGGCTCATGAAATACAACAAAATAATTCAGGCATTCACCCGTAACGGCTACCAGGTCTCCTATTTTGAAACCGCCGCGGAAGCAGCAAATTACCTGGAAGGCTGTGTGAACAGCATGACGGTTGGATTCGGGGACTCGGCGACCCTCGCAGCCCTGAAGCTTGCCGAGCGATTATCCAATAACAATGACATAACAGACCCATCCAGTTATACCGGGGAGGAATTCAGAGAAGTTGCAAAACAGGCGCTTCTCACAGATATGTTTTTCACCTCTGTGAACGGAGCCTCGGAAACCGGCGAACTGGTAAATATCGACGGAACCGGAAATCGGGTTGCAGGGTCGTTATTTGGCCACAAGAAAGTATTCTTTGTTTTCGGCACCAATAAAATTGAGCCGACACTTGAAAAGGCGATTTGGCGGGCCCGAAATATTGCGGCGCCGCAAAATGCCAAACGGTTTGGGTATCACACGCCGTGTGCGGTAAAGGGCGACCGCTGCTATAACTGTTCCAGTCTGGACAGAATCTGTAATACGATGAATATTCACCTTAAGAAAATGAAAGGAGTAGAGGCCGAAGTCATCATCATCAATGAGAATTTGGGGATGTAAACAACAAAAGCAGGCAATTCCAGAAAGCTTTTACGGCCATTGCGAAATAGTTCCGAGCTGGAAAACTCTGTTTGACAGCAGACGGAAAGCTATGCTATACTAAACCGGAAATAACAGGGGAGCCCGTGTTTCGGGCTGAGAAAAAGGAACCGACCTTTGACCCTTGACCTGATTTGGATTATGCCAACGTAGGGAGTTATGCTGACAGCACAACATGTGATTTGGGCGGCGCCTTACCTGGCGCCGCCCGTTTTGATTCGCCGCAAAGCGGACGATACCATCCAAAGCAGGCGCCCCGGCAGAGGGGGAGCGCCCTGTACCGGTAACACAAGACAACGAAATAGCGAGGGAGCCCGTGTTTCGGGTTGAGAGGAAGCTTTTGAGCTTCGACCGGCCAATATTGGGTTGGCGCCGTACCGGCTTGCTGTTTCTTTGTCTTTTTTTGCGCCCTGACGGGCCGGCTTACTGCTCCAATCAACAATATGGTTTCATCCAATCCACTTTGAAAATGACCTGATATAAGTACCATGATTTCTTTCCCCGCCTAACGGTGGAGGAAGAAATCATCGGCTTTTTCAAGTGGTACGACTCTATTTGTTGAGGAGAATACTGTTATGAAAGAAAGTCCGCGTTTTTTAAAGCTTGTCATGCTCGCGATGATGGTTGCGATCGGGGTGGTGATCTCCCCCATTCTGCGCATTGAGGGGATGTGCCCCATGGCGCATCTGATCAATATTGTGTGCGCCGTGTTTCTGGGGCCGGGCTACGCCTTTGCGTGCGCCTTTACCATCGGGATTCTGCGCATGACGCTCATGGGGATTCCCCCGCTGGCACTTACCGGTGCTATTTTCGGGGCCGCTCTTTCGGGGATTCTGTACCGCCTTTCGGGCGGCAGGCTGATTTTTGCCGTGATCGGTGAAATCATCGGCACCGGCATCATCGGCGCGCTGGTTTCTTACCCGGTGATGACGCTGCTGGTCGGCAAGCAGGGCATCGGCTGGGCCTTTTACATCCCGCTGTTTCTGGGCGGAACGCTGATCGGCGGCGGCATTGCGTTCCTGTTTTTGAGCGCGCTGGCCAAGACGGGGATGCTCACTTCCATTCAAAAGCAATTGGGGGCGAAGGTGTATGACAAATCCCATAAAAGCAACATTCACAATGTCTGAGCTGCTGCAGATTCGGCACCGCGTACGGCGCGAAAAGCCGCTGATCCACTGCATCACAAATCCGATCTCGATGAGGGACTGCGCCAACGCCCTGCTGGCGGTTTCGGCCCGGCCGATCATGGCGGAATACCCACCGGAGGCCGCACAGATCACCGCACAGGCGCGGGCGCTCGCCGTCAATTTGGGGAATATCAGCGCCACCCGCATGGAGGCCATGATGATTTCGGGCAGAACGGCTCTGGAAAAAAGTATCCCCTGCGTCATCGACGTGGTGGGCGTTGCCTGCAGCAGCCCCCGGCTCTCCTTTGCCCGCGATTTCATCCGGGAGTGCCGCCCCTGCGTGATCAAAGGCAACAGCTCAGAGCTGCGTGCTCTGGCAGGTCTACCCAGCCACGCTCAGGGCATCGATGCGGGGGAACAGGACCGCGTGACCGAGGTCTCACTGGACGAACACATCGCCGTGCTGGCGCAGCTTGCCCTTAATACCGGCGCGGTGATCGCCTGCACCGGCGCGATCGACCTGGTGACCGATGGCCACAGGGCTTATGTACTTAGAAACGGCTGCAAAACGATGTCGCTGCTCACCGGCACCGGCTGCATGCTGGGCGCTCTCACCGCCGGCTTTTTGGCCGGCGGTGAGCCGCTGAACGCCGCGCTGCTGGCGGTCTCTTATTTTGGAGTGTGCGGCGAGCTGGCACAAGGGGAGCATCAGGGCCCGTCCAGCTTTTTTCTGCGCCTGATGGATCTGCTGCATCTCGTCACCGACCGGCAGCTCGAAAAAACCGTAAACTGCACTGTTTACAACGGGAGGATGGAACATGCTTGACCTGACACTTTATTTGGTAACCGACAGCACCGGTCTGGAAGAACCGGTATTCCTCGAGCGGATAGAGCAGGCCTGCCGGGGCGGAATCACGCTGTTGCAGCTGCGGGAAAAAGAGAAATCCGGACGGGAGTATTTCGAGCTGGCGCGAAAGGTCAAAAGCATCAGTGACCGGTACCATATCCCCCTGATCATCGATGACCGGGCAGATATTGCCGCCGCGGTAGACGCCGCAGGGGTACACGTGGGGCAAAGCGACCTGCCCGTTTTCGCGGCCCGCGCTCTGCTTGGCCCGGGCAAAATCGTGGGGGCTACCGCCAAAACGGTGGAGCAGGCGCAAAAAGCCGCCCGGGAGGGGGCGGATTACCTTGGCGTCGGCGCGATTTACCCGACCACCACAAAGGTGAAAACGGTTTTGACTCCGGTTTCCACCTTAGACGAGATTTGCCGCAGCGTTTCCATCCCTGTGGCGGCGATCGGCGGCCTGAATGAAGGGAACTGCGACATTCTTCGGGGCGTTCCGATTGCGGGCATCTCCGTCGTTTCCGCTGTGATGAAGGCGGCCGACCCCTGCCGGGCGGCAGCAGAGCTGAAAGCAAAGGTAACGGAGATTTTGGCTACCCAAAGCTGACGCCGATCTTTTCCCATTTGTCTATACCAGTGCAAAATATACATTCAGTAATAAACAGGCGCGTTTTCCTTTTGGAAAACGCGCCTGTTTTTACAATGTGTAATGATGATTTGTTATTCTTTGCTCCGCAGCGCCATGGCCACCCAGCCTTTTTCCTCGCGGCGCTGAAGAATCTCAAAGTCTTTCTCCACTGCCGAAAGCACGTCCTGCTCGCGTGTATCGATGATCCCGCTGACGAGATACACCGCACCGGGCTTTAAGAACTGCCGGATGTCGCCGGTCAGCAGGATGATCACATCCGCCACAATGTTCGCGGCAACCACGTCGAACGTGCCATGCACCTTATCCGTCAGGTTCCCGTGAATCCCGGTAAAGCGATCCGACAAACCGTTGATGCGCGCGTTTTCCACCGCGGTGCGAACGCCCGCCTCGTCAATATCCACACCGACAGCGCGCTGTGCACCGAGCAGCAGCGCGGCGATGGACAAAATCCCGCTGCCGCAGCCGACGTCGAGCATCTCGCAGGCCGGTGTTACATAGTCCTCCAGCAGTTCCATGCACAGGCGGGTCGTTTCGTGCGTACCGGTTCCGAACGCCACGCCCGGCTCCAGATGCAGCACGGCGCGGCCGCCCGCATCGTATTCTTCCTCCCACGTGGGGCGGATCAACAGGCGTTTGCCTACCGGCATCGGCTTAAAATATTTTTTCCAATTGTTGATCCAGTCTTCCTCGAGGCAGGCACCGGTATCAATGGTAAAGGGAATCCCCTCTGCGCGGTAGCGTTCGCTCAAAAACGCGACCGCCTCCGACGGATTTTCCTTCGGGTCGATATACACGTGCACCAGCGCCTTGGTGCGGTCTTTTTTCAGCAGGTCTTCATCGATCAAATCAATGTGGGCGATCTCCCAGGCTTCCTGCTCCAGATTCGAGTAATCCTCAATATAAATACCGTAGGGTACCACCATCTGGGCAATGTCCCCCGCCAAATCCACTGATTCGGCCGGCACGGTGATTGTCACTTCTGTCCATTCCATCTTCTTTTGGCTCCCCTTTCTGTTCTGCTCCTTATTGTACACGATTGCGCGAAAATTGTATAGCAACACCACTTTAAAAAAGCGATTCGTTTCTTCCTCTGCCAAAGTCAGGGAAAGAAGCTGTGTTTCTATTTGTAATGCAGCCACGCTGAAAGTAAATTGCCTATACATATTTTTCCCTTACGGACGAATACATTTGACCATACGCCCATGGAATGATTTGGAACAGGAATGGTGCTTTGCCTTATGAATAAACGCATTTTTCTCATCAATACACTGATTCTGACCGCCGGGTCGCTTTTTATGCGGATGCTAAACATCGGCTACCGCGTGTTTATTTCAGACCGCATCGGTGCGGCCGGGCTCGGTCTTTACCAGCTGATTTTCTCTGTCTTTATCCTGGCGATCACCATTTCCACCTCGGGGATCAGCCTGGCCGTTACCCGGCTGGTGGCCGAAGCCATGGCCAAGGACGATCCGGGCTACGCCAAGAGCGCGGTGCGAAAGGGAATCGCCTGTTCGCTCACTCTGAGCCTCATCGCCATGACGGTGCTGTACCTTCTCGCCCAGCCGATCGCAGATGTGCTGCTGAATGAGCCCTCCGCCACCCGCCCGCTGCAAATGCTCGCGCCGGGGCTCCCCTTTATGGCGATTTCGGCCAGCCTGCGCGGCTACTTTATCGCGATGCGCAAGGCCCTGCGCCCCGCCACGGCGGAAATACTGGAGCAGCTCGCGACCATCGGCATCGCGGTGGGACTGTTTGCCCTGCTGGCCCCGCAGACGCTGGAGGGCGCGTGCCTGGTTCTGATGATTGGCTCCACCGCCGGAGAGATGGTATCCTGCCTTTATAACGGGATTTTGTACCTGTGGGATGTGCGCCGCCTGCACGGCCACCGTGCGCGCGGCAAAGGGGCACTGTGGGGCATTCTGCGCATTGCCCTGCCCTCGATGACCGGCTACACCGCCAGGAACATCTTAAGCGCTGTGGAAAACCTGCTGATCCCCACAGGCCTGCGCAAAAACGGTTCAAACGCGGTCAGCGCCATGGCGCAGTACGGCGTGATTCAGGGAATGGTGATGCCGGTGCTGTATTTTCCGGCGGCGCTGCTTTCTGCGCTGGCGGCGCTTCTGGTGCCCGAAATGGCGGAGGCAAACGCCGCGGGAAAAAGCCGCGCCATCGCCCGCGCCACAGGGCGCGCGATGCAGATGACCCTGCTGTTTTCCTTTTTGATCATGGGCATTTTTCTCGGCTTTTCCCGGGACATCGGCCTGACCTTTTATAAAAACGAGCAGACGGGCATCCTGCTGCGTATCCTTGCGCCGCTGGTTCCCCTGATGTATCTGGACGGCATTGTGGACAGCATCCTCAAGGGACTCGACCAGCAGATGAGCTCGCTCAAATACAATCTTTCCGATTCCGCACTGCGCGTGGTGCTGATCTATTCGCTGATTCCCGTTTGGGGCCTGAAAGGATACATTGTAGTCGTCTTTTTCAGCACGATTTTCAACGCCAGCCTGAGCATTCACCGCCTGATCAAGGTGGCGCGGGTGCCGATTCAGATGATCGACTGGGTGGTAAAGCCCCTTTTGTGCATGGCGCTTTCTGTTTCGCTCGTTACCCTTTTGCTTCGGTTTTCTCCCTTCTCCTTCTTTCTGCCGTACCAGTGCGTGATTCTGCAGGTATGTGTGACTCCGCCGCTCTACGCCGGTTTTCTGTTTTTGTGCGGCAGCCTTGGCCGCGAGGACATTCGCTGGCTTCAGTCCTTAACCGGCCACCGCCCGGCCGCAGCCCCGGCGAGAGCAAATGCAGATTGACAAATTCTGCGCAACTCCCTAAACTGAAAGACAGAAACTTTGTTTCTGCGCATGTTGAAGAACATGCAGATCGTCAAAGCCCGCGCGAGACAAAGCGGCAAGCGCTGCAAATGAAGGAGCATTCTTTGGCATGTAACCCAAATTTGCGGCGCGGCTGCCCTGCGGGTGCACAGAAGCGCAGCGAGCAACACAGCGGTTTTGCGGCTGCGCGGCACTATGACGATCTAAGAAACTATATTTTTTCATTTCAGCAGAAAGAGGATTTTCTATGCAGACCTTTGTCAAACTGACATTATTTTTCTCCGTATACAGCATGATCGGCTGGCTGTGCGAGAGTATTTATTGTTCCATTCCCCAAAAGCGCTGGATCAACCGCGGCTTTTTAAACGGCCCGTTCTGCCCCGTATACGGGTTTGGCGCGCTGCTGATTCTGGCGGTGCTTTCTCCGCTGTTGGGAGTTTTCGAGTTCCCATTGGAGCTGATCGTGCTGTTTTTCACCGCGACACTGCTGACCTCCGTTTTGGAGTATGTCACCAGCGTTCTGTTAGAGAAGCTGTTCCACACCTCGTGGTGGGACTACTCGAACCATAAATACCAGATTCACGGGCGCGTCTGCCTGATGAACTCGCTGCTGTTCGGGGTGATGTCCACCTTGGTGCTGGAGGTGCTGCACCCGCTGATCAGCTCGCTGCTGACTGCCGTTCCGCGCTTCGTGTCCTTCCCGCTGGCGGGCGGGCTGTTCGTCTATTTTATTCTGGACGGCACCGTTACTACCATCGGCATTCTGCGCATGAACGGCAAGCTGGCGCAGCTGCAGACGATACTGGATGAAATCCGCGAACGCACCGCCGCCGTGGCAGAAACCAACCTGGCCGGGCTGGAGCATTCCTTGGACGAGCTGCGCGACAAAGCGGATGAGCTCAAATCGGAAACACTGCTCAGCCTGCGGCAGGCATTGGAAGAACTGCGCCTGAAAACGGACGACGTCAAGACGGAAAGCATCGAGCGCCTGCGCAACTCGATTCTGGATTTTGTCAACGACGAGAACCGGATTCGCCTGCGCATGCTGCAGGACAAACAAGAATACCTGGAATCGCAGACGCACCCCATGCACCGCAGAATTATGGAGGCATTCCCCCACATGCGTTCGATTCAGAGCCCGGAATCTTTCCAGCGCTTTCGCCAGGCCGCCGCTGCGGCCCGCAAGCGGGTGCGCGGCTCCGGCAGCGAATCCGAGAGCGAATCCGAGAGCGAATCCGGAGACAAAAAAGAATAAATACAAATTTTTTCAAAAAAGGATTGACATTCCTCCCATCAGACAGTATACTAAAAGCACAATAACATATTAAGTATATATGTTTAATTTATTAGCTGAAGGGAGCTGTCCGCTATGAAACGATATTCCTCTGATTTCTGCCAATTGGTTCGTTGTCGAATGTGCGGCTGTTCCCATATTGACAACGATAAATCGTAAAAATAGAAGAGGAGAATTCGAATGAGCAATCAGACAAAGCATCAATGGAAATTTGAAACACTTCAACTGCACGTCGGCCAGGAGCAGCCCGACCCCGCTTCTGACGCGAGAGCCGTACCGATTTATCAGACCACCTCTTATGTATTCAGAAACAGCAAGCACGCGGCGGATCGGTTTGGGCTGGCGGATGCCGGAAACATCTATGGCCGGCTGACAAACAGCACCCAGGATGTATTTGAGAAGAGAATTGCCGCTCTGGAAGGCGGTATCGCCGCTTTGGCGGTTGCGTCCGGCGCAGCGGCCGTCACCTACTCTATCCTGAACCTGGCGCAGTCCGGCAACCATATTGTTTCTGCCAAAACGATTTACGGCGGTACTTATAACCTGTTTGCACATACTCTGCCGCAGTACGGCATTACCACCACCTTTGTGGACCCGGACAAAGAGGGCGCCTTTGAGGCCGCCATTCAGGAGAACACCAAGGCGATCTTTATCGAGAGCCTCGGCAACCCCAACTCCAACGTAATCGATGTGGAGCAGGTGGCCGGCATTGCCCACAAGCACGGCATCCCGCTGCTAATCGACAGCACCTTTACCCCGCCCAGCCTGTTCCGCCCCATTGAATACGGCGCGGACATTGTAATTCACTCCGCCACCAAGTTCATCGGCGGACACGGTACGACACTCGGTGGAGTGATCGTTGATTCCGGCAAATTCGACTGGGCTGCTTCCGGTAAATTCCCGGGCCTGGCCGAACCCACCCCCAGCTACCACGGCCTGAGCTTTGCGCGCGACGTGGGCGCGGCGGCATTCGTCACAAGAATCCGCGCGATTCTGCTGCGCGATACCGGCAGCGCGATTTCTCCGTTCAACGCCTTCCTGCTGTTGCAGGGGCTGGAGACCCTCTCCCTGCGCGTGGAACGCCATGTGGAAAACTCGCTGAAGGTGCTCGATTTCCTGAAAAACCATCCCAAGGTAGAGCATATCAATCATCCCGCTCTGCCCGACAGCCCTTACCATGCTCTGTATGAGAGCTACTTCCCGAACGGCGCCGGCTCCATTTTCACCTTCGAGGTGAAGGGCGGCGCGGAAGAGGCTACGAAATTCATCGATAATCTGCAGCTGTTCTCCCTGCTGGCGAACGTAGCGGACGTAAAATCGCTGGTGATTCATCCCGCCTCCACCACACACTCGCAGCTGAATGCGGAAGAACTGCTGGATCAGGGAATCAAGCCCAACACGATCCGTCTTTCCATCGGCACCGAGCATATTGACGATATCATTTACGATTTGCAGCAGGCATTCGATACGATCTGAGCCTCAACTTATTTCTTTTAAACCAGCTTTTTCCGGACACTTTTTCTATATTCCTCCAATTTTGTAAAATAGTCAGAACCGGCGTTCCCTGCCATTGGGGAACGCCGGTTCTGTTTTGCATTAACCTACAAAAAAGCGCGGGCCGCTGAACCGGCCCGCGCTTTTGATTGCCATATTGTCTTTGAATTCAGGCTTCGGCTCAAAAAGGAAACACGGCTACCTTTTCCCCCTCTTCGATAAGGAATAGACGGCAATTTCGATTCCCCATTCTAGAAAATCCGATTATTTATAATACAAGCCTGCCAGCTTCATGTCCTTTGTAAAGGAAATGGTATAGATAAAGGCCTTTTTCTCATATTGGGCTCTGGCTACGGCCACGGCGTAATCCTCTTTGGTGTTTTTGTCTGAGGCGCCGGCAATGTTGACCTCTTTGATCTCCTGAAACGCGCCGCCTTCACCGATCGCCTTGTACACCGCGGCAAGCGCATCGTCAGTCAGGGCCGACTTCATCGTGTCGTCGCTGATCTCCCGCAGGGCGTCGCTATCCTTCGCGTTGACCGCGTCGATCACCTTTGTCGTTGCCTCCTGAACCTTATCCTGATCAAAATCGTCAGAGAGTTTTTTCTGCCCGCCGCTGCATGCAGTGAGCAGTGCCAGACACAGCACGAGCACGGTTCCAAAGACAAACATCTTTTTAAGCTTCTGCATTTTCTTTTTCATTTTCTGTTCCTCCTTGCAAATAAAGCTTTCGGGACAAAACAGCATAGGCCCCGGCACACAACACCATTCCGGCAAAGATCAGTTCGACAAAGACCACCTGCATTCCGCCACGCGCAAGCAGCGGCAGAATCGAATCCACCAGGCCGTGCAGAACAATCGCCGCGGCCAGATAACGGAATCGACGGCCCGTTTGAAAGCCATTCCAAACGATCACCGTCAGGATCAGATGCAGCAGCATCGCGAGCACACGCTCAATCAGGGCCATGTGCAGAACGCTGAAGGCGTACCCCTGCATCAACAAGGGAATCAAAATCAGCCCGGCCTCTATCCCGCCGTGCCCAAGGCCGAACAACAGCGGCTGCGCGATGGTGCATTTCGCCGGGCGAAGCAGAAATTGCTTGAACAAAAAGCGAAAGCTCTCTTCGAATACACCGGCGGAAAAGCCGATGAGCACCACAGCCAGAACAGGGTGCAGCGTGCTGAACATGGTAAACCACATGCTGTGATTCAGCAGCCCCAGCAGCGGAATGCGCAGCAGCGGCTGTGAAACGAAAAAGCAGGCGGCCCCCAGCACAAACCACAGCAAATATTGGATAACCCTATGACTGCGGTTCGTTTTTGGCGAATCCGGCATTGTCTTCCCCACCTTTCTGCTCATAAAAAAACGCCGATCGCACTCTGGCTGCCGGCAAGCCCCGCAAAAGCGGGACGCCGACACCAGCGCCGATCAGCGAAAAAAACGTCTGGTATCTCTCGTGAATCCCGGCGAAACACAACAGGGCGGCGGAGCACTCCGCCGAAAAGCCGGACACTTCTATCTATTGTGAAGCTCCTCCCGAATCCGAT
>JAEXDU010000188.1 GCA_023401495.1 Bacillota bacterium
ATATCACGCCACGCGGCTGCCGGCTATTTTTGCCTCCGATGTGATCGAAGGCTGTATCGGAAAGGGCAAACCGGTTCAGCAGGGCGGGGCGCAGCACACCTACAGCGGCATTTTCCCCACTGGACCTGCCAGCCTGACGGATAGCCTCGCGGCGTTGTTCCAGGCGGTATTTGAGGAAAAAATCGTCACAATGGAGCGGCTGATCCATGCGCTGGACCGCAATTTCGCCGGGGAAGAGCGACTTCGGCTGTATCTGCTCAACCGTGCGCCGAAGTTCGGGAACAATATTCCGGCTGTCGATGAGATTCACTGCCGGATTTTGCACGACTGCACCAGCTATACGCAAACCTTCCGGGATGCCCGCGGCGGGCGGTACTGCCTGTGTAATCAGGCGCAGACGGTAAACGTAACGCAGGGCTCCAGACTGGGAGCCACGCCGGACGGCCGTTTCGCGTTCGCGCCGCTTTCCGATAATTCGTCGCCCGCCATGGGTCGGGATGTCAACGGGCCGACGGCGGTCGTCAATTCCGTGGGTATCTACAGCGATCAGCTGAACGCGTGGGACGGCACGCTCTTTAATCTTCGTTTTGATCCCCGGGGTGTGGCTGGGGAAAAGGGAACCGAGATCGTAGGCGGGGTCATCAGGGAGTATTTCAGCCATTCCGGCCTGCATATCCAGATCAATGTCGTAAATAACGAAACCCTGAGAAAGGCGCAGGAGGACCCCGAGAATTACCGGAACATTATTGTGCGGGTGGCCGGGTATATGGCCTACTTCACCGAGCTGGACCGCAAGGTGCAGGATACGATCATTGAACGCACGGCCCATCTGGCATGATTTTGGAAGGAACTGAGCAATGAAAATGCAGACAACAGGCATCGTGGGAGCCATTCAAAAATTTTCTACAGAGGACGGACCGGGAATCCGTACCACCGTGTTTTTAAAAGGCTGTCCTCTTGCGTGCAAATGGTGCCATAACCCCGAATTGATCGACAAGCGCAGGCAGTTGATGCGCAGCGGGCAAAAGTGCATTCAGTGCGGCGCGTGCGTTCCGGTTTGCCCGCAGAGCGCTTTGCGGATAGGGAAAGACGGGCTTTGCTTCGACCGCGACCGGTGCAGCAATTGCTTGGCCTGTACAGAACCGTGTTTTCCACGCGCGATGAATGCGGTGGGCGACGTTATGACGGTAGAGCAGGTGATGGAGTCCGTTGTGCAGGACCGCGGGTTTTACCGGCGCACCGGCGGGGGTGTGACGATCAGCGGCGGAGAATTGCTTTCTCAGCCGGAATTTGCGGATGCGCTGACAAACGCGTGTCTGGAAGAGGACATCCCGGTGGTCCTCGATACCAGCGGGTACGGCGACGGTGATACGCTGACCGCGCTGGCGAAAAAAAGTGTGGGAATTTTGTATGATATGAAGCTGATCGACGATCGGGAACACCGGAACATGATAGGCGTGAGCAACCGCAGAATTCTGGAAAATCTGGAACGGCTTTGTGCGGATGCGGACACCCGCACAAAGATCCGGATGCGAATGCCGCTGATGAGCGGAATCAACGATACTCCGCCAGTGATCGAGGAAACGTGCCGTTTTTATGCGGAGCATCATCTACAAGCGGTAACGCTTCTGCCGTATCATGCGCTGGGGGTACAAAAAAGCAGGAACATCGGCCGTGTGGTGCAAGAGTTTGAACCGCCCTCAGCCGGGCGTCTGCAGGAGATTCAAGAGCTGTTTGAACAGAACGGCATTCAGACAGAAATTCTTGGGGAAACCGGCCCGCAAGACTAAGGAAGGGTCGGAAATTTTTCGGAAAGGTGGAATCAGGATGAGGATTCAGGAGCATCCCGTTTTGAATCAGATACAAAAGGGAAAGCAGGTCGTGTTTTCTTTGGACGGAAAGCCGATGCAGGGGTATGAGGGGGAGCCGATCGCTGCCGCGTTGATGGCTGCCGGCGTGCACATTCACCGCTATACCACAAAAGAGCATCAGCCCCGCGGTGTTTTCTGCGCGATCGGCCGGTGTACGGACTGTGTTATGGTAGTGGACGGAAAACCGAACGTCAGAACCTGCGTTACCCCGCTGAAAGAGGGGATGCGGGTGCAGACACAGAAGGGAATCAGCGCAAAAAAGGAGTCGGACGATCATGAAACGATATGAATTGATTGTGATTGGAGCGGGCCCCGCCGGCCTTTCCGCCGCGGTTGAGGCCGCAAACGCGGGAATGCGCGTGGCGGTATTCGACGAAAACGCCAGACCCGGCGGCCAGCTCTTTAAGCAGATCCATAAATTCTTTGGTTCTCGGGAGCATCAGGCAAAGATACGCGGTTTCCGCATCGGCGAGCAGCTGCTCCGGCAGGCAGAAGAGTCCGGGGTAGAAGTGCACCTGAATTCTGTCGTCATGGGCATTTTTGATTTCGGGGAAATCACGGTGCGGCAGGAAGACAGGGTCTGCCATTACCGGGGGGATTCGGTTCTGATCGCGACCGGCGCCTGCGAAAACATGGTGCCCTTCGACGGATGGACGCTTCCCGGCGTTCTGGGGGCGGGCGCCGCGCAGACGCTGATGAATCTGCACGGGGTACAGCCGGGCAGCCGGGTGCTGATGGTAGGCTCCGGCAACGTCGGCTTGGTGGTTTCGTTCCAGCTGATGCAGGCAGGAGTGCAGGTTGCAGCCATTATTGACGCGGCGCCGCAGATCGGCGGATACGGTGTGCATGCCGCGAAGCTTGCACGCACCGGCGTGCCGTTCTATCTTTCCCATACGATCGTAAAGGCGGAGGGTACCGACCACGTGACGGGAGCGGTGATCGCACAGGTAGATGAAGCGTTTCGGCCCATCGAGGGAACAGAACAGCATCTGGACGTTGACACCGTTTGTATCGCCGTCGGTTTGTCGCCCATGTCGCAGCTGGCCAGAATGGCGGGCTGCGACATGACGGAAAAAGGCGGAGCGGTTCCTGTGGCGGATGAATACGGGCAGACCTCCGTTCCGGG
>JAEXDU010000190.1 GCA_023401495.1 Bacillota bacterium
CTGATGCTGTTGTTTCTGGGGTCGTAATGGTCGGTCAGCTGGCCGCCGATCGGCTGGATCGGCACGTCGGTGATCTCATGAAAGCGCAAAACCTGGCGGGCTGCCTCTGCTCCCGTCAGGTTTCGACGATTTGGAATCTGAGAATATTTGCGAAAGGCGGACTGTACCTGAAGCTGAGCCGCCAAAGAGAGGATCAGCGCAGGCAGAATGAAGATAAAATACGTTCGGTCATAAAAGAAATAATCCATTGTAACCCTCCGTCAGAATCCCATCCGGGTTTCCGGCAACGCAGGATGTCCCCGCAGAAAATCGGAGCCGTCCATGCGTTTACCGCCTTCATATTGAACTGTCATCAGCTTTAATGCTGTGTTTTGTCCGCAGCAGACGAGAAAATCCTTTCCGGGAAGCACCTGCCCCGGCTCGCCGGATTCCTTCCCGCACACCTGCGTTTGATAGATCTTGATCCGTTTGCCCTGGTAAACAGAAGATGCCACCGGCCACGGGGAAAGCCCGCGCACAAGGTTGTGGATTTCCCGGGCGGAACGGCTCCAGTCGATCACAGAAAGCTCGCGGCTGAGCATCGACGCGTAGCTGGCGCCCTCATTCCCCTGCGGCCTGCGTTCCAGAGTACCGGACTCAAGCTGCCGCAGCGTTTCGACGAGCACCTGTGCGCCCAGCTCCCGCAGACGGTTGAATAACTCGCCGGAAGTCTCATTCTCACCGATTTTGGTTTCCTCCACCAGCAGAATGTCTCCGGTATCGAGTCCCTCATCCATCTGCATGGTAGCGACGCCGGTCACTTCGTCCCCGTTGATCACGGCCCACTGAATCGGCGCCGCGCCGCGGTATTTCGGCAGCAGAGAAGCGTGAACGTTGATACAGCCGTGCGGCGGAAGCTGCAGAATCTCTTTTGGCAGCAGCTTCCCGTAAGCGACGACCACAATGACCTCCGGCGAAAGGGAGGCAACCAGTGCGGCGGCTTCCGGCGTGCGCAGAGTGGCAGGCTGGTAAACCGGAATTCCGCGCTCCAGAGCAAGCTCCTTCACCGGCGGCGGAGCCAGTGCGTAGCCCCGGCCCTTCGGCTTATCTGGCTGAGTGAAAACCCCGCACACCTCGTGTCCGGCGTCCAGCAGAGCCTGTAAACAGGGAACCGCAAAATCCGGTGTTCCCATAAAAACGATCCGCATCGGGTTTTCCTCCTGTGTGGTTATTCCATTTCATCCTCGGAAAGGATGCGGCTGGCGCGCTCTTTGAATACGATTCCGTTGAGGTGATCGGTTTCGTGGCAGAAAGCCCGCGCCAAAAAATCGGTTCCCTCTATCTCGAAGAATTTCCCGTTTCTGTCCTGCGCGCGAACCTTCACGTGCATCGGGCGCTTGACCATGCCATACTGCCCCGGGAAAGACAGGCAGCCCTCGGCGCCGTCCTGTTCGCCGTCGCTTTCGATGATTTCGGGATTCACCAGCTCGATGATGCTGTCGTCCTCCACATTCACCACCACGATCGCACGGCGCAGGATGCCCACCTGGTTTGCGGCAAGGCCGGCTCCGTTCGCGGTAAGAACCGTTTCTCTCATATCATCCAAAAGGGTAGCAAGTTTATCATCAAATTTCTCAACGGGACGGCATACTTTTTTCAGAATCGGGTCGCCGTCCTGTACAATTTTACGGATTGCCATGTTCTATTCCTCCATTCGTTATAGGGCGGATACAGGGTTTGTATCCACAAAAGCCGTCACCTGCGCAAAGCGCCGTTCGGCAGAAAACTCAATGAAAAGACGCGACAGCATCGCGCGCAGCCGCTTATCATTCCTGCATTTGATCAGTAGCTGATAGCGGTATTTGTTGCTGACCTTTGTCACCAGCGCCGGGGACGGATCCAGCACACGCAGCGGCAGATCGGAATATTCCCGGCCGGCCAGATTGCGCAGTAGATTCATAAAATACAGGCTGGCCTGACACACCTGTTCCTCCCGCTGCCCGACAAAGCCGATCAGAACAAAATCGGCAAACGGTGGGTACAGCATTGCCTGCCGGAACTGGATTTCTTCCCGATAAAAGGTGCCATAGTCCTGCGCCGCCGCAAGACGGATGACACGGCTCTCGGGTGTAAAGGTCTGAATGATGGCTCGGCCGTGATTTGAGCCTCGTCCGGATCGGCCGACCACCTGGGTCAGAAGATCAAAGGAGCGTTCGGAGCATCGAAAATCATCTCCATAAAGGGACTGATCAGCGGAAAGCACACCGACGAGCGTCACGTTGGCAAAATCCAGGCCTTTTGCGACCATTTGAGTTCCCACGATAATATCATATTCCCCATTTTCAAAACGGCTAAGCTTCTTTTCATAAGAAAAACGTCCCATGGTGCTGTCGGTATCAAGCCGCAGAACCCGGGCCTGCGGGAACAACTGCGCCAGCTGTTCTTCCGCCCTCTGTGTTCCCGCGCCGGAAAAGCGAACCTCGTCCTGCCCGCAGCTCGGGCAGCGGCGGGTGGCCGGTACGGAATAGCCG
>JAEXDU010000199.1 GCA_023401495.1 Bacillota bacterium
CCCTTCTTCCCAGATGGAGTCCCTCTCGGAGGCCTGCATGGTGCACGGCCTTGACCCGAAAGCGGTGCTGGGACAGCTCAATCAGCGGGTCGAAAGATAACTGAAAATAAAACAAAGCGGAGGGGGCTGTGAAAGATCACATATGTGAGTCGTTCACGGCCCCTTTTTCAGGAAAGGATATCGATATGAGCGCTTTTTTAGGCCCGATTCATCATTGGCTGTACCATAAGATTCAGTTTCAGGAGGAATGGATTCAAAGCATTCTGAATGCGGCGGAGCAAAACGGCTGGGGTTCCTTCGCCGAAAAGCTGGATGCCGACTGCGGCCCCGCCGATCTGCGCCCGCTGGAAGAAAGCATCGACCAGGGGAATATCCACGGGTGGCTGCAGCAGAAAATCCATGTGGAGGAAGCGCGCTTCGCCGTGCTCGTCACAGAGCTTTTAAAGGCGGACGCCTCCCGGGTTTCGGAACTGGAGGAGATTTCTTACCGCTTTGGGCAGAGCCATTCCGTGCCGGAAGGGACAGACGCCGCCGGGGCGTTCCAGCTCCTTGGCGATACCCTGCTGGACGGTATGCCCTGCGACCATGTCAATCGGATTCTGGAGCGGGAAGAGGATCATGTCGTGTGGCAGCAGACACAGTGTCTGCACGGGGAATTTTGGGAGCAGGCCGGCGGCGACGCGGCCGTATACTATGTGTTTCGTGCAAGAATGATACAGGGGATGCTCTCCGGGAGCGGACTCACCTTTTCCGCCGGAGAAAACGGACGGTTTGAAGTCAGAAAGGGATGACGAAATGTACAGCATTGAATTGATGGTAGAGGAACACGATCATATTTTGGAGCTGCTGACTGTCATCAGGAAAGCCTGCTGCGGGATTCTGGAAGGGCAGGAAGTGGATGACGGCGATTTTCGCAACATGATTGCGTTTGCCCGGAACTATGCCGATAAGCACCACCACGGCAAGGAAGAGCAGATTCTGTTTCAGGAGATGACACAGCGCCTGGGCCAGATCGGCGTCAATCTGATTCAGCACGGCATGCTGGTAGAGCACGATCTGGGGCGGCTGCATATGTCCGATCTGGAAACAGCGCTCAATCAATACCGGGAAGACCCGAAAACCATATATAAGCTGAATATTCTGGCTGAGGCCGCGGGCTATGCCAATCTGCTGCAGCGCCATATTGAAAAAGAAAACCAGATCGTTTATACCTATGCGGAAAAGAATCTGGCGCAGGACATTCTGCAGTCGGTGGATGAGCGGGTACAGGAATTCGAGAAAAACGCGCAGCAAGCCAAAACGCAGGAGACCTATTTGCAGCTGCTGCGGGAGCTGAAAGAAAAATACTGCTGAACCGGCCGTTTGAAAGCAGAATTGCCCTTATATGAAATTGAATTGATTTTTGACCGTCCGACGCGCTTGCTGAAAACACGTCGGGCGGTTGCTGCTTTCTGGACAAATATCAATGAATTATTTAAAATGATTTTGAAAAAAGCACTTGACTCCAACCTTAGGTCATAGCTTATCGTTGTATTTGGGAGGTGAAACTGCATGGCATATACAGTACACGAAGTCGCAAAGCTGTCCGGTGTGACGATCAAAACCCTGTATCATTACCAAAAGATCGGATTGCTGATGCCGGAACGGATTGCGGAAAATGGATACCGGTACTATGGAGACAAGGAGCTGGAGCGGCTCCAGCAAATCCTATTTTACCGTGAACTCGATTTTCCGCTGGAAAAAATCAAAGCGGCCATGCAGAACGAGCCCTCCCGCCTGCGGTGCTTGTGCGAGCAAAAAACTCTGTTGATGGCGCGCCAACAGAGAACCGGCAGCATTTTGCACACGCTGGAAGAAGCGATTGTCTATGCGGAGAAAGGAGCCATTATGAGTAAGGAAAAAATGTTTTCAGGTTTGAATCAAAAAGAATGGGAGGCTGCATTGGAGCCGCAGAACGAGTATCTGCGGGAAAAATATGACCATTCCATCGACACGAGTGCGATTGATGCGGACGATATGAATGAGAGTGCAAACGAAGCCGCGGAATTTATTCATTCCATGGCAAATGCGCTGAGAAACGGCGTTGGTGTCAATGCGGAGGAAGTTCGCTCCGCCGTCGGAAAGCATATTCAGTTTATGCAGCGCAGTATGAAGATCGACGCGCAAGGGTTTGTCGCTCAATCAAAATTTTTAATGACGGACGAGTTCCATCGTCAAATGCTTGAAGCTCAACAGACCGGTTTGAGTTATTATATCTGCTGTGCCGCGGAGAGCTACGCCGCAAGCTGAGATATGCACAGAAAGAATTACTGCCGGTACTGCAAAAAAATGATATTCTTCGTACCCGATTCCATGCGGGACAGCGGCTTTGAGATCACCATCAAGGCCGCCGTTTTTTTCTCCATAACTTCTTCAAATTTGCACAGTATACTTTCTTTCAGAATCACTCGGGAGGAGGCTTCCCAATGGAATCCGCTGTGAAGAGCAAACGGCTGCACATTGGCGGTATGACGTGCATCAACTGTCAAAACAAAATTGAAACAAAGCTGCGCAATACCGCCGGCGTAAAAAGCGCGAAGGTAAGCTACAACGACGGAACGGCCGAAATCACCTACGATACGGACATCATTTCTCTGCGCGACATCTGCGCGGTGATCGAAAAGCTGGATTACCAGGTGCTTGCCGAACGCAAGAGCTCCGCGCCGGGGATCGGCCGCATCATTGGGATGCTGGTCATCATTATTTCGCTGTATGTGCTTTTGCAGCAATTCGGGATTTTGAATCTGCTCGTGCCGAGCCAGCTTGCGGACACCCGGATGGGATATGGGATGCTGTTTGTGGTCGGCCTGATTACATCGCTCCACTGTGTTGCGATGTGCGGCGGCATCAATCTTTCCCAATGCATTCCGCGCGGGGAAACTCAAGGCCCGGGAGCACAGGAAGGCAAAAACGGCCGATTTTCCACCATCGCACCGGCTGCTTTGTATAACCTGGGGCGGGTCATTTCGTACACTGTTATCGGTTTTATATTGGGAGCGGTCGGTCTGCTGTTCGGCGGCGGCTCCGGCGCGGGAGTGCCGGTACTGGCGCAGGGAATTTTAAAGCTGCTTGCGGGCGTGTTCATGGTGGTTATGGGCATTAATATGCTCGGCCTGTTTCCATGGCTCCGCAGATTGCAGCCAAGGGTTCCCAAATTCATCGCCCGTAAGGTCAATATGGAAAAGGCGAGAAACAAAAGCCCCCTGATCGTCGGGCTGCTCAACGGATTTATGCCGTGCGGCCCCCTGCAGTCCATGCAGATCGTTGCGCTGGCTTCCGGCAATCCGTTTGCGGGCGCTCTTTCGATGCTGCTGTTCAGCCTGGGTACCGTGCCGCTGATGCTGGGGCTTGGCTCGTTGGTTTCGGCTTTGGGCAAAAAGTTCGCGAACAAGGTCATGCGCGTCGGCGCGGTTCTGGTTGTCGTACTGGGGCTGGCGATGCTTTCCCAGGGTGGCAGTCTTTCCGGCTTTCTGCCGCCGGACCGTCTGCTCGCCGTGATTTTAGGGCTTTGCACAATCGGGGTCGTGGCCAGTATTCCCTTTCACAGGCCTGACCAAAAAACAGCTTCCACCATCATTGCGTCCATTGCAGTGGTGATCGCCATAGCTACGTGGAACATGCAGAGCGCATCTGCTGCCGGCAGCGATACCAGCAGCGGAATTCAGATTGTCGACGGCAAGCAGGTCGTTACCAGCACCCTTTCCTCAGGGCAATACCCCAATATCACCGTGCAGGCGGGAACTCCCGTCAAGTGGGTGATCAACGCACCGCAGGGGAGCATCAACGGGTGCAATTATCAAATCAATATTCCGGAATACGGAATTTCGAATTATTCCTTTCAAACAGGCGAGAACGTCATTGAATTCAATCCCACCGCAACGGGAAAATTTCAGTACAGCTGCTGGATGGGAATGATACACGGCTCGATCACGGTAACGCAGGCGGGCGCTCCGGTAAGCGCTTCCTCGAGCCCCGGCGGCAATAACGCGGCGGGAGCGACTGGGGCGGTTCCGGCCGGGTATCAAATCCCAACCGACCGGCTGGCCATCGCAAAAGAAACGAAGTACGCGGGTACCTATCAGGTGCAGGAGGTTACCGTCAAGCTGACCGATCAGGGCTTCAGCCCCGCAGTTGTTGTGGTTCAGTCGGGAATGGACGTCAAGTGGAACATCGTAAATGCCACTTCGGATCAACAGAGCACAGCGCAGATTCTGATCCCCGATTATGCTACCAAACTCATCGTAAACCAGGGAGAGAACCCTGTGTTCTTTTCTCCGGAAAAGAGCTTTGATTTTTCTACCGAAGACAACGCCTATTACGGGTATGTGAAGGTGGTAGACGGTCTGAAAAACATGGATGCCGCCGCAATCAAAAAAGAAGTGGGGGCGTTCCAGACGATGATCTGGCCGCCGGAGACCTTTGAGGTTGGCGCGGGGGAAGCGGACACGGCACAGGCGGCTGAATCCACCATAAAGGATGGCGTGCAGTATGTCACGTCCACGGTGAGCAGCGGCGGGTACGGGGCGATCCGGGTTCAGCAGGGGGTTCCCGTCAAATGGACTCTGAAAGCGCCGGAAGGTTCCCTGAACGGCTGCAACCAATCCATTGTGATACCGGAATACGATCTTAAAATCGACCTGAAAACCGGGGAAAATCTGATTGAATTTACGCCTGACCGGTCGGGCACCTTTGCGTTCAGCTGCTGGATGGGCATGGTGCGCTCCAGCATTACGGTAGTGGGCAAAGACGGTACGGTAGCCGCCACACAGGACGACGGTTCGGATGAACTGCCTGCCGGCTGCTGCGGATAACGAGAAAGGTGGAGACAGCATGCAGTTTTTATTGCTTCATTGGCATTGTATATTACCGGCCGCAGCCATCCTGATCAGTATGGTTTTGATGGGCAGAGATAAAAAGACACAGGGCAGGGGCTCTGCGGATGAAATAGAAACCCAGGATTCCCTGGAGGAGAAGGAGTTACGGAGATGACGAAACAAAATACAGCAAGTCAGAAACCGGCGCGCAAAGCAGTATCGGCTATCCTCTTCACTTTCGCGATGGTATTCGCGCTGACCGCCTGTTCCGCAGGCAGCGGAGCACCTTCCGAAAATCCGGCCGATACGGCCGGGCAGCAAAGTACGCAGCAGGCGTCTGATCAGGCGTCCGTGCAGGACAGCGATCTGGTGATCCCCACTTCGGATGTGACGGAACAAGCAGCCTTTTACCCGGTAGAAGTCGACGGCACCAAAATGGAAGTCATCGCCGTCAAGGCTCCGGACGGAACAATCCGCACGGCGTTTAATACCTGTCAGGTCTGCTACGATTCCGGCCGGGGGTATTACCAGCAGTCAGGCGACCTGCTCATCTGCCAAAACTGCGGGAACAAGTTCTCTATGGATCGTGTCGAGGTAGAAGCGGGCGGCTGTAATCCGTGGCCGATTTTTGCGGAGGATAAGACAGTAACAGATGAATCGATCACCGTTTCGTATGATTTCCTGAAAAAATCAAAGGATATCTTTGCAAACTGGAAGCGGACGTATTAAAGAAGAGGGCGCTGGGAATTCGGCGCCGGTTATATCGGAAATTCCCTTAAAAAGTAAATTGACGAGATAACAGCGATTCCCTTTCCCGTTTTGGTGGGGAAGGGAATCAGAGCTTTTTTAAAATGGGCATTACTATGGAAAGAAACAGGAAGACGACAGGCGAGAAGAAACGGATGTGTTTTTGGGGGGCCGTGCCGCTCCCTGAAAATAAAAGTTGCCGAATCGCGCCCGATCCGGTAAACTGAAGGTAACGCATCGCCGCATCAGAGCACGGGAACCACAATTGCGTGGTTCCCGTTTGGCGCATCCTTTACGGTTGAGGGGAAGAGAAATGTCACCGAAAAACAGAAATATCCTACTGGTGGATGACGAACCCAAAATTCTGGAAGTCCTGAAAGCCCTTTTTGAAAGTAAGGGCTTTCAGGTCTTTTCTGCGGAAAGCGGCTCCGAGGCGCTGAAAATCTTTCATTCGCAGAATATTGCGCTCGTGATTCTCGATCTGATGCTCCCGGATATTTCAGGCGAAGAGGTCTGCAAAGCGATCCGCAGGATTTCGCGCGTGCCGATTTTAATGCTCACGGCAAAGTCGGAAGAGGACGATCTGGTCGCGGGCCTCGGGATCGGCGCGGACGATTACATCACGAAGCCGTTCAGCCTGAAAGAGCTTTCCGCGCGGGCAGAAGCGGTGCTTCGCAGAGCGCAGGATGATCTGGTGCCGCTCATGGCCCGCAATTCGTTTTGCGGGGGCGATCTGGTCGTCGACTTTGATAAAAATATCTTTCTGAAAGCGGGGCAGCCGGTGAGCCTGACGCCGATCGAAACCCGGATGCTGGCCGCCATGATGAAATACCCGGGCAAGGTGTTTACCCGCGATGATCTGATCGCCGTGGCGCTGGACAGTGCATTTGACGGCTATGACCGCACGGTGGACAGCCATATTAAGAATTTGCGGCAGAAAATAGAGGATAACCCCAAAGATCCCGTGTACATTCTCACGGTTCACCGCCTGGGGTATAAGTTTGGGGGGGAATAAGCATGCTGCGCAGTCTTCGGGCACAGCTGTCGCTGTCTATTTTACTGATTTTGCTGGTGATGGTCACACTGATCAGCGCCGCCTCCAACTGGTTTATCAACCGCGAGTTCGAAGAGTACATGATACGGCAGGAAAACGAGCGCAGCGTGAGCATTGTCAATGATCTCGGCAATCAATATAACGATCTCACGGGTGGCTGGAATCAGGATTTTCTGCACACCATCGGTATGTATTCGCTGTACGACGGCTATATCCTGAAAATCTACGGTGCGCGCGGAACGCTTTTGTGGGACGCCGAAAATCACGATATGTCCCTGTGCGGACAGATCATGGGCGAAATTTCAGACCGGATGAAGGACGCGAAAAAATCCGGGGCTTTCGTCACCCGCACCTATCCGATCAGCCGCAATGGAAAACAGGCCGGTTCGGTCTCCATTACCTATTACGGGCCTTACTTTTTTACGGAGAACGATTACCGGTTCATCAAAACCCTGAACGGCATCCTGCTGGCGGTTGGGCTTCTGTCCGCCGCGTTTGCCGTTGCTGCGGGAACCCTGCTGGCGCGCCGCATCGCGCGGCCCATCTCTAAAACGGCCTACATTGCCACGCAGATTTCAGAGGGGAATTACGGGATTCGATTCGAAAGCACGCCCAATACCCGCGAGCTGGAGGAAATGGTGACCGCCATCAACCATCTGGCCCAGGCGCTGTCCGAGCAGGAAAGCCTTCGAAAACGCCTGACCTCCGATGTTGCGCATGAGCTGCGCACGCCGCTGTCGGCGGTCAGCTCTCATCTGGAGGCGATGATCGAAGGGATTTGGGAGGCGACCCCGGAACGGCTGCAAAGCTGCCAGGAAGAAATCAAGCGGCTGGGGAGTCTGGTAGCCGATTTGCAGCGGCTGGCCAATATTGAGGACGGCAATTTAAAGCTCAGCAAGACCCGGGTGGATTTGCAGGAGATCGCGCAGACAGCGGTTCGCAATCTGGAATCCGAAGGAATGAAAAAGCAGATATTCCTTTCTGTCAGCGGCAGCCCGGCCTATGCGGATGCAGACCGGGAGAGGATCATTCAGGTTGCGATGAATCTTCTGTCGAATGCGCTTCGTTACACTCCCCGGAACGGGCACATTGAAGTGGAGACACTTGAAACGGAAGCGGAAAGTATTCTTCGGGTAAAGGACAATGGAATCGGCATCCCGGAACAGGAGCTACCGTACATTTTTGAACGCTTTTATCGCACGGATAAATCCCGGAACCGGAAAACCGGCGGAACGGGAATCGGGCTGACGATCGCCAAATCCATCGTCGAGTCGCACGGCGGGAAGATCACCGTAGAAAGCACTGTGGGCGAAGGCAGCAGCTTTACGGTTCTGTTGCCCAAAAGGACGTAACGCTGTGCGGCCGCCGCTGGAACTTTTCAAATTTGACATTGAGCCGGGTGATGTGGACGGAACAATATGAGCGTATTCGTGAACTGCGTGAGGATGCAGACTTAACGCAGGAAAAGGTCGGCAGAGCAATCAATGTTCCCCAACGCAGCTATGCCTACTATGAAAGCGGCCAGCGGATGGTTCCGCCGCACGTTTTGTGTGCCCTGGCGGATTTCTACGGTGTCAGCGTGGATTATCTCCTCGGGCGTACCAACCGGAAAGAAATCAACCGATAACTCAGAAAAACAGCGATAGGGCACAAATTGCCTTACCGCTGTTTTATTTTTAAATACCGATCAGATGCGGACAGATGAAAAAAGCTTTTGTTCCGGCCTAATACAGGCGTATAATAGGATTACGGCTTGATCGAGGTTTCGTCGATCTCTGCCTGCGCTTCGCTGATGACTTCCTCCACATCTTTTTTCAAATCCTCAGAAAGCCCTTTGTTGTGCTGCAGCCGGATTCCCGGGACAAACGCAACGACAGAGCCTGTCAAAATAAAGAGAATACCGACCACCATGGGGAACGTGATCGCTTCGTTCAGAATGAGGAAGGCGAAAAGCGGCGCAAGGATCGGCTTGATGTAAAATACAAGCGCAGCTGTCGCGGCCGATGTTTGTTCCATCGCCAAAAAGTAAAAGGTGTACCCAAGCCCGGTAACGAAAATACCGGCGTACAAAAGGCCGGGCAACGTGCCAAGGCCGATTCCGCTGACCAGCGGAACACGGGCAAACAGGCTAAGGCCAGCGGCGTTCAGTCCGTCCGCAACCGGGCCAATGTGCCCGATCCCAATGAGAACAAGCATTTCGGCGCACCCGAACAAGAAGCTCAGACAGGTCAGCGTGATCCCTCCGTACCGTCCGCTGCGGGTGCGGCCAATCACATTGTACAGCGCAAAAGTCAGGGCTGCGCCGATGGTGAATAGAATGCCGATAAAGTTCGAAGGCGCCAGATGTAGCGGGTCAATAATGACGATCATTCCGATCACGCTGAGAAGAATCGAAATGATGGTGTGTTTATATACCTTTTCCGCCAGCATCAGATAAGCGAACAGGACGGTAAAAACAGAGTTGCAGCTGAACAGAACCGCCACCACAGAAGCCTTCGAGTACAAAATACCAAGCTGGAATAAAATCATGCTGACAACAACGCAGATGAATCCCGTGAAGGCGAAGAAGGCAAAATCCGACCGTTGCAGCTTCAGTTTTTTCTCTTTTTTCTCCTTTGCGGCCAGCGGCAGCAGAATCAGACCGCCAATGAGAAACCGCAGAAAGGTCAGCTGAATCGCGTTTAGGGAAGCGGCGGTCAGCTTCAGCGCAATTTCCATGGAGCTGAACAGAATGGTTGCCAAAAGAATGTAAAGATACCCCTTTTTCAAGCAGAAAAACCTCGAATCTAACTTTGTTCTTTTTGGATAGTCAATACCCCCGCCTGCTCGGGATGGACAAATCATGATTTTCATTTCGGCAGGAGGATTAGCCATAGAAAGTAATTTCAGTATAGCATGCTGCAAAAGCAGAGTAAAATATCGATTTCGTATCAATTGATATGCATTTCGTTTCAAAGGGGAGGATCCTGATGGATATCCGTCAAATGGAATATTTTCTCGCGGTGTGCGAGGAAGGGCAGATCACAAAGGCGGCCCGCCGCCTGAATATGGCGCAGCCGCCGCTGAGCCAGCAGATTCAAAAGCTGGAAGAAGAGGCCGGTACCGCTCTGCTCGAGAGAAACGGTCACCGAATCTTCCCAACGGAAGCGGGGACGCTTCTGTACGAGAGGGCAAAGCAGGTGCTGGCCCTGGTGCGTACCACGGAAAAGGACCTTTATAACATGGGGGAGGGGCGTCAGGGCACCCTGCGCCTTGGCATGGTGATGTCCTCTTCCGCGTTTGTTCTGCAAAGCTGCCTGCCGGTGTTTCACAGCCGCTATCCACAGGCCCGGCTGCAATTATGGGAGGGGGACACAAACCGGGTCGCCGGTTTGGTCGATCAGGGCGTCGCGGAGATCGGGATCATCCGCACTCCTTTTTCCTTTGAAAATTATAGCTTTGCGGATGACGGCTCCGGGAACCGCAGCCCGATGCTGGCCGTTTTTCAGCCGCAATGGATTCCGGATTTTGGGGCCGGGGATTTGCCGATCGATCTGCTGAAGGACAAGCCGCTGATTATTCACCGACGGCATGAACAGAATGTGATAGAGGCGTGCACGGCCCATGGATTTGTGCCGGACCTGTTCTGCCGGTGCGACGATGTTCGTTCCATGCTGACCCTGGCCGCAACCGGCATGGGAGTATGCCTCATCCCGCAGCCGCGGTTTCATTGGAAGCCGGAAAGCGGAGTGCGCACGGTACGGGTGGAGGAGCCGCTTTTGATGACGGGCACGGCGGTTATCTGGAGAAAGGATGTTTCTCTTTCGCCGATTGCGGAGAACTTTGTCCGCATTTTCTGCGGCCCTGATGTAGACGAAGGAGAGCCCCCGGAAAACCAGCCGGGTGAATAAAAGGAAAGAATAGAAGTCCACCGGCTATTCCGGTGGACTTCTATTGATTTAGGCCCAATTGGAAGATTGGCCCTTCTAAAACCGGACAGGAGGCTCCGGTCTAGTTGTATTATATTGCGTAATCCTCCACCGAATCCATCAGCCCGTGCTCCAGAAGGATTTCTTCCAGCCGGGCCTGTGTCATGGGTTTCGGAATCGTAAACATCGTGTTTGCGTCAATTGCCTTGGCAAGGTTGCGGTATTCCTGTGCCTGCCGGGATTCCGAGTTGAATTCGATCACGGTTTTACGGCGGATCTCTGCCCGCTGCACCACGTTGTCGCGGGGAACAAAGTAGATCAGCTGTGTGCCAAGTTCAGTGGCAAAGGCCCGGAGCAAATCCAGCTCGCGGTCGACGTTCCGGCTGTTGCAGATGATTCCCCCAAGCCGCACGCCGCCGGTTCTGGCATACCGTGCAATTCCCTTGGAAATATTGTTCGCGGCATACAGCGCCATCATTTCGCCGCTGGCGACGATATAGATTTCTTTTGCCTTTCCTTCCCGGATCGGCATGGCAAACCCGCCGCACACCACATCGCCCAGCACGTCGTAAAAAACGTAGTCGAGCTCTTCCGTATATGCTCCGAGCCGTTCCAGAAGATTGATCGAGGTGATGATTCCGCGTCCGGCACAGCCCACGCCGGGCTCCGGCCCGCCGGATTCCACACACTTGATTCCAAGGTATCCCTCGCGCAGAATATTGGGAAGCTCAATGGAATCTCCCGTTTCGCGCAGGGTATCGAGCACGGTCCTCTGGGCCAGTCCTCCCAAAAGCAGTCTGGTGGAATCGGCCTTGGGGTCGCAGCCTACGACCATCACCTTTTTGCCGCTTTCCGCCAGTCCCGCTGTTAAATTCTGTGTTGTAGTGGATTTGCCGATTCCGCCTTTGCCATAAATGGCGATCTGTCTGAGTGGCTTTTTGTCTGACATGCTATAATCTCCTTAAATGGTATATTCCGGCTGCGGGACAGCGCTGGCCAGGTGCAGTTTTTCCAGGATGCTGCCGCGCATTGCCGCAAAATCATGGCTGTTTCTCGGCCTTGGTCTGGGCAGGGGAACCTCCAGTATTTCACTGATTTTTCCGGGCCGGGGCGTCATGATGACAATCCGGTCGCTTAAATAGAGCGCTTCATCTACGTCGTGGGTCACCAGTATCATCGTCGTTTCGTTGTTTTTCCAGAGCTCAAGCAGCTTATCCTGCAAATCCGCTCTTGTAAAAGCGTCCAGCGCGCCCATGGGCTCGTCAAGCAGCAAAACAGTCGGGTGATTGATCAGGGCCCGGGCGATGGCCACCCGCTGGGCCATGCCGCCGGAAATCTGATGGGGATACGACTTTTCAAAGCCACCCAGCCCGATCAGATCAATGAACTGCGATACCTCTTCCTTGTGGGTTTGATACGTGTTTCGGGCCTTTAATCCCGATGCGATGTTTTGTGCTATGGTCAGCCAGGGGAAGAGACTTCCCTGCTGAAACACATATCCCCGGTCCGGGCTGGGGCCCGTTATGGGTTCTCCTTTCAATGTGATTTCCCCGGATTCCGGGAAGTCCAGGCCGGCAATCAGCCGCAGCAGCGTCGTTTTGCCGCACCCGGATGGCCCGATAACGGAAATGAATTCTCCGTGCCGGACAGAAAGATGGATATCCCGGAGGGCTTCCACCGAATTTTCATCGGTATCCAGGTAGGTCCGGTTAACGGATTCGATCTCAAGCAAAATTTCGCCGCTCATCTCACCACTCCTTTCTGCCACCGCAGAACACGGCCCTGAATCGCTCCAATGGCCTTCATGATCGCCGAAAACAGGATCGCCATCACCAGAATGGCCGCAAAAACCTTATAATAGGCGGACCATACCTTAGAGGCGTTGATGTAGTACCCAAGCCCGCCGGGCTGGCCCATCATTTCCGACATGACCAGTGTGGTAAAGGCAAACCCGTTGGCCGTAGAGATACCGGTGAAAATCTGCGGCATGGCGTGGGGAATCGCCACGTGAAAAACCAGATAGGGTGTTTTTGCGCCCAGCGTGCGCGCAACCTCAAAGAGGGTTCTGGGCGTGCTGGCGATTCCCTGCGCCGTTAAAAAGGCCACGGGAAACCACGCGCAGATGACGATCAGAAAAGCGGCCGCTGAAAACGGGGTGGGGAAGAGAGTCAGAGCGAAGGGCATCCAGGCCACGGCCGGAATGACCCCCGTGATTTTCAGGACCGGAAAAACCCAGTAATAGATCTTCGGGAACCAGCCGATCAGAATCCCCGTGCCGACCCCAAACGCAACGCCCGATGCGAAGCCTACGGTGAAAAGGCGCAGCGAATACAGCGTGTTCTGAAAAATGAATCCGCCTTCCAATAAGAACGCTTCAATGATCCTGGAGGGCCCGGGGAAAAAGGGCATCGGCAGCCATTGCAGCTTTGTGCCGAGAATATCCCACAGGGCCAGCGCCAATCCACTGGCAAAGCGGAAAGGGACGCGGCTAAGAAATTTTTCTTTTCGGGCCGGGTCAAAAAAGGAAAAGACGGAAAGTCCGGCATACAGCAGCACAATCCCTGAAAGTACAATGCGGTAGGCCAGATTGGCCGTCAGTTCCAAGCCGCCGATCTGATAAACCTTTGTTTCGATTTCGGCAACCTGAGGAGAGAGGACGTTGACCAGTATGGCGGCGACAAATCCGGTAACGGATACTGCGGATTCAAGCAGATATCTGGAATTGGATACAAAAAGGCTGGGGGACTGCCCCGGCTTTGGCCGGGGCAGCGCCGTACCCTTTGAGATCAAAGAAAGGATGCTCACAGAATAACCTCCCAACAGAAGTCCTTTTATGTCCCTAAGGTGACGTCTACCTCTTCAAAGATCTGGTTGGCGAAGGCATCCGGATCGTTTGTTTTCAGGTAGCCGATGTTTTTCAGCTGCTGCACAAAATACAGTACATTTTCCTTTACGCGTTCCGGGTTGGCCTTGCGGTTTTCAGTGGACGGATACTCATAGCTGGTGATCAGCTTTTCTGCCAGTTCCTTATCCTCAATGGCAGAATATTTCTTGTCGGAAATAATATCGACCGCTTCTTTCGGGTTTTTAGAAATCCAATCCTGCGCCTTCCGAATGGCACGAAGCAGAGCGGATACCTTTTCCGGGTCCTCTTTCAGGACTTTGGAAGAGGCGTACAGGAAGCAGCAGTATTTCCCGGCGAAGGTGGGGTCTTTGGACAAATCAAAAATCACGCGGTAATCGCCGCTTTCCTCCGCGATAGAACCCAGCGGGTCCCACAGCGCGGCCACATCGACGTCACCCTTCTTTACGGCCTCCAGCTCCAGGTTTCCGTCCGTATACGGGACGAAGGTGACCTCGCCGTCCTCCTGCTTGGCGGAAATCCCCGCCTTTTCCAGCCATACACTCGCTACCTGATGCGGCGTACCGCCGATTTCGTCAACGGCGATCTTTTTGCCCTTCAGGTCGTTAACGCCAGTGATTTTGGAATCCTTGGGGACGACGAACTTGATGCACCCGTTATGCAGGCCGTCTACCACCTTGACCTGAACGCCTTCTTCAATGGAAGGGAAGAACTGGAAATCGCCGTTGACCAGCGGAATGGTTCCGTTGTTCAGGCCGATCTTGCGGGTTTCGGTATCTGCGGAAATCAGGGTCACGTCAAAGCCTTCTTCCGCGAAAAAGCCCTTGTCGTACGCAATGTAGATCGGGGCTCCGCAAAGCGCGCCGTCTTTGCCGAGAAGGTCAATTTTCCCGTATTTGTATTCGGTTTTTGCGGCAGGCGTGCCGGAGGCGGCCTGTGACCCCACTGTACTGGTATTCGGCGAGCACGCCGACGAACTTACGGCGATGGCAAGCGCCAGCGCGGCTGCGGTCAGTCTGGTTTTGTTTTTCATCATTTCTCTTCCTTTCGTTCAATCAAATAGATGGCCAAAGCTAGATGGCTAAAGCGCTTTGAAACGCCTGTTCCAGGTCCGTGATCAGGTCGGCCGGGTCCTCAAGCCCGGCAGAAATCCGGATCAGATTTTCCGGAACATCGGCCGGCACTTTTTCGTGCGGTTCCAGTTCCCCGTGCGTTGTCTGGGGGGAGTTTACGATCAGGGACCGCGCGTCCCCGATATTGACATGGTAGTTGAACAGCTTGACAGCGTCGAAAAACGCTTCGCGCTGTGCCTGCGTTCCTTTGAACCCAAAGGCCAGGATTCCGCCGGCGCCCCTGCCAAAATCGCGTTCATACAGCGCGTGATAAGGGCTGGATTTCAATGCGGGATACCGTACCCATTCCACGGCCTCGTGCGATGACAGGTATTCGGCCAGCGTGTGCGCCGTATGGGATTGCTTCTCCAGCCGCTCCGACAGAGTTTCCAGCCCAATGATGGCCAGATATGCGTCGAAGGGGGAGAGCGCAGCGCCAAAATAGTTGAGGTAATTCAGGCGAATGCGCGATGTAAAGGGAGAAGCCGGGAACACCTCCAGATAGCTGCGCGGGGTACCGCTTTGATTGCGCAGGGTATAGTATTTTTCTGAAAACTGAGAGAATTTTTCCGATGAAAAATCAAATTGACCGCTTTCCAGTATCAGTCCGGCGATCAGGTTGCCATGGCCGCTCAGGCCCTTGGTGGCGGAGTAAACCACAATGTCCGCGCCGTGGGCGATGGGGTTGTAAAGATAAGGCGTCGCTACCGTGTTGTCCACGACGAGCGGAATGCCGTGCCCGTGCGCAACCTTCGCAATCGCGTCCACGTCCAGCAGCACCGCACTGGGGTTGCTGATGCTTTCAATGTAGATGGCTTTGGTATCGGGCGTGACTTCCTCTGCCAGCCGTTCGGGGTGCTCGATATTTTTGGCCTGATCAAAATAAATCCCCAGTTTGGGATAAATCTTTTTAAAGCTGTCGGCGCTTCCGCCATATAAGAAAGGGGAGGTCAAAATCCTTCCGCCGCCCTCCGCCAGATTCAGCAGAGTATAGCTGATGGCCGCCATTCCCGAACCAACGCCTATGGCTGCGGCGGCCCCGTCGAGAATCCGCACCCGCTCTTCCAGAACGGTTACGGTCGGGTTGCCGATGCGGGTATACAGGTAGCCCGCTTCCTGAAAGCTGAACAGGCCTTTGGCGTTCTCCACATCCTTAAATTCATAGGCTGTGGTTTGGTAAATCGGGGGTGAAACGGCGTAATGATGCTCCTTGGGATCATACCCCGCCCGAACTTTCAGGGTATCGAATAAGTGCGTTTTGGGCACTGTGTCATTTGACATGTCAAGTCTCCTTTCGGTTTTAAAAAACGGCTACAATCCGGAAGCTCACAGTCACACATCATATAACACCACCCCCTTTTGATTCGAATTCCTCCCGGTTTCCCGCAAGGGCCTTACCCGTGAGAAAAAGTGTTTTGCTGTACCACCGGACGAATGTAGATTTGCCGGGCAAAATCCTCTCCTCCGGGGATTCCGACCGCGTCGGCCCGGCAGCGCTGGCAGTGCCGGAACACGTCGATATACGCTTCCGCCTCGCAGCGCGCCTGGTTCAGCACGGCGCACCCCGGAACCGAGCACCACGAAAGCTCGTGCTGCGGGATCAGCGGGATGATGTTGTAAATCCTTGCGCCCGCCTCGGCGACCGTTTGTGCAACGGCCTCGATGTGGTCGGCGTTGATCTCCGGGATCAAGACTGTGTTGACTTTTACGGTAATGCCGGCCTCCGAAACGATTTCGATCCCCTTGAGCTGGTTTTCAATCAGGATTTCCGCGGCCTCTACCCCCTCGTAGCGTTTGCCGTGGTAAACAATCCCGCTGCAGATCTGCGCCTGTATTTCCGGGTCCAGAGCGTTGACAGTGACGGTGAGGGTGTCGATCCCCACGTCGATGATCTCCTGCGCGTACTCCGGCAGAAGCAGGCCGTTCGTGCTCATACATTTGATGATGTCGGGGAATTCCTGCTTGATGAGCCGGAAGGTTTCCAGTGCGTACGGCGTGGCCAGCGTGTCGCCCGGCCCCGCAATTCCGGCTACTGTAATGTCCGGACAAAGCTCCACGGCCCGGCGGACCACCTCTACCGCTTCCTGCGGTGTAATGATCATCGACGCCACTCCCGGCCGGATATCCACGTCGTTGATTTTCCGGTCGCAGAAGCGGCAGCAGATATTGCACCCGGGCGATACCGGCAGATGAACGCGGCCTTTATTGACCTTATCGCCAACCGAAAAGCAGGGATGCGTCAGCGTCAGCTCCCGAAATGTTTTTGCCAAAATGATTCACCCTTTCTGAAACAGGTTTTCTTCGATCACCTTTTCCATAATCGCATCCACAGAGCCGTAGGCTTCAAATACCCGCTTCCCGCGGCTGATCATATACGCGCTGGCACCCTGGCCGATTTTCAGCACAAAGACCGCGTCACAGTCCAAGAGCGCTTGAAACAGGTGATCAAAGCCGCCTTCGCAGCTTCCCTGACACAGAGCGTCCGTTTTTCGGGTTTCCACCCGCTGATAATCCGAACCGTCCGTTTCGTAAATCTGGAAGATGCGCGCGCTGCCGAAATGCTGGTCGACCTCAAAGCCGTCTGTGCTTGCAAAGGCAATTCGTGTATTCATTCGCGTTCTCCTTACCGGTAGGTCGCAAGAACCGCGCCGTAAATGTCTTCAATCACCCGCAGCCCGCCGGAAAAACCGACGTAATTGGTCGTCATCACCAGCCGGTACGGGGTGGGAACAGAGGCCGAGAGAAAATCGTAATCCTTTTCCCGCGCCAGCTCCTTATCCCAGCCGCTGCCGATGATCAGCCCCCGGCCGCCGTGATGAAGCGAACGGAGGGTATCCTGAACCTTGCCGGCGTCCGGCTCAAAAGTAAGCGGAATCACCTTTTTGTCAGAGGTGCTCTGCAGCTCCGCCGCGATCTGTTCCTGAAATCTTTTCGGGGTATTGTCTACCGCGAACTGCTCCTTGGGGACGATGCCAACCTCGTGTAGCAGGAACTTGGAAAGCCCCAGAACATAACCGGAATCGTGCACAATATGCACAT
>JAEXDU010000003.1 GCA_023401495.1 Bacillota bacterium
TTCAGTTCTATCTCAAAACAGAGTATGGTTCGCAACTGCGTAGAATGTTGACAATGGAACAGTATAGAACTTCGGAGGCAAGCAAGTTTTTTAGGGAATTGATAATAGACAAGGGCTTAGATTATATATCAGGCGTGTTCACTAGTTTAATAAATGATGGGGTTTATGTTGATGCTGACCCAATGGTAATGGCCTTGCAGTTTTATTCACCTTTGTATTTGCTGTTATCAAAATACGACAATCAGCCCGAAAAATATGAAGAAGCCTTATCTTTTTTAGAAAGACATATTACGATGTTCAATAAAATCTATTTAAGGGGCGATAAACAATGAAAGGATTTGGAATATTGCTAGCAGAGTGGTTTATAACCAGCCTGATTGTTTATGCAGGATTATCTGGCAAGCAAATATTATTCATCAACGGGCCGAGATCGGCTGTTATTACTTTAGGCGCAATCGGATTTGCAATGTGCATGATTATGCCAACAATCGGCAAATTTATCAGCCATGCACCTGCTCACCCGCTCACCATCATGGGGTACCTCTTTGGGACAATGGCATTACTTACAACAGCAACACAAATATTCAAATGGAAAATCCCCATCCTTTATGACCCCAAAATTGCGCTTTTTGTAGTTGCTGGCTGCATTGTCATAAAGTCGATTATTGGCAGGTTCACACCATTGATCGTTAAATAAACAGCTGAAAAGAGGGCGTTTTATGAATATTGAAGTGTGCTATTATTCAAAATCAGGCAATACAAAGAAAATTGCAAATGCTATCGCTAAACAAGCAGGGGTATCCGCAAAGTCAATCCATGAGCCAATACAAGGCGAAGTCGATATATTATTTTTAGGAACAGGCATATATGCTTTTGATATTGATCCGGAACTAAAAGAATATATCTCGACCTTAAATCCGGCGAATATCAAAATGGTTGTAGTATTCAGCACAGCGGCTATTGTTCAGTCTGCTTATGAAAAGACCAAAAAACATCTTCAAAACCAAGGACTTAATGTCTCAGATAAAGAATATCATTGTCCCGGTCACTATATGATTTTGCGTAAGGGGCGTCCAAATGCTGAGGATGTAAAATACGCCGAGCAGTTTGCAAGGTCCATACTTGAATAGTTAGCAGGTACAGTAGTCGGTTCATCAATGACACGTCGGACCGAGTAGGCCCGAAGTTGGCGCTAAACAGAAAGGATGGGTGACTATGGATATAAATGTTCACATGGAACGAGGTATTGCAGCAATCTTACAAACGGCGGCCCGATTTTATTTGAAAGATAAAAATGGGCGGCGCTTCATAACAAAGTTTATTCCCACCATGCAAGCAAGTGCAAAGATAAGGAATGACTATGAGAAAGCAGGGGTTCATATCCCGCCCTTTCTCATTGCAAGTGTCGCTTCACAATGCAACCTGTATTGTACAGGGTGTTATGCGAGGGCTGGCGGTATATGTGACACTACAATGGCCAAAATGGAAATGAACACCGAGGATTGGAACAGGATCTTTTGTGAAGCAGCTGATTTAGGCATTTCTTTTATTCTGCTTGCTGGCGGCGAACCATTGTTGCGCAGAGAGATTATAGAATTGGCTTCAAATTTTACAAACATTGCATTTCCTGTTTTCACAAACGGAACTTTAATTGACGCAGAATACATCGATCTGTTTGACCAACGGAGAAACATAATCCCTGTTTTAAGCAGTGAGGGCCACTCCAAAGAAACGGATTTACGGCGCGGACTTGGCATTTCCACGAAGATTGAGGAAGTCATGGAAGAACTAAGACGGAGGAATATTCTTTTTGGTACATCTATAACAGTCACAAAGAACAATTTAGATACCGTTATAAGCAGGGAGTATGTTTCCACCTTACAGCAAAAGGGCTGTGGCATTCTGTTTTATGTGGAGTATGTACCGGTAGAAAAAGGTACTGAAAATCTTGTTCTGTCCAAGAATGACGCTGTTATGTTAGATGAAAATATACGCAAGTTGAAATGTGACCTTAAAAATATGAGCTTGATTTCTTTTCCCGGTGATGAAAAATATATGGGTGGATGTTTGGCCGCCGGCCGGGGATTTTTTCATATTAACCCGTTGGGCAATGCGGAGCCTTGTCCATTCTCCCCATACTCAGAATTGAATCTAAAGACTACTTCAATTATTGAAGTGCTGCAGTCACCTTTCTTTGAAAAAATACGGCTCATAGGAAAACATGAGGCAGAAAATAAGCAAGGCGGATGTACTTTGCTTCAACATAAATGGGAAGTAGAGAAGTTGATAGGAGTACGATAAGTTATTGAAATTTTGCTGCTTTGTCAACAGCTCGGAAGTTGACCCGAAGTGGTGCAAAGCATCAAGAGGGTGTTCCACCTCTTGCACTCCCCCCACTCGCCGTGTGGCAGGGGTTGCCATTCAAAGGAACGGCAACCCGCCGGGTTAGTGTGGGGTATGACTTATGACAACGGGCTTTTGCGGCTTATGCTCCGTTCCGTCCGCTATTCCACATTCCCATTGACAACGCCTTTTGCCCTTTCTGCTCTCTGGAAGAAGTCGGGGTACGGGGCTGACCCCGCAAAAACTGACGATAGCACCAACATAGCGGAGCCGGTTTTGCCACAGAATGAAGCAGACGGAAACGGGGGGCGGGAATTTGTTCCCGCTCCTTGTTTTCGGCGGTGAAATGGTACGGCAAAAATCCGGCCTGCCAATGGGTTTAAAGGTGGAGATTTCCCCACCGTTCTTTGCAAAAAAACACTACCCGGCCCTTGACTGATCGGACAGGCGCAGCGACCTGTTTATCGGCACTCTGACGTTACGGTTAGATGCTTTTTACTACGGAACTGACGCCTGCTATCGTGAATGATTTGGTGAGCAAAGTCTTTGTGGAAACACCGGATAAATCGGATAGGAAACGCAGGCAGAATATTCACATCAGCTATGATTTAGTGGGGATTCAGAACTGAATAACCCAATATATAAAGAAATGGCGCAGCTTTTACGCTACGCCACACTTTCAAGATAATACTGTTTTACGAAAGGCAGCTTTTTCGCCGGTTTCTATTATGGTATACTAATCGGATTTTTCATGCCTGTTTTCATGAACACTAATTTTGTGTTCATCGCCAATTCCGACATCAGCGCTGTCTTTGAGCTGCATTTTTCGCAGTCCTGCGTTGCTTTCTAGATGATTTTTCAAGCGATTTTTGTTGTCGTCCATTGCTGTTCTTCACAAATATATCAGGCTTACTGGAGCCTGTTGTTTTTCGCAGCATCTGCTTCATCCTTGATCTCATGCCGCATGTCGTCGAGAGCTTCTACCCGGCGTTCATTTTTGGCTTTCAGATCCTTCTCATTTTCTCATCGGATGTTTTCTCTATCATTTCGTTGGCGCGGTGGATATTTTCGATTGTCATATCAATGTTGTGTTGAATTTTCTCCACATTATCCGCGCAGTTGTCTGGATTCGGTTTCATATGGGTTTCCTCCTGAATGCAATCTGCTTTTTTCAAAAAAGTACGGATATTTTCCTCTTCACGGCGCCGATCGGCCCCTTTTCTTCCCAGTCTGTCACAAAGGCCCAGCAGGGCGACCTCTCGGATGTCTGCATTCCGCTTCATTCCCTCCACATCAGCAAAGGGCAAATTCTTTACCACAAACAGGATCTGCATGTGATATCGAACCAGTTGGGTCACCCGCTCAATGAATTCCGTGTCCTCTGTGAAAAAGCTCAGGAATTCCTTTGTGAGCTTCGCGCCCACTTTATCGTGGTCATAGGATGTGATTTTACTTTTTCTGCGCGCGGTAGTAGATGGCTTACCGATATCGTGCAGCAGCGCGGCCCACATGAAAGCGCGGGGATCGCTGCTTTTCGCTTTGACCTTTGCGGCCTCGTCCACCACCAACAAAGTATGGTTCCATGCGCTGCCCTCCGGATGGTGCTCGGGGGATTGCAGCGTGTTCTGCAGATGTTCAAGCAGGTTGAACGGATACTCGCTGAGGGCGGGGGAATCGGTAAGTCCTGATAAGAAGCGGGACGGCTTTTCATCCAAAAGCAGATGCTGTTCTATTTCTTCAAAAAATGTGCTGCCTTTTGCCAAATCATCACCCCAAATTTAGTATTTGTTTTCGACCCGGAATAATGCGCTATCCACAGCGAATTCTATGGAAGAGGTGATATCATGGCGAAAGACAGTCAAATCGACCCCAAAGAAATCCGTGAGCAAAAAGCGAAAGGCGGCCAGACGATGGCTCAGAGCGCCAACGATGGAGAGGGACGCAACCACAAGAAGCAGTCCTCCAGCAGACACAAGCCGGGCAATGACAAATAGCCACAGAAAAGCGGAGACACCAAGTGACTCCGCTTTCTCTGTTCTTATTTCTCCAGCACCTCTTCAATGTCGCGAATTTCCTTTTCCAGGCCCGCGATCCCGTGTTGGCGCCGTCTATTTTTTTCTGTCAGCTTTTCTTTCTGTGTGTCCGAGGGCGTTTCGGAGAGGATCTCTGAAGATACTTCCATATTATATTTGGTGATGTCGATCTTCTTTTGTAGCTTCTTGATCTTTTCGCGTCCCTCTTCCTCGTGCATTTCTTTGATGGTACCGGGATCGTTATCCATTCCCGCCGCCTCCTATCACATCAGGACTTTCGGCATCCAGCTCTTCCCGGGCCAGTTCCTCCTTCATTTCGCGGATCATCTGAGGAATCGCCTCGGCCCGGCGCTCGTTTTTCTCCTTCAAGTCCTGTGTATTTTTGTCGTCCGGTTTCAACGCCATGATTTCTTCGGCAATTTCCATATTGTGCAGTGTGGATTCGATGGTGTTCTGAATCCGCCGGGCTTTTGTGCTGCGGTTTGCAATCCGCTCCACTACCTGCTGACCGGAAATGCAGTCGTCATACTTTCCTGCAGAAATATCGCGAATTGCTTTTTCCAACGTTTTTTCATAATACGCTTCCGGTGAAACGCCGCTGTAAGACTGATTCGTGACATATTCGCGGTTTTCCAACTGCGCCAGGCGAGCGTATTCACTCTTTACTTGCTGAATCAATAAATCTCTGTTCAAAAGAGTTACCCCCTACATCCTCGTTTTTTATTAGTATGCGGTCAAAACACGCGGTTTATCGCTGTTCGTATCAGGCATTTTTTGCAAGGAAAAAATCTTATGCAAAAAACAAAAATCCACCGCTTACGCCGGTGGATTTTTACTTTGATACTGCTTTCAGACGCAGTCGATCACACTGAGGAAAACACTTTAACAAATGCCAAGTTATTCGTTGGGATCGAGCTTTCAATCCGGACGAATTTTATCCATAATAAATCCTCTCCTTTTTTGATTTTCATAAAAGAGCGTTCCACAATAACCTATCTCCTGTAAAAGTCAAGCCTTGTATCTGATAAAAATACCGAGTATAATTATTTTTCGTGTCATAAAAACGGAAGGATGAACGTGATGGACGAAATCAAGCAAATTTATTTTAGCGATAGTTATTCTGATTTTCTTCGCTATTGCGATCTTCACAGCTATAAATGGATGCGCGACCTTGTGAACTGTCGGTTTGAAGAACTGCCGGAGTTAATCCATATTTCTCCCGCATTGCTCAGCCGTATCAAAGCCGTGTATGTTCTTTATATGAAGAAACACCCGGAGTGTCTTGCCGGTGTAAAGCAGGTCAAAGCCAAAACTGCCTCCTCTATGGAGGATTTGAAAGACCGGCTGCTTGTCGTTTTTCAGCAAAATGCGAATCAGCTGATCCGCATTTCGGATATCACCAAAGCGATTGGCAAGGGCGCAAAACGCAGTGATATCATTCATGTATTGGAACACCAAAAATGGTGCCGGATTGTGGACAACAACACGTTTTTTTACGCCCCAACAGATTGATCCACATAAACAGGAGAGCGCTTTCGCGCTCTTTTTTTATTGCAGTCTTTTTATCGTTAAGAGAAGCAGGACAGCTGCTGCTCCAACCATCTGTTGATCATTTAGAACCGGCGGCTGGTGCACGGTAGATACGCGTTTGAATCTGTGTTATAATAACCTTATTCAAAAACACAGAGGCATGATGAGCCCGTTCCGCCCCACACGCCGGGAAAGCCTGTTTCGGGTTCTCTTCTTGCTGTATCGGTATAAAAGTCAACGAAAAAGGAGCAATCCATGTTACTGTCCGCAGAAAAGATTTCAAAGAATTATGGGATGAAGCAGCTGCTGCAGGATGTTTCGCTGTATCTGAACGAGGGAAACCGGGTGGGAATCATCGGGATCAACGGTACCGGGAAAAGCACCCTGCTGAAAATTCTGGCCGGTGTGGAGCCGCCGGATGAAGGCTCCATCGCCATGAACCCCAACATACAGCTATCGTATCTCCCGCAAAATCCGCTCTTTCAGGATGACTACACCATGCTGGAGCAAGTGTTTGCAGAGTTCCCCGCACAGTTTCGCGAGTTGAAGGAATATGAAGCAAAGTCTATGCTGACGCGTCTTGGCATTACGGACTTTGACGCGAAAATGGGCACGTTGTCGGGCGGGCAGAGAAAACGCGTGGCTCTGGCTACCGCGCTGATCCACCCTGCGGATATTCTGATTCTGGACGAGCCGACCAACCATCTGGACAGCGAAATGGTTGCTTGGCTGGAGCAGAGACTTGTCCGCTTCACCGGCGGGCTCATCATGGTTACCCATGACCGGTATTTTCTGGAGAGAGTCGTCAACCACATCATCGAGCTGTCTCACAGCAAGCTCTACACCTATGAGGCGAATTACTCAAAATACCTGGAGCTCAAAGCCCAGCGAGCCGAAATGGAAGCAGCCAGCGAACGCAAGCGGCAGGCGCTTTTGCGCAAGGAGTACCAGTGGATCATGCGGGGCGCAAGGGCACGCAGCACGAAAAGCCGCAGCCGGATCGACCGCTACGAAGCGCTCAGGGATCAGACCGCGCTGGAAACGGACGATACGGTTCAGCTGTCTCATTTATCGAGCCGCCTTGGAAAAAAGATTATTGAACTGTCGCACATCACCAAAGCTTTCGATGACCGCACGGTGATTCAGGATTTTTCTTATCTGATGGAACGGGATGATCGAATCGGCATCGTCGGCAAAAACGGCGCCGGAAAATCCACGCTGCTGAACCTGATCTCGGGGCAGCTTCTGCCGGATGAAGGCACCGTGGAGGTTGGCCCCACTGTGAAAATCGGTTACTTTTCACAGGAATCCCGGGAGCTTGACCCGAAGCAGAGAGTATACGACTTCATCTGCGAGGTTGCAGGTGAGGTCAAAACCTCGGAGGGCACTTTTTCCGCGTCGCAGATGCTGGAGCGCTTTTTGTTCTCACCCGACCTGCAATACTCCCTGATCGGCAGACTGAGCGGCGGCGAGCGCAGGCGGCTGTATCTTTTGAGCATTTTGATGGAGGCCCCGAACATTCTGCTGCTGGATGAACCCACCAATGATCTGGATATTGAAACCCTGACCATTCTGGAGGATTATCTGGAATCTTTCTCCGGCCCTGTGCTCGCGGTATCACATGACCGCTATTTTCTGGACAAGGTTGCAGATATGATTTTCGAAGTCAACGACGGCGGCAGCATTCTAAGGTACCCGGGGAATTACACCGACTACGACGAAAAGCGGAAAGAAACGCAGCAGCCTGTTGCTAAAAAGGAAGCTCCCTCCCTAAAAGAGATGCCCAAAAGGGCGCAAAAGCTGAAATTCTCTTTTAAAGAGCAGCGGGAATTTGAAACCATTGAGGACGACATTGCGGCACTGGAAACCAACATCGCCGAATGCGAAGCAGAAATCAGCCGGTCCGCCAGCGATTACGTACGCCTGCAAACCCTGATGGATCAAAAAGCGGAGCTCGAATCTGATCTGGAAGCAAAGACGGAGCGCTGGCTATATCTGACGGAGCTGGCGGAGAAGATCACCGCACAAAAATAGCTGCGGAGGGACACCGTATGGAGAGCGAAAAAATCACGACATATTACACCTACATGCTGCGCTGTGCCGACGGCACCCTGTACAGCGGCTATACGACCGACCCATGCCGACGCACGGCACTGCACAACAGCGGGAAAGGCGCAAAGTACACCCGCTCCCGCAGGCCGGTGGAGCTGGTATTCGTGGAAGGCTATCCCACAAAAAGCGAAGCACTGCAGCGTGAGGCAGCACTGAAAAAACTCAGTCGAACTCAAAAGCTGCTGCTGATCAAACAGGATGGCAGTCAGACAGAAACAGCCGATGCAAACGGGTAAGAACGATCATTTCATATAAGGCGGCGAATACAGAAATGGAAATGCTGGATATTGTAGATGAAAACGGAACCCCTACCGGAGAAACCGTGGAACGGGAAACGGCGCATCATAGCGGAATCCGCCACCGCACCTCTCATGTGTGGATTTTGCGGAAACGAAACGGCAAAACACAGGTGCTCTTGCAGAAAAGAAGCCTGAATAAGGATTCTCACCCGGGGTGCTACGACACATCAAGCGCCGGGCATATCCCCTCCGGGGAGGATTTTTTAGAGTCATCCCTAAGAGAATTACAGGAGGAGCTCGGTATCACCGCCGCCGCGGATGAACTTATTTACTGCGGATGCTGCCGCTCGGAATACCGCGGAGTATTCCATGGGCAGAGCTTTTGGGATAATCAGGTCAGCAACGTATATATCCTATGGAGGGACATGGAGGAATCGGAACTCACCTTGCAGGAATCCGAAGTGGATTCCGTTCTGTGGATGGATTGGGATAAGTGTCTTGACATGGCCAGACACAAAAAGGCGCCGCACTGCATTCGAATCGATGAGCTGGAAATGGTTTTTTCTTCTGTTCCGCTTCTGGATGAAAGCGGTCTGCCGCCCGTCGCCCCGCTTCGGGAGCACTGAAATCCCAAAGAGTTTTTGAAATACTGTCATACGCAAAAGCAAGTCGGCCCAAACTGGGCCGACTTGCTTTGTTTTATTTAAGGTACAATAACCCTCTGCTCCTGCAAAACGGAAATCTTACTTCTCTTTTTCATCCGCAGATACCAATCCCGGTCATCTGTTCCATCGTCACATCACCGGGAGCGTCACCGATAAAAAGTACTTTGCCAGCTCTTCCGGCGACTGGCGCATATCGTTTTTGATCCACCACTGCACCATCCCGACAAAGCTGCCCGCAATATGGTTCACCAGGAATTCCTCCGGGACGATCTGATTTTTCCGCTTTACTCCGGCCAGAAGATGCCTCGTGATCAGCTCATTCAAATACTGCCTGAAAAAGCGCAGAAACAGTTCGCCGCTTTCACAGGATAATATCCCGATCACGTTCCTTTTGTTATCCCGCAGATGGTACAGGATGTGTGTGACGAGCGAAGCGGGGTCACCGTTCGCCAAAGAAAAGTCGTGGGTGTTTTCCATATCCAGATGTTCTGAGAATACGTGATCAAACAGCTCGGTACACATCTCCCTGAGCAAATCATCCTTGGTTTCAAAATGAGAATAAAAGGTGCTGCGCCCTACATTCGCCCGGTCGATGATTTCCTGTATCGTGATTTTGGTATAGCTTTTTGAGGATAGCAGCGTGCTGAACGCCTCAAAAATGGCTTCCCTTGTTTTTTGCTGCCGTCTGTCCATCGCTTCCTCCAGATGAATAAATTCCGCCATTTGTTCAGTAACGTACAACGGCCATCATTTGTTTGTTGCCACTTACTGCCTGATGCTCTTATACTAATATCAAACAAATTGTTCGGTATCGTATTCATTGTACTGCTTTCTTACCCAGAAAGCAATACCGTTCACCTGCGGAGGGAAGCATCATGTGGAAAACTATTCGAAACACCTTGATAGAGGAAGAAAAGCGGAATCTGACCTTTGTGATCATTTCCGGGATCGCGCTCCTTTTGAGCCTGACAAACGCATTGGGCGGCGTACTGCCGTTCGACATCGCTTGGGTCGCTATTGTCCTTTGCGCCATCCCCATTGTGATCGGCTCCGCTGCGGCAGTGATTCAAGAGCACGACATCAAAGCGGATGTGTTGGTTTCGATTGCGCTGGTCGCTTCCCTGTGCATCGGCGAATACTTTGCCGCGGGAGAGGTCGCATTCATTATGGCGATCGGAACGCTGCTGGAGGACGCGACCGCCCGCAAGGCACGTAAGGGAATCGAAAAGCTGATTCACCTTACCCCTAAAACCGCACGAATCCGGCAAAACGGAGAGACGAAGCTCATCCCGGCAGAGCAGGTGGAGGCTGGGGATACCATAGTCGTTTTTGCCGGGGAGACCATCGCCTGCGACGGAGTCATCACCGCTGGGGAGACGACCGTCGACCAGTCCGTTATGACCGGGGAATCCATTCCGGCCGACAAGACGGCCGGCGACAAGGTCATCAGCGGGACGATCAATCAGTTCGGCACCTTTGAAATGCGAGCTGCCAAGGAAGGCAGCGACAGCTCCCTTCAGCGGATGATCCGGCTGGCCGAGGAAGCCGACGCCAACAAGGCACCGGTCGTCAGATTGGCTGACCGCTGGGCCACCTGGCTGGTGGTTGCCGCTCTCGGCATTGCGGGGGTAACGTGGCTTTTTACCGGCGAGCTGATCCGCGCGGTTACGGTTCTGGTCGTGTTCTGCCCCTGCGCGTTCATCCTCGCAACACCCACCGCCGTGATGGCGGGCATCGGGAACGCCGCCAGGTTCGGCATTCTGGTCCGCTCCGGGGAAGCGCTGCAGCGGTTTTCTGAGATCGATTCCGTCGCCTTTGACAAAACCGGTACGCTGACCCATGGCAGGCCGGCGGTAACGGGCATCAAAAGCTTTGACCCGGCTCTTTCTGCCGACGAGCTGCTCCGGCTGACCGCTTTGGCAGAGCAGCATTCTGAGCATCCGCTTGGGAAAGCGATTCTTGCCGAATACCTTCGCCGCGGCGGCAAAGCACACGAGGTACAGGATTTTGCGCTCACAGGCGGCATGGGCGTTCGCGCGCTTGTGGATGGCCGCAGAATTCTGGCCGGGAAAGTGGACTTTTTAAAGAGGGAGGGCACTCTCCTCCCCCCAGCGGCGCTCAAAGACGCGGATGATTTTTTGGAGCAGGGGGCGACCGTTGTATATGTGAGCATTGACGGCGCTTTTGCCGGATTCCTCGCGCTTGCGGACAGTCTGCGGCCCACCGCCAAAGACTTGATCGGGGAGCTGAAAGCGGCCGGCATCCATTCGATCCTTTTGACCGGGGACAACGAGACGACGGCACGGCATATCGCCGCTCAGGCGGAGCTTGAGGAAGTAAGGCCCAACCTGCTGCCTGAAGAAAAGAGCAAGGCTATTCAAGCGTATCGGTCCGCAGGAAAAACGATCTGCATGATCGGCGACGGGGTCAACGACACGCTTGCCCTGAAAACCGCCTTTGCAGGGATCGCGATGGGCGGCATCGGCAGCGACATCGCGGTGGAGGCGGCCGACGCGGTACTCGTCGGCGATAATATCGAGCGGATTCCGTATCTTTTCCGGATGGCCAAAAAATCCATGAAACGGATCAACTTTAACATTGCCGTAGCCATGACCTGGAATGTGATTGCCGTGTTCCTCTCGGCGGCCGGTGTGCTCAATCCCGTAACGGCCGCGTTGGTGCATAATGTCGGTTCCGTGTTCGTCGTGATCAGCTCCGCTCTTTTGATCACAACCAAGGAAAGATAAGTGAACAACCTATCTTTCAGCAATAAAAAGAAGGCCGGAGTTTTTATTGGCTCCGCGCCTTCTTTTTATCACTGTAAAGATTTGATATCGAAAACAATCGGGAAAATCCATGCGTAGTGATGAACTTTTTTTACTTTTGAGGGATCGAAAGAAGAGATTGACAAAGTTGCTTATTTGTTGTATTGTATGACTGTAATTACAAATTTAGTCATATGGTGATAAAGATGGCAACAGCATTCACACAGCAGGAAAAAAGTATCATTCTGGAAAAGCTGAAAAAAGCGGCAAAAGAAAGCGCCGCTTTTCTTGGTATGCGAAAAACGACAGTCGATCAGCTTGTGGCGGCGGCAGGTATTTCAAAAGGTGCTTTTTACAAATTTTACGACTCGAAAGAGATGCTCTTTTTTGATGCAATGGAAGACATGCACACCCAAGTTTACGAGGCCGCGGCGATTGCACTTCGTGAAAACAGCACATCTTCTGCCGCCGACCGGGCCGCAGCGGCTGTACTCGCCGCCTGCCATGCCATGGAGCAATCCGGTATGATGGCGTTTGTAGAACGGGATGTGCCTTATCTTCTGCGCAAGATACCGAAAGATTACCAACAAAAGCATTACCACAGCGATGAGGTACACATTCGCGAACTGCTGGACGCGGCGGCGCTTTGTCCGGCAGGCGGCATGGAGCTTGCCGCCGCAGCGGTTCGGGGCCTGATGCTCACCATCTCTCACAAGGAAGAAATCGGCCCGCTCTACCCGCAGGTACTGGAGGCTTTGGTGTACGGCGCCTGTCATAAGCTGTTCCCATAAGACGCTGCCTTTTCAAATGCTTTTTTGCCAGAACGAGTTAGCCACAGCTAATCAAACAGATCAGATTTTTAAAAAATGGGGTGCTGCACCATGCAAATTCCCGAGATCACCTTTTCTCGCGGAACCTATTCTCTCAACCGCGATCCGAATTTTAACTTTCAGCTGAACCGCGTGATCCAGTGGGACGGCGGGCGGCTCGAGGATGTTGCCCCTATTTCAGAAAGCATCTGCACCAGCGCGGACTGGAAGCGGCAGCTGATCCGGCTGGGCGATGCAGCTCTGGCGGAAAACCGCACCAAAAATGCGATCGCCTATTACCGCATGAGCGAGTTTTTTATGGCGGACGGCGACCCGGATAAGCTTCTTTACTACCAAAAAGCGACCTCTCTGTTTTACAAGGAGTACCAAGACTATTTCAGCAGCGGACTTGTGGAGCGCATGGAGGCTCTCTATGAGGGGGTAAAGCTCCCGATTCTGCACGTTCGCCCTGAGGGAAAGCGCCGGGATGTGATTTTGCTTCACGGCGGGAACGACAGCTATTTTGAAGAATTGTTCTTCCCGATGCTGTACTGGGCCGGACAGGGCTTTGAGGTTTATCTGTTCGAAGGCCCGGGGCAAGGCGGCGTCGTCCGCGAGCAGGGAAAAAAATTCACTCATGAATGGGAACGTCCCGTGAAGGCTGTGCTGGACGCCATCGGGGAAAACGAAGTGACGATCGTGGGCGCTTCGCTGGGCGGAATGCTCGCTCCCCGGGCCGCAGCCTTTGAACCGCGTATCCGCCGGGTGGTGGGCTGGTCGGTCTTCCCTGATTTTCTGTATGTGGCTTTGAGTATGATGCCGAAGGCCATGCGCGGTCCGCTCCGTTTTCTTCTGCATCACAATCTGCGCGGGCCGGTCAATACCGTTATAAAACGGAAGATGGCGCGGGAACCCATCATGGATTGGGGCATCCGCCACGGAATGTATGCCTATGACGCGCCGGACCCGTTCTGTTATATCAAGAAGCTCAGTGATTATAAGATGACCGATATCGGGCCGATGCTTTGGCAGGATATGCTGGTAATCGGTGCGAATCGGGATCATTTTATCCCTCAGTCCCTGTATTCCATGGAGCTGGACGCTTTGCCAAATGTGAAGAGCCTGACCTTCCGTGTGATGACGGAGAGCGAGGATGCCGGCAGTCACTGCAACGTGGGAAATCCGAAGCTGGTACTGGATACCGTGGCGGACTGGCTGAATGCTTTAAGCAGAAGAGACGCGGAAACCATTCCTACATAAAAAGGAGAGGAACGTATGGAGGATTCAACGAACCAGGGCTTTTGGCAGCGCACGGCAAAGCTGTATGCGCCCTTTATGAAAGGCTCGGCTTCGCTTTATGACGCTATTTGTACCCATTGCCTGCCCTACCTGACCCCGGAGATGGAGGTATTGGAACTGGCCTGCGGAAGCGGTCAGTTTTCTTTTCGTCTGGCGGAAAGGGTACGAAAATGGACGGCAACGGATTTCTCTGAAAAAATGGTCTTGGAAGCGCAGAAGCGGAACGGCCCTCAAAGCCTGACCTTTGAGGTGCAGGACGCGACAAACCTGCCGTACCCCGCGGAATCCTTTGATGCAGTATTGATCGCCAACGCCCTGCACATCATGCCGTCGCCGGACAGGGCGCTCGAAGAGATTCACCGCGTATTAAAGCCCGGCGGAATTCTGCTTGCTCCTACCTTCCTCTGGAAAACGGACATTCGGCAGCAGCTTGGCACATGGCTGATGACACTGGCCGGCTTTCGCGTATACCACAAATGGAACGTACAGGAATTCCAGAGCTATGTGGAAGCCCGCGGGTATACAGTGCTGGAGCAGAGAATGCTGGGCGGCGGCGTCCGGCCCCTGTGCTGCCTGATTGCCCGAAAGAAATAATGGCCGAATGGCTGTCTCTGCAATTGTCGAAACCGGATTTCTGTTCTTCTAAAATTCACTAAAAACATAAAACTTTACGCATTTTGTTGAAATTGGGTATATCTGGTAATATAATGATACTACACTCCCCAAAACATAAGCCGCTGTAACAGATGAAGAAGACGTTATTTGCTTGTATAGGAGATTTGCTCCGGATGTGAGGAGGAGAATATGGAAGCGATGCGAAACCAGATAGAACCCCTCAAAACCTCTCAATACATTCAAACCATGGAAAGGCTACTGCACGTCGTTCAGGAATTGTCCGCGGCACGCGACCTGGAGACCGTTATGGACATCGTGCGCCATTCGGTACGCGATTTAACCGGTTCCGACGGCGCAACCTTTGTGCTGCGAGACCACGATTTTTGCTATTATGCGGAGGAGGACTCCATCTCTCCGTTATGGAAAGGCAACCGTTTCCCCATGCAGGTATGCATCAGCGGATGGGTCATGCTGAATCGAATCCCCGCAATTATTGAGGACATCTACAGCGATCCCCGCATCCCGATCGACGTATATCGAAAAACTTACGTAAAAAGCCTTGCCATGGTGCCGATTAAAACGAATGATCCGATCGGGGCCATCGGCTGTTACTGGGCCGAAAAGCACAATGCGACGCCGGAGCAGATCAAGGTGCTGCAGGTGCTGGCAGACACAGCCGCGATCGCGATGGACAACATCCATTATCAAGGCATCATCGCCGCAAAGGCGAAACAGCTGGAGGACGCCATTGACGGCACGCTGCTGGCGATTGCCAATATGGTCGAGCAGAAGGATTTATACACTGCGGGCCACCAGAAGCGGGTTGCCCTGATCGGGCTGGCGGTTGCGGAAGAGCTGGGCTGGAGCCGGAAACGCTGCGAAAAGGTGTTTCGCGCGGGGGTCGTTCACGATATCGGGAAAATTGGAATCCCCAGCGAGCTGCTGGCGAAGCCCGCTAAGCTGACTGAAATTGAATACGCGCTGATCAAAACGCATTCCGAGGCGGGGTACACCATCCTCAAGAATGTACCTTTGCTCTCTGAAATAGCGCAGATCATCCTGCAGCATCACGAACGCTACAACGGCAGCGGATATCCCCACGGGCTGAAACAGGACGAGATTCTTCCCGAAGCGCAGATTCTGGCCGTGGCGGACGTGTTTGAATCCATGATTTCGCACAGGCCCTACCGGCCCGCGCTGGGCATTGACGCAGCCATTGATGAACTGGTTCAAAACAAGGGGATTCTCTACCACCCGGATATTGTGGACGCCATTGTGCATCTTGTGAAGGACAAGGGGTATCAGATCCCGGAATAAGCGACTTGGCCGCCAAAGTCCACGTCTGTAAAAACCGCAGAACAAGGTTCGCTCTCACAGCATCCGGCTCTCTTTGCCTTGCCCGCTCTATCCCGAAATCAGATAGAAAAAGCCCCGCCGACCAGCATCATCTCAGCTGGTTGAGCGGGGCTTTTTTATTTGCTTTCATAAAAGCATTCGAACTTTCAAATAGAGGACAATCCCTTTCTATCGGGTAAGCGTGTCCAAAAATCAGTTGATCCAGATCGTGGTTTTGCGAGGAACGGTCCGATAAAACCACTGGGCCTCTGCAACCGCAATCCGCACGCACCCGTGTGAAGCGCGCTTGCCGACGGTATAATCAGAAACCTTGTTATGTAAATACGGCAAAGAATGAATCATATAATCCCCATAGTAAGACACATAGTACTTTGCGCCCTCCCGGTTATAGGAGCCAAAGGATTCCCCATAGCTCATCGGGGTAAACGTGCCGCGCAGTGTCGGGGTTACGTTCTTGCCGGTGGCGCAGGAAATCGATTTGACGAGCTTCCAGTTTTTCTGGCTGCCGGTGAACACATTGAGCAGCTGACGGTCGATGTCTACCCACACAAAGTAGCCCGAACCGCTTGAAAAGCCCATCTGGTTCACATAATACACAAGCTCCTCATCGGTAAGCCTGTCCGTATTCGTTTCCGGATCCGGCGGAATGGAGAGCGATGTTCCTTTGACCCACGCCGTCCGTTTCCCGATCTTCACCAGATACTTCTGCCCGCCGTCGATATCCCGAAGGATTTCGACCTGGGCTCCGGCCCAAACCTCGTTATCTTTTGTTTTCATCGTTCCATATATCATTGACGGCTTCACCAGCGACATGACGTCGCGTGTTGGAACGAACGCACCTTTTGCTGTGTCCGCATAGGAAAAGGGAGCGGTCAGAATGGCCAGCAGAAGAATCACCGTACACAAGAGTGCTTTTGTTCCTTTTCTTTGCTTCATAAAATCCCCTTTCCTCGTCGCCTGCAGAAGCATGAAGTTTTCCGGGCGCTGATCCCGCCCTTTCTTATTATTTTTATTCTACCGGAAAGGGCTGACAAAGTAAAGAAGGGAAAATAACAGAAAGAGCCGATCGAAAAGATCGGCTCTTTCTTATGTCACCAGCACCCCAATGCTGGCGCAGTATTTATCTGTTGGGTCTACCGCATAAATGGTCGCCGTCCCCGGGCTGACCGCGATGATTTCGCCCGTATTGCTCGTCACCTGCGCGACCGCCTCGTTGGAGGAAACCCAGAGCAGCGTATTGGCCGCAACGGAAATGCCGTTTTTCTGAATTCCAGAGACAGTGCTCGTCATCCCTTTCTGAATCGAAATCGGAACCGTGCTGGCAAAGGTAAGGCCGATTTTCGATGCGTCAATGCTCGTGGAGCCCTGTGACTGGCCCGAAACCGTGATCGGAACCGACACACTGATCCAGCCGGACTCCACGCTGGTCTGGTACCAATAACTGACCGCTGTCTCTCCTTCAGAAATAGCCGAAATCACCACGCGATTCTGGCTGTCGATGGAAGCCACCGCGATGCTCTGGTCGCCGGTCTCCAGGTTCAGAATACCGGAATAAACATCACTGATGTAGCTTGTGTTCTCCGGCAGTGTGACTCTGGCCAGCGTCTTTACTGCCGACGCCTGCTCTGAGCTGGCCAGCGCGGGCGACGAAATGCCGGCCGCCAATAGTATAGCGCTTGCCAGGCACAGAAGGTTTTTCCAATGGAATTTCTTGATTTTCATCAGATTCTCCTTTCTGAACAGGTGCTTCGGCGGGAAGTTCTTTTTCCCCCGCCTGCTCTTCCTGTCCGTCCTCATACAATTCTCCGTCAATGATATGAACAATCCGTTTGGCATGCTGCGCAACGCTCAAATCGTGCGTGATCATCACGATGGTATTCCCCATGGAATTCAGTTCGCCGAATAATTTAAGCACCTCCTGGCCGGTCGCACGGTCCAGCGCGCCGGTGGGCTCGTCGGCCAAAAGAAGCTCCGGGGTTCCCACCAGCGCGCGGGCAATCGCGGCACGCTGCTGCTGGCCGCCCGAAAGCTCGTTTGGCTTATGCCCCACCCGGTCGTTCATCCCCAACATATTCAGCTTCTCCATCGAAAGCTCTTCCGCCTGTTTTCGGGGAATGCCGCGAATCAGCAGGGGCATCATGGTGTTAAGCAGAACCGAGTATTTTTGAATCAGGTGGTATTTCTGAAAAATAAATCCGATTTTCTCGTTGCGCAGCCTTGTGAGCTGAGCGTCGTTGAGCTGGCCGACCGCGCACCCTGTCAGGCAATATTCCCCTTCCTGAAAGCGGTCCATGCAGCCGATCACATTCATTAGGGTGCTTTTTCCGGAACCGGACGGGCCAAGAATCGCCAGGTAATCCCCGTTCATGACCTCGAGAGAAATGTTCTTGAGCACCCTCAGCTCGCTTTCTCCCTGATGATAGCTCTTGCTCAGGTTTTCAATTTTTATGATTGGCTCCAAACCGTCACCCCCGGCTGTATGTTAATTGGAGAGCACCCGAACCGCGGTAATGGTCTGCGTGCCGTCGCTCCCGGTTTTTTCTGTGATCTGCAGAATCATCCCGACCGTGATGCTGGAATAGTCTTTGCCGGAGCTGGTTCTGCTCGCGGACTGCGCGGCGCTCCCCTGCCTTGTGCCGGAGGAGGACTGCCTGCTCTGCGACGCGCCGCTTTGTGCGGGCATACCGCCGCCATTCCCTGTGTTGCCTCCGTTCTCCCAGTTACCGCCATTTCCTCCGGGCATTCCTCCGCCCATACCGGAACCGGAAAGTGTAAGCCCGACCGGGATCAAAACCGTTTTGGTTTCACCCGTGAGAGTGATCGAGACCTCTCGGCTGGCTCTCTTTTCTCCCGAAGTGGACTGTGACGAGCCGGAAGCCGCTCCTGATTCAGCGGGCGGTATCATCTCGGAAGTCAATCCGGATTCATTGGGACCACCGCGCTCGGGCCGGCTGCCGGTCGGGGCGGAGCCGGTCCCGGACGGAGCAGAGCCGGTCCCCGAAGCGTTCTCGTCCCGTTTCATACGCTCTCCGCCGCCGGGCATACCGCCCTCTACCGTACCAAGCTCCAGCGTAACCTGGTTGCCCGTGATCGCCGTCACCTTACCGGCATAAACGGTTTCCCCGTCGGAAGAGGAAGAGGTTTGCGCCCCGCCGGACGAATCCTTCGCCTCTGAATTGCCGGTGTTCCCCGCGCACCCGGCCAGAGCAGCCGCAAACACCGTAAGCGCAAGAGCGCCAGCCAAAACCGCTTTTGATTGTTTTACCATGATGATCTCCTCCTTTTATTCCTGAGAAAGCGCTTCAATCGGCATTAAGGATGCAGCCTTCCATGCCGGATAAAAGCCGAAAACCGTACCTGTAACGACCGCAAACAGCATGGAGTATACTCCGCTGACAGCCAGCGGCTCGATGGTCATTCCGGTCAGGCGCAGCAGAGGAACCATTAAAAATCCCAGTACAACGCCAACCACACCGCCGAACACGCTGATGAAATTCGCTTCGGAAAGGAACTGGAGCAAAATTTCACGCTTGGAGCATCCCAGAGCTTTCAGAATCCCGATTTCCTGCGTGCGCTCCTTTACGGAGACAAACAGCACGTTCATAATGCCGATGCCGCCGACCAAAAACACGATGCACGCGACCGCAACCAACAGCATCGACAGCGTATTCGCGGAAGCCGTGGCGGCCTCCATACTGCTGCCGGCATCGGTTATTTTAAAGTTCGCGTTTTCGTGGTCTTCCTGCAGCACGGTGTTGATGTTCGCCATCACATCCGAAACATCGTTCACATCTTCCGCAATCGCCGTGATTTCGGGGCTTGCGTCATTGCCGAATACATACTTTACCGCAGTGGAATAGGGAATGAAAATGGAGTCATCCGGACTTGTGCCGGACGAAACCGTGCCCATCGAGCTGAGCACACCGACGATTTCATACGTCTTTCCCTCCAGCGCGATGCTCTCGCCATAGGCGGCATAAGCGCTGCCGTAAATTTCCTGCGCTTTGGTATAGCCGATCACGGCAATCTTTGATTTATCCGTTTCATCATCATCCGTAATAAAACTGCCCTGCAGCAGCTCCAGATTGGTAATTTCCTGGTAATTGGAAAGAACGCCGACAACGGTCTCGTCTGTTTCTTCGGTGAGATTTCCGCCCTCGGCGGATGCCGTGCCGCTCGCGTAAATGGTGAGCATCGAAATCCCCGGAACCAGGTCTGAAATATTTTGTAAGTCTTCCTCAGACAGCTTCACGCTCTGCCTGCCTCCGCCCACGCTTCCGCCGGAAAAGCCACCGGTTCCTCCGCCGATACGGACACTGCCGCCACCACCGCCTCTGACAGTAAATCCCCCGCCGCCGGGCATGGTGCCGCCACCTGGCATTGTACCGCCTCCACCGCCAGGCATCCCGCCGCCGGGAAAGCCACCCATCATCTGATCCTGCATATCGGCCTGCGTGCTGACGGCAACGTTAATGGAGCCCGCGTTCAGATTCTTAAATTGATTCTGAACATCCACTTCGCCGCCGTGGCCAATGGCAATTACCAGCACAATGGTGGCGGAGCCAACGATAATCCCCAGTGAGGTCAGCATTACCTTAAACTTGCTTTCCATGATGTTAATCCACACCAGACGGAGGATTTCTGAAAAACGCATTCCGCCCTTTCCTGCTTCCCGGCTCATCTCGCCGTCACCGCGCTTTCTGTCAGGACGGTCTCACCTTCCTCCAGGCCGCTTAAAACGGCAACGCTCGTTCCGTTGCTGAATCCGGTAACGATGGTGCGCTTCTCGGGGTTCCCGTCGCTGCCCTTCACCAGTACGCTGGAAACGCCGTTCTCAAACTTGACCGCCCGATTCGGAACGTACAGAACATCCTTCGCACTCCCCTGAATCAATGTGGCTTCGCCGCTCATCCCCGTATAAATTTTTCCGGAGATGGTATTGGTGCCCGTCATTCGTACGGTGACGGTATACGTAACGGAGGAAGAGCCGCTGCGGGCCGGTTCCGCCGTGATGCTCTCGACCAGAGCGTCGAAAGACTGATCTTCGTAAGCGGAAAGCTGAATGGAAGCCGCCTGCCCTACCTCCACGCTGGTAATGTCGTCCTCAGACACCGAAACGGAGAGAGAGATCGAACCCGAGCGGGAAATGGTCATCATGGCCTGATTCGCTGTTACGCTGTCGCCGTCTTTGTAGGTTACCGTTGCGACAATGCCATCGCAGGGGCTTGTGATGATGCCGACATTGTTCATCGCGCTGTTGATGTTGTCGATCTTATTTTGCAGGGTGTCGCAGCTTTCCTGCTGTGTGGTCACCGCCTGTTCCAGTTGGCTGACCGTCAGGTCGTATGTGGTGCCCGCATTGGAGGCTGTATTCAGATCGCTTTTTTCTTTTGTCAGCGCGTCAAGGGAAGAAATCTGCGCCGTTTTCTGCGCTTTCTTCAGGTTGTATTCCGCGGTTTTCACGTCGGCCTGCAGCTGTGTCACTTGATCTGCAAGCTCTTTTGCCGAAACGCTCTCATCATCGTCACTGCTGACATGATATTTATCATTAAAGGTATTCTTATATTTGTTATAGGCCGTGGTGTAGTTGGAATACTCTGCCGTATACTGCGCCACCTTGTTTTCTAAAATCGTCTGCTGGCTGATGATACTGCCGGCCGCTTTGCTGTAATAGGTTTCGGCAATCTCTTCCGCTTCGTCGTACGCATCCTTCAGGTCATCCTCGTCGTCACTTTCGGTATACTTGGCCTGCAGCCACGCTGTTTTCGCAGACTCTGCGGCGGATTTCAGCGAGTCGTACCGGTCAATGACCGATTTGTAATCCTTTTCGTATTGTGTCAGCTGCGTTTGATAGCTGGTCTTGGCAGTTTCGGCATCCTCCATCCACTTTTCCAGCTGATTCAGCTTTGCGTAATCTGCGGAGAAGGTCTTTTGCAGCGACTGATATTCCGCCAGGGATTCCTGCTTTTCTTTCAGCGCCGATTCCGCGGAGATAATGTCATTTTGCAGCTGCTCTTCCGTCAGCTGCCGGGTAACCGGCGCCGTTTGAGACAGGTATTTGCTGGATTCATACGTAATTTTTGCTTCCTCCAGCTTCGACTTCTGATCGCCCAGCGCTTCCTGCAAAGAAAGCTTTGCCTCCTCCAGCTTCTGGCGGGTTTCTAGGCTCCCCTCTGAAACGCTGTTCAAATCGAGCTGAATCAGCGCGTCTCCCTTTTTCACGGTGGTGCCCGATTTGACCAGCACCTTCGCGATCTCGCTGTCTACCGGAAAGGTGATCGATTCGGAATCGAGCGAAACGGTTCCGGATTCTGAAACGCCTACGGTAACATCCCCTGTTGTCACGGTGGATTCCCGGTAAGAAACCGTCTTTTCCGCAGACTGAGCGCTCCGCCAGACGGTAAACCAAACAGCGCCGCCGGTGATAACCACCACGCTCAGGCACACGATGACCGCCAATTTTTTGTGCGCCGCGGCAAACTGACCGAGAAACTTCAGCTTTTCTACCATGGTAATCCTCCCAAACAATCAAAAAATGCCCTGAAAAAGGAATGGAATCTTTTCCAGAAATACAAGCAAATTTATCCTAACGAAAGATTATGAGAAAAGAATAACCCCAGAATTAGAATCACATGAAAAA
>JAEXDU010000055.1 GCA_023401495.1 Bacillota bacterium
ACAAAAAAAGGTACGGCTGATTTCAGCCGTACCTAAGCGGTTTGCGTCAGGCTTCCTGAACAATAAACTCCTTCAGCGAATCCAGAATCGCCGTGTCGTCGGAGTGAATCCGAAGCTCTACAGGTTCAGAAAGATCGATGCTGAAAATGCCCATAATGGACTTTGCGTCGATAATGTAAATCCCCTCTACAATTTCACATTCCACATTGTTTCTGGAAACGATGGATGAAAATTGCTTTACCTTTTCTACCGTATTAATCAGGATTTTTGTTGTGATCATACTTGTTCCCCCTGCGTGCTTATTTTTGAAACAAATTTTCGTCATTGACCCGATCGATCACCGACTGCTTGAAATTGATGACCTTGTGCTGATATTCCCGGTTCATAAAATCGGAATGAATCAGAAAGTCTGCGGTGGCGCGATTGTTTGCAATCGGAATGTCGTAGACCTGAGCGATTCGCAGCAGGGCCTTTACATCGGGATCATGGGGCTGCGCTTCCAGCGGATCGGAAAAAAAGACAACAAAATCGACGCTGCCTTCTACAATCTTGGCGCCGATCTGCTGATCGCCGCCCAGCGGGCCGCTGTTATACCCTTTTACCGGCAGACCTGTTTTTTCTGCAACCAGCTTTGCTGTGGTTCCGGTTCCGCATAAAAAATGGCCTTTCAGGATTTCCTGATTTTCGGCACACCAGTCGATCATCTCTCGCTTTTTGCCGTCGTGGGCGATCAGCGCGATGGTTTTCTGCTTGCCGATGGTAAAAGTTATAAATTCTTCATTCACACTCTTCACCTGTCTTTCTGTTTCGGTGGATGCTTTTGACCGGACTGTGAAAAGAAAACATATTTTCAGTGTGTGTGTGCCTGTTAAAGCATGGCGAAACTCAAATCTCATTATACCAAAGATTGAGAAAAATTCAAGTTGTCCCACTTTAAAAAAGTGCTCTGTTTCTCCAGTCCGCGGGCCAGGCAAATGCTGCCTGAAAATAGTGCCCAAAGGGAAAAAACATCCGGGCAAGCGGTGCGCGTTTTTCGCCTTTCGGTGCGGTTGCGTTCCAGCTTTGTAATCGGAACAGCGGGCAGACAGGGCCGCACAGCCGCAAACACCCCCGAAAGCCACAAAGGCACAGGAACCGAACCCGCCCTGTGCCCTTGCTGAAAAACAATGTTTTTATTCTTCCGCCTTTGTTTTGAAACGGATTTTTTTTATCCTCGTCACATAAACCACGGCCTGATAAATGGTGACAACGATCCATCCGATCCCGGTGGCATAGGCTACCGCCGACAATCCCGATGTCTGCACGAACAGGTAAGAAAGGATCACACGGATGGTAATGTGGAGCGTTGTGCCGATCACAGGAACATAAATCATCCCCACACCGCGGTAATAGCCGACGAACGCACTCCCGATGTAATTCAGAATGTAGAAAATGGAAACGACCTGCATGTACTGCACCGCATAGTCAAACGCCTTGCCCTCCGTGCTGCCGAGCATCCAGAAAACGGTGGTGCCCGCTGTCGCGGCCATCAGAATCGACAGAACGATGCCGAGCACGGTCATCATCACGAGTGAGGTGCGCAGTCCTTCCTGCACCCTCTTTTCGTTTTCCGCACCCTTGTTTTGAGCGATCAATATGGAGGTAGACGCTGCACCGCTGTCCCCAAAGGAATTAATAAACCCTTCGATTCTGGTGGTCGCCGTATAGGCCGAAATCATGTCGATGCCCATCGAATTGACCGCACCCTGCACCAGCAGCTTGCCGATATAAAGACTGGACTGGTGAAACGCGGACGCCGAGCCAAAATTGACCGTCTTTTTCATGAGCGATTGGTCGTACTTTATGTCGGCCCGCCGGAACATCAAATCGGGAATCTGGATGCGGATATACAGAAAACTGAGAAGAACGGAAATCAGCTGAGAAATCACCGTAGCCAAGGCCGCCCCGACCACACCGGTGTGCATACTGCCCACAAACAGCAGCGCTAAAGCCAGATTGATCACAATGGAAACCGCGAGGATGACAAGAGCCGCCCTGGTATTCCCGACCGCCCTCAGAACAGCCGAACACAGGTTATACAAATAGCTTGCGAACAGACCCGCAAAAATGATGACCAGATATTGATAGCAGTACTCGGCCACATCGGCAGGCGTTTGAATCAGATGCAGCAGGGGCTTTGCAAACGCGATGCCGCATATGCTGATCAGCGCGGTGAACCCCACGCCAAATACCGTTGAAAGATAAAATTCGGTGCGAAAGGTTTCCATATCCTCTTTCCCAAACAGCTGACCCAAAACGACCGAAATTCCCGCACAGAAGCCGCTGAGCACAAAGATGAACAGGTTCATCACCGTGCCTGCCACCCCGATCGCGGCAAAGGCGACGTCGCCGACATACCGGCCGATTACAATTGCATCGATGGTATTGTAAAGCTGCTGCAGTATGTTGCCGATAATCAGCGGGATCGTTATGGAAATCAGCTCTTGTTTCATATCGCCCCTGGTTAAGTCCATACTGTGTGTCATCGTGACCCCTCCGTGATCTCAAATCTTTCACAGTAAGGGTATCACAAGAGAATACATTTGAAAAATGCTTATTTTACTGATAAAATATAATCTAATAGTTATATTTCGAGAGCAGGTGATCAGATGACAGAGTTAGAAATGCAGGCTTTTCTGATGGTAGTCAAAACGGGGAGCATTACCGCCGCTTCTCAACAGCTCTATATTACACAGCCGGCGCTCAGCCGGCGCATTCACGCACTGGAGGCCGAGTTGGGCTACCGTTTGATGGAGCGGAGCAAGGGAATGCGTTCCGTTGAACTGACCCCGCGCGGCAAAGCGTTTGTTTCAGTTGCCGAAAAAATGCTGGCCGTATGGTCCGAGGCCAGAGAGCTGGCGCAGTTTGACAGCAGCAAGGTATTCCATATCTCTTCGGTAGGCAGTGTGTGCGCGTATATCCTCCCTCCCGTTTTCCTGCGCTTTATGAAGAACAACCCGGAATGCCGCCTGGTATTCCACAACCATCATTCCAGAGAGGCCTACGAATATATAGAAAACCGGCAGACCGATATGGCCTTTATTTCCGACACGCAGTTTTCCAGAACGGTAGAGACCATTCCCGCTTTTCGCGAAAAGATGCTGCTCGTGTCAAACGAAGTGCCCGAGCTGGAAAAAGAAGTGCATCCCTCCTCCTTAAACGCGAGACAGGAAATCCGCCTGCCGTGGAACCCGGAGTATGATCTGTGGCACGATTACTGGTTCGGCGCAAACGCGGCTTCCAAAGTCATTCTGGATCAGATGTCTTTGCTGGAGGATTTATTAATCGAGAAAAACACCTGGGCGGTTGTGCCCGCAACAGTAGCGGGCAGACTGACGCAGAATCAGCAAATCTCTGTGCATCCATTGCTCGACGGTCCGTCGGACCGGATCATCTATTATGTGATCCCGAAAAACCAGAAAAACGAATATATGCAGAAGCTGCTGAGCGACTTGGATTTCATCCTGCAAAAAAACGAGGTTCTTGAATCGTTTTTGTAACTGGTTTTATCCTACATAAAAAAGCATTTTCGCAGCACGGAAAAAGGCCCGGAGATCAAATTGTAAATTTGATCTCCGGGCCTTTCTCTGAAGAGCCGGCCGCCTTTCAGGAAGCTGGGCAACTTATTTCGACAGCGTTAAATCAGCATCATGTAAATCGGGATGACGATCATGCTCGCAATGGTGGTAACAACCGTCGCGATCGTGGCGAACTCGTAATCCGCGCCATACTGCTTGGCGATTACTCCCGTGCTGGTAACCGCGGGCATCGCGGCCTGAATGACAAACACCTTGGCCATCATGGGCGGAATCGGAATCAACAGCTCCAGCGCGATCACAACGACCGGGCAGAGAAGAAAACGCGCCAGTAGCAGAACCACAAGGTCACGGTCGAACCGCAGCTTTTTCAGCGGCGTGGAATGAAGCACAATTCCGATAAAGAACATCGCGAGAGGCGTTGTCAGCTCGCCGATATATTTACAGCTGTCCATGACAAACCGCGGCAGCTGAATGTCCAGAAGAATCAGGATCACGGCGACCACAAACCCCGCGAGGGCCGGGTTGAAAATCCGCTTCAGCGTGCTGAAAGAGAATTTTCCCGCTTCTCTTCCCTCATCGCCGTCTTTGCTGATTTCGTAATTGCCCAGAGTCCAGAAAAAGCAGGTGTTTGCGATATAATAAATCAGAACATACGGGGTGCTTTCCGCGCCAAACAGGGACAGATTGACCGGCAGCCCGATAAAGATCGTGTTCGAGGTGAAGAAAATGCAGCGAAAAACACCTTTTCGCTTGGGGTCTACCTTGAGCAGATTACTGACGAGAACACTGATAAAATACGACAGCACAATCGATGTGATGGGGATTATCAGCCCGCCCGAAAGCTCCTGCAGCTTCGCCTTATCGAAGTTCGACATCAGGTTCCACAGCATATAGCAGGGGAACGAAACGTTCACGATAATTTTCGAAAAAATAAGACTGGTTTTTTCATCCAACCAACCAACGTGGGTCAGAAGCCAGCCTGTCATGAACATAACGATGATTGTCAGAATGCTTTCGATCGCGTGTAAAAATGTCAGTATCATGTGCACAAACTTCCCGTATTGCAAATTTCAGATGACCGCTCTGCCAAGATCATAGGATGCCAGCATTTGATGGTTACCCGTAACCAAATTATAACACTGTTTTCAATAAGTGCAAGTGCGCACTTGCCGCTGAATCCCCCTATCCGCCCTTTTTCAGCGCTTTTACAGCCCCTAAAAAAAGAAATTCAAGGGTATCACGAACGCTTTCGGCCGGAAATAGGAACCTTTCTGTTTTCCAGTGTTTTTGCGAGCTGCCACGGTTTTCGGTTAGAAAAACTAGCATATTTAATGGAAAAATTTTCCTTTAGTAACTATTGTAATTGGATTTCAGCTTTTACAGGACGACATTATTAATAGACAGTCCTCTATAGTTGATTCACTTCAAAATTGTCCAGTCTTTGCGGTCTGTTTTTCATTCCGCCGCGTTGTCCTCCTCGCCAGGCGCCAGCCTGCCTTCGTCGTTCGCCTTGCAAAAAATATCCTCGCAAATACAAGTACGCCTTTAAAGCGAATCAACTATACCAAAGAAAGAAGGATTCTGAAAAAAACTCGGTAAAGGAAGCTCTGGAATGCGAAAATTATCAATCACACGCAAAAGCAAATCCCTGAAAACAAAACTGATCTTGAACACAATTCCTGTTGTAGTGCTGACAGCCCTTTTAAGCCTTGGCGTTGGCGTCTATTCCAGCTACCAGGGATTAACCAAAAATGTGAACAGTGATCTAACCTCAATGGGTAAGATATTGACGGAATCCATCACCTATGGTCTGGACAATATGGAGAGCTCTCTCCAATCTGCCGCGTCCTCCAACACCCTTGGGGCCCCGGGGCTGACCGAACCCATTATCGCGAACATATTGGAGCAGCAGATGAGCTCTTACGGTTACCAGTCGCTGAGCCTTGTCGGCCAGGATGGAAAAATTGTGAGCGCAGACCATGATCTAAACGACAAAAGCGTTGCGGACCAGGAATATTTCAAGGCGGCGCTGACCGGACAAACCTATTTTTCGGAACCAATGAAAGATATTAACGGCAACTTTTGCGTGATCGCCTGTACGCCGATGTCTAACGACAATTTCAAGGGCGTGCTGATGGCGACAATGGACGCCCATGTTTACAGCCCTTTCATTCAGAATGTTGTCGTGGGCAAAACAGGCAGTGCGTTTATCATCAATAAAGACGGCGTTTTGATCGGCAACATTGCGCCGGAAAAGGTCGACCAGCGAAAAACCGCTGAAATTTATAAATATGCTGATCTGACGCAGAGCGGCATCACCATTTATTCTTACAGCACAGGGGACCGCATCTGCTACCATGCCCCCCTGCCCGGAACAGACGGCTGGTCCTTCGGCATCGTGGCGCCCATCAAGGAAATGACCTCCTCCATTGAATATACGATCATCGGCCTTCTGATTTCGTCGATTGTCTGCATTCTGCTGGGTGTTCTGTTCACCCGGTCGACGGCGAGATCCATCGCAAGCCCGATTACCCTTGTCTGCCGCAGACTGGAACAGTTGGCTGACGGCGATCTGCACTCAGACACAGTAGAGGTAGATGCACGGGATGAAACCGGTATTCTGGCCGATTCTCTAGAGAGAACAGTTTTGTCTCTGCGCAGCTATATTGCAGAAATCACACATATTCTGCACCAGGTATCGAACGGCAATCTGCTGGTGAAAACCGAGTTGGAATACAACGGGGATTTTGTGCCGATTCAGGAGTCTCTGGAAAACATCACGCATTCGCTGCACGAGTCGATGAGCTCGATCAATCAGGCCTCAGACCAGATTGCAAGCGGTTCTGAACAGCTTGCAACCGGCGCGCAGTCTTTGGCTATGGGCTCTACAGAACAGGCCAGCTCTATTGAAGAATTGTCTACTGCCATCTCTGAAATCGCAGAAAATGTAAAAATCAACGCACAGCACGCGGGCGATGCAAGCGAGAGAGTATTGGAGGTACGTTCGAAGATTGAAGTAAGCAACCAGTACATGAAGGATATGGTTGACTCGATGTCCCAAATCAATGATTCTTCTAACGAGATTGAAAAGATCGTGAAAACCATTGAGGATATTTCGTTCCAGACAAACATTCTTGCGCTTAACGCCTCTGTGGAAGCAGCCCGGGCAGGTTCAGCCGGCAAAGGCTTTGCGGTAGTTGCGGACGAGGTGAGAAACCTTGCAACAAAAAGTGCTCAGGCAGTAAAAGACACCGCGCTTTTAATCAATCATTCCAGAGAACAGGTGGAAAAGGGTACCGTAATCGCAGACAGCACCGAACAGGCACTGGCTGCGGTTGTGCAGAGCATTCAGGTGGTTACTGATAACGTGGAGCAGATTTCTGCGGCCTCTTCTCATCAGTCGGAACAGATCGATCAGGTCACACAAAACGTAAATCAGATCTCCGGCGTGGTACAGACCAACTCGGCTACCGCGGAAGAGAGCGCGGCGGCCAGTGAGGAGCTTTCCGGGCAGGCTCAGATTATGAAAGAGCTGGTAGAAAAATTCCAGTTATGATCCCCCACCGCCGCAAAATCTGCCTTTAAAATAATAGAAATAAAAAGTACGCCTTGATCGGGCTTTCAAAGCCGTTTCAAAGCGTACTTTTTTGCTTTTTTAAAGGGAAGAGAAAGCGCAGGATAAAATGTACCGGAAACGCGGCTATTCGCCGGAAGCGCACCTTTCGTCAAATATGCGGAGTATTTCGGCCTCATGATTCAAAAACAGCGTTACCAAAGCAGGCTCAAATTGCCTGCCGGCTTCTCTTTCAAGCTCACTGCACGCGTAATCGTGCGAGTATGCGGGCCGGTAGGCCCGGTCGCTTACCATCGCGTCATAAGAATCGCAGATCGCGGTCGCCCGGGCTACCAGGGGAATCGCCTTTCCTTTTAATCCAAAGGGATATCCCTTTCCGTTCCACCATTCGTGATGATAAACCGCGGCGTCACGGAGTAAGGGAATCAGGCCCTCGGGTATCCCGGTGATCTTCCCCCTGCGGGCCAGATCCAGCAGCTCCTGCGCGAATACGGTATGCTGCTGAACAATGCGGTATTCGTTCGGGGTCAGAATTCCCTGCTTTGTAAGAAGGCTGGGGAGAACACACACTTTGCCAATATCGTGATAATAGGCGGCCAGACTGAAATACGGGTACATTTCATCTGCTGCGTATGCGTGCAGCCATTTTGAGAATCCTTCCATAAGCTTCCCCACATTCTCACTATGCCGGATTTGTTCTTCGGGGAGCATATGCAGAATCTCGTCCGCGGTCAAATTCTCATAGATGATTTTCAACGGTTCCCCCTCCTTAGAAGCTTCTGAGGCACTCTGCCGTTCCTGCTGATGTGCGCTTTATTGACTGGGAAATCGACTGGTTTTGGTTCCTATCCCCGAACCGTCCGGGGCTGAACCGACAATTTAGCTTCACCGAGAATTTTCGCTGTGTGAAGCAGCAGGGCAATCCTGTCCTTTTGAGAGCCGCCCGCCAATTGGGCAATCCCGCTGAGATAAGTATCCATTTGATCTGTATTGACCTTAGGAGGGGGAGCGATTTTATCCGGCGAAATATCGGTCACCTCATCCACTTCGTCCACGATCAATCCAAAATTGCTGTGGCCCACATGAATAATGACAATGCAGGTGCGGTCATTATACGGTATTTCTGCTTTTCCAAAACGAAGCCGCACGTCGATTAGCAGAATCATCTGTCCGCGCAGATTGATGACACCCTTGACATAATCGGGGTAATCGGGAAGCTCCGTCATCTCCTGCAGCCCGACGATCTGAACGACGTCCGTAATTGAAACCCCAAAAAGCTGACCGTCTGTCCAGAAGGTTAAATATCGATCTTCTGTATCGTCTTCCCGCTCTGTATCTAATCTGACCGGTTGTCCCATCTGTAAAACCTCCTTTTCTTTGCTCTCCGCTGCGAGGCGGTGCCATTATTCACTGCCTCGGCTTAGAAAGAAAACCAGGGCTCCGTTTCAGCCGCTTCGGACTGGCGGCGCTTTTGCGTATCGAAAGAAGCACGGCTCTGTGAGCCTGACAGCTTAAATTTTGATACCTCTTCCTGCAGGGTTTGCGCCTGAGCCGCGAGCTCTTCGCTGGAAGCGGAGCTTTCTTCCGCGGTTGCGGCGTTGTTCTGCACCACGGCAGACACCTGCGACAGCCCCTGATTGATCTGTTCAATCGCCACTGCCTGCGCCGAGGAGGCAGCCTCTATCTCTCGGATGGCCTGCTCGACCATCTGCGCTTTTTCAGACACCTCGCCCAAGGCTTTTAAGGTTTCAGCGGCCAGCTGCTCCCCTTCTGACACGGTTTTTACCGATTTTTGAATCAGGTCGGCCGTCTGCTTGGCTGCTTCTGCAGATTTGGCGGCAAGATTGCGCACCTCGTCCGCCACCACGGCAAAACCCTTTCCCGCACTGCCGGCGCGGGCGGCCTCTACGGCGGCATTCAAGGCCAGAATATTCGTCTGGAAGGCGATGTCCTCCACCAGCTTTGTGATTTTGGAAATCTGCTGCGAGTCTTCCCCGATTTCGTGCATGGCTCCATCCAGGCGCTGCATGTATTCATGGCTGTCCGATACGCCCTTGACAGCCTGTTCCACATAATTGGTGGCGTTGCTCACGCTGACGGCATTGTGCGAAGCCTGCTGGGCAACGCTCACAATGGAAGCATTGAGCTCTTCGACAGAAGCCGCCTGCTCCGTAGCGCCGGAGGACAGCGCCTGCGCCGCGGAGGAAACCTGCTCGGACCCGGTGTTGACCTGGTCCGCCGCCATGCTGATCATCTGCAGCGTATTGCTCAGATCGTTCTTGATTCTTTCGAGCGCAAGCCCCAAAGCATCCTCTTCGGAACGAAGCGGAACCGTCTGTGTGAAATCGCCTTTACTGATCACCTCTGCGGCAATCACCTGCTTGCGAATGCCCTCCAGCATTTTGGTAAACGCGGCGGCAAGCTGGCCGGTTTCATCCTTGGAATTCAGATCGCCCAGATCAACATCCACCCTGCCCAGCGCGATGGAACCGGCCGCGTCTACAATCCGCTCAATGGGTTTCGTAATCATGCGGGAAATACGCAGGCCGAGAAGTCTTCCCGCGACGGCACCCAAAACAACAAAGATGGCGAGTACAATCGTCAGCACGATCGCGGACTGACCGTTTGAGTCGCTGGTATTCTTTGCCGAAGTCATCCGATTTTCCACAAGCTGTTTCATATTTTGAAATAATGTGGTAGTATCATTCGTTGCCGAATGCAGTGCCGCCGCAGCAGCTTGCTGGTTGCCGGCCTGTGCCAGCTCGAACGCCTTTTCAACCGCAGGCATGTATGATTCATTGAAAAGCTTTTCAACCGTATCTACCAAAGCAAGACTTGCCTGAGTGGTGATGGTAGGGCGATAGATCTCCATGTCATCCAGAAATGTCTGCATATTGTTCTTGCAGCTCTTTTGATATTCCGCGACCTTTGACGGATCGTTCGAT
>JAEXDU010000112.1 GCA_023401495.1 Bacillota bacterium
CAGGCCGCTTCTTCGGGCAGCAGTTCCTCTTCGTCCGCAGTGGAAAGCAGCGCCCCGAGTTCTTCTGAAAAGCCGTCTTCCAGCCATTCTTCTTCTTCCGCGTCCGGTAATTCCTCTCAGAAAACCGGTTCCTCTGATAAATCGGGAGCCTCTTCGCAAATAGCTTCTTCCCGGGATAAAAAGGCTTAAGATTCCGGTACAGCGAAAAGCAGCCCCGCCCTTTTCAAAAGGGCGGGGCTTTCTTTTTACTCCATTTTACCATGCTGCTTTTCATGTTGCTCTACACAGTGCCGGATTAAAACCAGTATTTGGTGGTTCACGGAACGTCCCTCATAATCTGCCACAAAATGCAGCTTGTTCAGCAAATCTTCCTCTATTCGGATAGAATATCTTTTCACTGCCATACATAACACCTCTTTTAGTTATAGATGATATCATCTATTTTAAGGCTTCCTTATGGTACAATGTGAAAAACGGATATAGAATATATTCAATATAAATTCATTCTAATGCCAGATTATTTAAAGCTCGATTTCTCCGTGCGTCTGCTCAAATTTCTCAACATGCTTTTTAATCAGCATCTCCACCTCACGATTGGCTGAACGTGCATGATATTCTGCTACATAACGCAATTTTTCCAATAAACTCGGATCGATGCGAATTGTAAACTGTGGTAAATCTGACGGCATCATTTTGACCCCCTTTTGATGTCACTTTTATTAAAGTAACACACAAAAACCGTCCATAGCGATGTTGACAACAAAGTGACAACACCTTATAATTAATAATAGTAATTCATTATTGGGGGAATTGGGATGCCGGACTATAAAGAGCTGTATTTAAAAATGGTGCGCGCCTCGGAACAGGCTATAGGCATACTGATCAAGGCACAGTTGGAGTGTGAAGAAAGTTCTCTCTCTTCTTGTGAACCAAAGCTTATCATCGTTCCCTTTGCTGCGCAAAAGGGGCAGGGGGACAAGCTGGAAAAATAAACTGTTTCGTTCGTTTATTTGAAGCCTTTCTTCGTGCGGCTTCGCCGCAGGGAAAATTCTTTTTTCGTTATTTTGCCCCTCGTGCCGGGGCGGGCACTTACTTTCGTGAAAGGACGAAAGTAAGCAAAGGCCTTCCAAAGGACACCTTTGGAATCCGTTCGGGGAACGGCACTTGTAAGCGTAAACGAAAACTACTGTAAAGGCGCTCCAATGAAAATGCCCACTCTCCTGGCTGCTGTAAATCAAAAGCTTAGCGCTTTCGTCCGTCGGCGGGCATTTTCAGAGCGCTCTCGTTGGCTCGCAGAAGGGCTGCCTGACGGTAGTCTCGGTTTGCCGGTTTACAGATGGTGTTCTATTGCCCAGCGATTTCTCCTACCTTTTGTGCGCGCTAAAGCTTCTTTTACATACCCGTTTCACACGCAGGCCGTGCCTGTGTGTGAAACAGAACCAGAGCGGGAGCCTCTCCCGGTTTCCAAAGGCAGCGCCTTTGGTCGTTGAGAGGGGGTTCCAAGGGGGAGAGAATCGAAACTCCCCCCTTGGCGAATCTTTGCTTCCTTTCTTTTCGTCAAGAAAGGAAGGGCCCGCCCCGGCCTGAGGGGCAAGCTCTGCGCCAGCAGGCAAGCTGCGCCTGCACGCACATCGCGAGAAACCCCGCAGAGAAAACAACCCGCTCTCTCACGAATGAAAGACTTCTGTTAAATGGAAGAAGTCCTGCTCCAGCACGAGGGGCAAGCCTGCGCCAGCAGACAAACCGTGCCTGCACGCACATCACAAAAAAGCCGGCGGAAGTCCTGTGGAAAAACAGCTTTACAACTTATCGTTGAATCAAGTAAGTTTTCAACTATGAGTTAACAATCTGTTGAAAACTCTTTCCGCTTTGAACCTGACGACACGCCCAGACAATCTCTCAATTATCATTAAAAGAGTCAGCCGCTATCCCGCTCACGCTCTAAACCGGCTGAATCAAGGGAGGTGAGATACCACAATCTTGGCCGATACAAGCAAAAAGTGTGTCTTGAAACCGGTGCTTTTCCATGCTATACTGAACTGCATAGGGGGTGTTGAAGTGTTAGACAAAGACGATCTGCAAGCCATCGCGGGATTGATAACGGAATCATTAAAGCCAATACATAACAGACTAGATTCAATGGAAAGCAAACTGAATCAGCTGCAGGAAGACGTTGAAATTCTGAAAGAGGATACGAAAGTCACTCGCGGCGCCGTCAATCAGCTTCTCGATTGGGCCGATGACGCAAGCATTCAGGTGGTTCCCCTTTTCAATAAGAAAGTAAAATAACATCATAGTGAGGCTGCTGTAAAATTAAATTGCAGCCACGCATCGCATAGAAATCCCCCACATAGACAGAAAAATGCGTCCCGAAACGGCTTTGAAAGCCCGATCAGGACGCTTTTTTATATCCATTATTGGAGCAAAGCGGTTGATCATAACCGCCTTGCTTTATTCTACGATCTTGGGCTCCGGCCCGCGCAGATCGATGATCCGCTGGTTGCGGCTGCCGCGAAAGCGCAGGGTCAAATCGCGCTGCTCGAGCAGAAACTTCCCGTCGATCAGCCAGTCGGCCTCTTTCAGCAGCTCCTGCACACCGGGATCCTGCATCTGCTGCAATTGCTCCAGCGTGTAGCCGCTGTACACGGTAATGTCGAGCCGGGGCAGCTCCTTTCGAATCTGCTTTGCCAGCTCCGCCAGCTCGGCGGCCTGACAGAACGGTTCGCCCCCGCTGAATGTGACGCCCTTGAGCAGCGGGTCTTCTTTCAGCTCCGCCAGAATCGCCGGAATGTCCGCCGGCGCGCCGCCCGAAAACGGGTGGGTCTGCGGATTATGGCAGCCGGGGCAGTTGTGGGGGCAGCCCTGCGTGAAAATTACATAGCGAATGCCCGCTCCATCCACAATCGACTCCGGTTCAATGCCGGACAGCATCAGCATATTATTCTGTCGCTCCCTTTTGTTCAATGTCCCTCAGTACAGCCGCAGCTGTGCTTTACGCGGTCGTGCTCTTCGGCACGCTTGGCGTTGTTCCAGCGATCTGTGGTGCCTACCAGGTACCCGGTGATGCGGCGGATACGCTCAAACTGTACGCCTTCCTCCTCATGCCGGTGGCACTTGGGGCACTCGTTGTCGATAATGCCGTTGAAGCCGCACACAGGGTCGCGGTCTACCGGGTGATTGATCGAGCCGTAGCCGATGCCTGCTTCCTTCATGCAGCGGATGACGGACTCGAAAGCCTCCAGATTCTTGCAGGTGTCTCCGTCCATCTCCACATAGCTGATATGTCCCGCGTTCGTGAGCGCGTGATAAGGGGCCTCCAGCTGAATCTTCTTGTAGGCCGAGATGGGGTAGTACACCGGTACGTGGAAGCTGTTGGTATAATAAGCGCGGTCGGTGATGCCGGGCAGCTTGCCGAAGCGCTTCTGGTCGATCTTGACGAAGCGGCCGGAAAGCCCCTCCGCAGGGGTAGCAAGCAGGCTCCAGTTCAGGCCGGTGCTGGCGGATTCATCCTCCATGCGCTGGCGCATATAGCCGATGATCTCAAGACCCAGCTTCTGGGCCTCTTCGCTTTCGCCGTGATGCTTGCCGATCAGCGCGACGAGCGTTTCGGCAAGACCGATAAAGCCGATGGAAAGGGTGCCGTGCTTGAGCACCTCTGCAATGCTGTCGGTTACATCGAGCTTATCGGAATCGATCCAGACGCCCTGACCCATCAGGAAGGGATAGTTATACACCTTTTTGCCGCACTGAATCTTGAAGCGGTGCAGCAGCTGGCGCATGACCAGATCGATGCGGTCGTCGAGCAGTTCATAGAATTTATCGAGATTGCCCTCTGCCAGAATTCCAAGGCGGGGCAGGTTGATCGAAGTAAAGCTGAGGTTTCCGCGCCCGTTTACCACCTGGCGCTCCTTGTCATGCACGTTGCCGATCACGCGGGTACGGCAGCCCATATAGGCGATCTCGGTTTCGGGATGGCCGGGCTTATAGTACTGCAGGTTATACGGCGCATCGATAAAGCTGAAATTCGGGAACAGCCGCTTGGCCGAAACACGGCAGGCCAGCTGGAACAGATCGTAGTTGGGGTCGCCCTCGTTGTAGTTGACGCCCTCCTTGACCTTAAAAATCTGAATGGGGAAGATAGCGGTTTCGCCTTCGCCGAGACCGCAGTCGGTGGCCAGCAGCATATTGCGCATCGCCATACGACCCTCGGGAGAGGTATCGGTTCCGTAGTTGATGGAGGAAAACGGTACCTGCGCGCCCGCGCGGGAATTCATGGTGTTCAGGTTATGGATCAGCGCTTCCATGGCCTGGTAGGTGGCGTCGTTTGTCTCGCGGGTCGCTACCTCGCGGGCATAATCGTGTGCCGCCGCAGCCGCTACCCAGCTGATCTCCTGGTACCCATGGATTCTCTGGTGCTCCGGCAGCCAGCTGCTGAAGACCTCACGATAATTATCCATGTTGCCAAGCGTGACCGGCTCTGTAAGCGAATGCTTGATTTCATCCACCAGCAGGGCGGCATCCTCCAGAGAAAGCTCCATTTTGATGTACAGGTACTGGATCAGCGCGCGAAAATACGCCTTGCGGAACGTTTTGGCCACGCCCTTGGCCATTGCGTAATCAAAGTTCGGCACACTTTGGCCGCCGTGCATTTCGTTCTGGTTGGCCTGAATCGCAATACAGGCCAGCGCCGCGTAGCTGCGGATATCGTTGGGCTCGCGCAGAAAACCGTGGCCGGTGGAAAAACCGTCGTGGAACAGCTTGATCAGATCAATCTGGCAGCAGGTTTCCGTCAGCGCGTAGAAGTCCATGTCGTGGATGTGGATATCGCCGCTGCGGTGCGCCTGCGCAATATCCGGGGGCAGTACATATGTATTGTAGAAGCACTTCGCACCCTCAGAGCCGTATTTCAGCATCGTGCCCATCGCGGTATCGGCGTCAATATTCGCGTTTTCACGCTTTAAATCCGCTTCCGCGGACGGTTTAAAGGTCAGATCCTCATAAATCTTCATCAGATTCTGATCCATCTCGCGGATTTTGGTATGCTCCGCGCGGTAGATGATGTAAACCTTCGCCGTTTTGGCATAGCCCGCGGCAATCAGCTTTTCCTCCACCTTATCCTGAATCTGCTCCACCGTGGGGATTTCCCCGGCAGGTATGGAAGCAATCACGGAGTTTGTCAGTTTGTTCAGCGCATCGTCGCTGATTCGTTCGTCTGCAATCTGAATATTTGCCTTAAAGATCGCATTGCGGATTTTTTCCGCGTCAAACGGCGCAGTGACTCCGTTGCGTTTGATAATGGAAGAAAAAGTTCCGGGATCAATCACCTTTTTCGATTTTTTCGACACAGCCATTTTTCGTTCCCTCTCATCTTTCGGTTTTTCGAAAATCACTATATATAGAATTACGAATTCAATTCTACACCGTATGCTGTGTGTTGTCAAGGGAATCTGTCCCAGATTCTGTGGAAAGCCAAGACTTTTTCATCCAGATATGGGGGCAGTGCTCCTCCAGAAAAACCTCGCCGTCCGCCTGATAGCCCAGTGATTCATAGAATCCGCGGGCCTGCGTCTGCGCTGCGAGGATGACCGCCTGCCCACCGAGCGCACGGGCCTGATTCTCCAGATTTTCCATCACAATGCGGCCGAAGCCTTCGCCGCGGTAGGGGCGGATGACCGCAATGCGGCCAATGATATATTCCCCTCCTGTGCCGGAGAATACACGTCCTGTCGCAACCGGAGTGTTTTCGACATACACCACCAGATGGTGCGCGATGGGGTCGATTTCATCAAATTCGTCGCGGAAGCCCTGCTCTTCCACGAAAACGGTCTGGCGAACTGCTCTGGCGTCCTCCAGCTTGTCCAGACCCTGCTCCATCAGAAACCAATAGCTGTGCATTGTGTTTTCCCTCACTCAAAATTATTTTTGATCCATTTGGCCAAAAGCTCCAGCCCCGGCAGCGCTCCCGCGCCGACCGGAGTGATCTGATATTCCACCCGCGGCGGGATCTCTTGAAACTGGCGGCGTTCCACCATGCCTTCTTCACTGAGCTCGCGCAGGCTCTGGCTGAGCATCATGTCCGTAATCCCGGCGACCCCGGCTTTGATCTCGCGGTAGCGCAGGCTCTCGCCGTCCCGCAGCACCCACAGGATGCGGGGCTTCCATTTTCCGCCCAGCTTCCGGTGAAGCAGCTCAAGGGAATCCTTCGTGCCGTCAGGCTCCGGAGCCTGCGGCAGATCGGCCGGCTCCGCGCGTTCCGGCTCCTCCGCCGTACGGGTGCGTTTCTTCTTTTTTTCTTTTTCCTTCTTCACGGGAATCCCTTCCTTTGCGGCTCTCATCACTACCGAGTGTAGCACAGATGACAGGCGAGTTCAAGAAAAATCGGCGCTGTCTTCCTGCCGGCAGACACAAAATAAGAGCCGCGAAAACGAACTCGCGGCTCTTAAAAAACGCGCGGGCCGCCGAAATCAGATTCGCGGCTTTTTCCTCAGGTGCTTTTCAAATCAGTCTTCGAGCTGGTTCATCACCAGTCCGGTGATCAGCTTGGGATAAAAGTACGTGGATTTCTGCGGCATTTTCTCACCGGCGGCGGCAACGTCGCGGATTTCCTCCACGCGGGTGGGGTTCAGCAGAAAAGCGCATTGGGATTCCCCCGACTGCACCGAGTTCAGAGCCTCCGGCAGGGAGCGGGTATACGTCAAATTGATCTGCTGCGCCATATTCTCTTTATCGATGCCGAGCATTCTCTCCAGAATCAGGCTGTGCAGCACGGTGACGTCCAGCCCCTGGGAAGCGGCGCTCTTATCGGGCAGCAGCTGCGCCATGACGGAAAGCTCGCGCAGCACCAGAAGGTGCCAGCCCTCGCCGCCGTCGTAAAAAGCGAATGCCTTTTTGCCCTGGGCATACTGCTCCGAAAGGACGGCCTCGATGTCTTCCCTGCGCTCCATGGCCTGCACGTCGAACTGCTCGCGGCAGCGCTCCAGCAGCGCGGCGGAGTCAAAATCCGCAAGGCCGCGGATCAGCCGGTGCGTCGGGAATACCACCAGCCCCGGATGCTGCATATCGACCAGCATCATCATCACATCATCCTGCGCGGGGTTCGCCGTGCCGTTTTCGCGGCAGGCGCCCCGGTAATTGAGCGCCGTTTCATAGCGGTGGTGGCCGTCGGCAATATACAGCTTACGGTCTGCAAAATCCTCGCAGATGGCGCGGATCGCCACGGGATCGTTCACAAGCCACAGGCGGTGCGTCACGGCGCCGTCGCTGAATTCATAGCGGGGCGTATCCTTCGACAGGGCATCGATACGCGCGAGCGTCCGGTGCTCCTCATCCATGTACAGACAGTAGATCTGGCTGAAATTGCAGTTGGTGGCCTTCATCAGCTCAAAGCGGTCGGCTTTGGCCTTGCTGAGAGTCTCCTCATGCGGCAGAACCACACCGGCGGAAAATTCCTCGAGGTGCACCAGCGAGATAAAGCCCTTGAGGCGGTGCGTTTCGCCGTAGGCCTCAAACTCCTCTTCATATAGATAAAGGCCGGGGTCGGTATCGCGGCGCAGAATAGCTTCCGAAAGCCACTGAGAAAGCGTTTCACCCGCTTTGGCATAAGGCTCTTCGCCCCGGGGCAGCTCTAAGCGGATGATGTTGTGCGGATTTTTCTCGAGAAAAGCGAGCCGCTCCTCCTCGCTGATGATGTCGTAGGGCGGGCAAGTAAGCTCAGAGATATTGCCGGCCTGTTCGGTACAAAAGCGCAGCGCGCGGAATGCTTTGATTTCTGCCACAAATACCACTCCTGTTTTCAATTTACTGTTAGATGAAAATCTGCCTTGAAATGATCTTTTAAATCGCCCTTGTTCCGCTCCGCCGTTGAAGGCGCAGAGCATCCTCCTGGGAATTGTTTTTATTGTAGGGCTTTTGCAAAGCTTCGTCAAGCGAATCAAAGCAACTGCCGAATTGTGACGAATTTTCATTTTCATGGGAAACCGGAAAAATCTTAAAACTTTGTTTACATTTTAGGGGTGCCGCATTGATATGATAGGTTTAATGACTTTTCTGAAAAAACAAGGCGGCCGGGTGCTGCTTTTGTTTTTCATTACGGTCTGAAGGAGGGACGTTTGTTATGATAGAGGTAAAAGACCTCACAAAACGGTATGGTTCCAAAACGGTGCTCAGCCACGTCAGCTTTACCGTGGAGGAAGGCACGATTCTGGGCTTTCTGGGGCCGAACGGCGCCGGAAAATCGACCACCATGAATATTATTACCGGCTATCTTTCCGCCAGCGGCGGCGAGGTGACCGTAGACGGGCAGAATATTCTCGATTACCCCAATGAGGTAAAGAAAAAAATCGGGTACCTGCCGGAGCTGCCCCCGCTGTATCTGGATATGACCGTCAAAGAATACCTGAATTTTATGTACGAGCTGAAAAAGGTTTCTTTGCCGCGCGAAAAACACATCAAAGAAATCTGTGCGCTCGTAAAGATCGAGGATGTGTATTCCCGGCTGATCGGCAACCTGTCGAAGGGCTACCGTCAAAGAGTCGGCATTGCGCAGGCGCTTCTGGGGAACCCGCCCGTGCTGATTCTGGACGAACCTACCGTCGGGCTTGACCCCAAGCAGATCATCGAGATCCGCAACCTGATCAAAAAGCTGGGGGACAATCACACCGTCATTTTGAGCTCGCATATTCTTTCTGAGGTGCAGGCCGTGTGTGAACGCATCCTGGTCATCAACCAGGGCCGCATTGTGGCGGACGGCTCACCCGACACGCTTTCGCACCAGATGACCGGCAACCACAAGCTGCTGGTTCGCCTGGAAGGCCGCGAAGCCGAGCTGAAACAAGGCTTGAAAACGATGCACAAGGTCAAAGAGGTTCAGCCGCTGGGCGAAAAGGAACCCGGTGTATTTGAATTTACCGTAGAGGGCGAGCCCGGGGCCGACCTGCGCCGCGACCTGTTCGCGCTGGCCTCTCGCAAAGGCTGGCCGATTCTTTCGCTGCGCACGAACGACCTGACCCTTGAGGAGGTCTTCCTGCGCCTGACCGACGAACAGGCCGCACAGAAGGAGGGAGAAAGCGCATGAGAGCAATTTTTAAGCGGGAGCTGAGATCGTATTTTTCTTCTCCCATCGGCTATGTGTGTGTGGCGGTGCTTCTCGCGCTGTTCGGATTTTATTACGCGATGGTGATGAATTCCCGCTCCAGCTCTTATATTACCAGCGTTTACGGCACCATGTTCATCTGGTGCATGATGATCGTCCCGATTCTGACGATGCGCTCCATGAGTGAGGACCGCCGCAACAAGACCGACCAGGCGCTGCTGACCGCCCCCGTGGGCGTGACGGGCATCGTGATGGGCAAATTCCTGGCCTGTGTGAGCGTGTTCGGCATTGCGCTGCTGGGCAGCCTGCTGCCCGCTCTCGTCATTTCGTTTGTGTCGTCGCTCAACTGGGTCACGGTGCTCGGCACGGTATTCGGCGCGCTGCTGTATGGCGGTGCCATGATTTCGATCGGCGTGTTCATTTCGAGTTTGACCCAAAGTCAGATCATTTCCGCGATCGGCACGTTTGCCGCTTCGATGTTCCTGCTGATCGTCGACCAGCTTTCCGGCTCCATTTCGAACGCGGTCATCGCAAAGCTGATCGGCTGGATTTCGTTTAACAGCAGATACACCCCCTTCACCACAGGGGTATTTAATGTATCCAGCATTGTGTTTTTCCTGAGCGTTGCGGCGGTATTTTTGTTCTTTACCGCACGGCGCCTCGAAAGCCGCCGCTGGAACTGAAGGGAGGCTGATCGGAATGAGTGAAGAAAAAAAGACTCCGCAGGACGCGGAGGAAACCATAGAGCAGAGCGCCTCCGCAGAGGAGACGCAGATTCCTGCACAGGAGGCCGAAGCCGCTCCAGAAGCGGAGCAGCAGCCGGAAGAGCAAACCGCAGAAGAAGCCGTGATGACAGAGGATGCGGCCGAAGACGAAGCGGACCCGGAAGAAGATGTCCTTTCCACAGAAGAGGAGCAGAACGAACACCCGCGGCAACCCTTCGGCAACGTGCTTTCGTCGCAGAAAATACGCCGCCGCGGTATTTCCACCGTGTTTACCGCCGTGTTCCTCGCGGTGATCATCCTGCTCAACGTGATTGTATCTATGCTGAGCACGCGCTTTCCTTCCATCAACCTCGATCTTTCCGCACAGAAAACCAACTCTTTGACGGAGGATGCGCTGAAAGTGGTCGACGCGGTCAAGCTTCCCACCACTATCACGATTCTGGGGCCGGAGACCGATGTGCGCGACAACGTTCTGTATTCCGGCTACGGCTTTAATTACAGCCAGGTCGCCGTGTTGTCCGATAAGATCAAGGAGCGCAACTCCAATATCACCGTCAAATACGTTGACCTCGATAAGAACCCAACCTACGCCTCAGAGCTTGGCGAAACGAACCTGACGGCCGGCTGTGTTGTCGTCAGCACCGAAAAACGCCACCGTGTGCTGCAGATCACCGATCTGTTCAGCCAGCAGACCGATTACACCACCGGGGCTGCCAGCACCTATTCCATGGTGGGCACCGCTCTCGCTTCGGCAATCAGCCAGGTGAACAGCGAGAAGCTGCCGGTCATCGCTTTTGCAACGGGCCACGAGGAAATTTACGACACCACAGCTCTGCAGGGCGTGCTGAAAAACGCCAGCTTTGAAACCGTGAGCTTCAATATGCTGACAGACGAAATCCCCGCAAACGCCCAGATGGTGATGCTGGCATCGCCCGCGACCGACTACACGCCGCAGGAGCTGAAAAAGCTGGACACATTCCTCGAGAACAACAAGCTGGCCGCTGACCGCTCCTTGCTGATTACCTTCTACCCCAGCCAGGAGGCCCTGCCGAACCTTTCCTCCTTCCTAAAGGAATGGGGGATCGAGGTCCCCCGCGCAATGGTCGTCGAACGTGACCAGAGTCACGTTGCGCAGTCCGACGCTTCCTTCATCCTGACGCAGACCAATGTGGATTCTACCATCCCCCTGAATTCCCAGTCTGCTCAGTACGACAACGTCGTGATGCCGCAATCCAGCCCGATCAATCTACTGTTCACCTCGCGCGACGGCGTTACCACCCACACGTTGGCACAGTCGTATGACACCTCGTATCTGGTGGATTCCAGTTCGACCGAGGAAACCGTGAATAGCGCAAAGCAGCAGGCTTACACCACGGTAGCATTGGCACAGAAGAATCTATCGCTGGACGGAACGATCTATAAGCAGAACGTGATCGTTGCGGGCAGCTCGCCCATGTTTGCCGAGGGAGTCATCAACGCTTCGGCCTACGGCAACGGCAAATATGTCACCGATCTGGCTCGCTACGCCACGGGAGAAACCGATTCCAACACCGGCATTCTCGTCACACCGGTGCAGACGAATCAGGTGGATATCAACCTTTCACAGTCCGCAAGCGTAATTCTCGGCTTCGGCGTGTTTACCATTTTGATCCCCCTCTGCGTTCTGGCGGCGGGCTTCGTCGTTTTCCTGAAGAGGAGGCACCTGTAAATTATGAAACACACTACTAGAAACCTATTGGTGACGGCTGCGGTGCTCGTCGTGCTGGGCGGCGCCTTCGCCGCTTTGAAGCTGACCGAGAAGGAGCCGGAAACGGCTTCTTCCGCAGCCGACGATACTGCGATCAGCCTGCTCTCCAAACAAATTGAGGACGTGCAGTCGATGCAGGTCAAAAATAAAAACGGCGGCTTTGTGATCGTACCCAAAACGACGACCGAAAGCGCCGCCTCCGGCACCTCCACCCACACCACCTATACGGTGCAGGGACTGGAGGGCCTTCCCCTGTATGAAACCGCGGCGGAAAACGTGGTAAAGGACGGTTTCAGCCTGGTTGCATCCAAAAACGTGGGTTCTGTCAGCAGCCTGAAGGACTATGGTCTGGATAACCCCACCGCCGAGGTACAGGTAAACTTTAAGGACGGCACAAGCTTCGATTATCTGCTGGGCAACGAGGCAGCCGGTTCCGATGGCTACTACATGGCCGGGAAAGACTCTGACAACGTGTATGTGGTATCCGTTGACGGCGGCATGTTCAACGGCGTCAAGGATTTTGTGCAGAAAGAGCTGTACTCCCTTACGGACGCCAGCAGTGGGCAGGAAACCCCGGCCATTGACTTCATTTCACTCAACAGCACCCATCTGGGCGAACAGTTGACCGTCACCAGCAAAAACAGCTCGGTCACCGTTTCGGACGGGAAACAGAGCGTATCGGTGGACGATACTCAGTATTCCACGTTAGCCACTGCCATCTCGACCGTAACGGCGGATGAGGTAACGGCAATTCACCCCACGGCAGAGCAGATCAAACAGTACGGATTGGATACGCCCTCCATGACGCTGTCGTTTACAGCCGACAAGCATTCGCATACGCTGAAGGCCGGAAACACGGAAAACGGGATGCGGTATATCATGGCCGACAGCATCGACGCCATCTTCGGCATCAAGGAGGAGACCGCCTCCGTCTGGGCCACGGCAACGCTGTTCAGCCTGCGCAGTAAATTTGTTCAGATTCCCAACATTATCGATGTCAGCGGGCTGGACGTAACGGCAGACAACAAAACGTATACGTTTGAAAAGGCCCGTACGAAAAACACCTCAAAATCCACCGCAGACAGCGAGGTTTACGATTATACCGTCACCTGCAACGGAAAGGCGGTCACGTATGAGCCGAATTTCCAGAAGTATTATCAGAACGTCGTGGCGGTGCAGCTCTTGGAGGAGGCCAATGCGGATTCCGACGGCGTGGCAAACGCCATGAACGGCCAGCCGGCCTACACGGTTCGCTTCCGCTTTTACGATGCCGCCAAAAAGCCGGTCACGGTGCAGTATTATATCGTCGGCGACCGGCGTTACCTGGCGGTTGTAGATAACGTTCCCCTGGGGCTTGTGACTGAGACAAACGTCACCGGCCTGATCGCAGACACCGCAACCGTTGCCGAAAACGGCGTGGTGCAGGCAGGGCTGTAAACGCAGAAAATGAATCTTCCCCCACTTGGAAGGTAATTTGATACTGAAATATTTATTTCATCCCCATTTTCAAAAAGAAATCAGACAAATTGCCTTCTTTCTGCAACATTCCTAATAAGGAAAGGAACTGCCGCCATGGAGTTTAGAAAAGCGCAAACCGGTGATCTTCCCAGCGTAAAAAATCTGTACACAGAGGTTATCAATGAGCTTGACAGAACCATCAATTACCCCAAATGGGTGAATGGGCTGTATCCCTCTGAAAGTCTTTTCATCGGGGCAATCGAAAAGGACTGGCTGTTTCTACTGACCGATGGGGAAGAAGTGATCGGCTCCGTCATTTTAAATTGTTTCCCTACCGGCGAATACCCTGCCATCACATGGCAGCAGGAGCTTGCGCCGGAACAGGTTGTGAATATTCACACATTTGCCATCCACCCTCATTTTTCCGGCAAAGGCGTGGGCAGCAAAATGATTGGAGCGATCAAGGAACACGCGAAGCAGAACGGGTATCAATCCATTCGGCTGGAGGTATTTCGGGACAATGATCCGGCCAGGCGTTTGTATGAAAAAAATGATTTTGTTTTTGTTGATACGGTAGATATCGGCGAAACGATTTACCGGCAGCTCGGAATCAAAGACGTCAATATCTTCGACCTTTACGAGTTTGTTTTGTAATATAAAAATTGTTTTTTCTGCTGCTCGCAAAAATATTCTGCTGATGCAGATTGGCTGAAGCCTACAAAAAAAAACAGCCTGCGGTTTGTTCTCTTCACCGCAGGCTGGTCTTATTTATTTAAGAAAAGAAATGATTACTTTGCAGAATAGGCATAGGTGAATTTTGCGTCATGTGTATACAAGTTCTTGTAGACTGCAGCGGCGCGTTCCCTATAATACTCCATGGTTTCGCCGGATGCCTCCAGCTGCGCCATCGATCCGGCACTCTGTGCTTTTTCGGTAATCTTTTTAAGTTCGTCGGGTGTTTCCTTTACCCATTTTTCCTGACGGGTCTGGTAGGTCTTCTTTTTAGCTTCTGGAGCCTTTGTCAACAGCTTCTTATACCCGGAATCGATTTCCGTCTGCCAGAGCTTTGTGTACTTTTCATTGACCTTGATCATGTCAGCGGTAGAAGCGGCCTTTTCCATCTCGGCCAGATACGCCTTGTCGATCGGGTTGTTTACGAACAGCTTATTAAAATCCTTGTTGCTCGTAACGATATTCTTCAAAGAGGTCGCCTTGTCATCCGGGCCGGACGACGCCGCGGACGATGTGCCGGACGACGACGATGCTGCCGAAGACGGGGAACTGGACGACGCTTTTGATGGCGCCTGGGATTCCGGCGCAGACAGCGTCGGCTCCGACGCGAGAGACGATGTATCCTCCGGAATCTTATTACACCCAAAAAATACCGAAAAAACCATTATCGAAGCGATCAGCAATGATGCTGTTTTCATTTTCTTCATCACCATGACATCCTTTCCAAAGTAAATTTCCAAACGCTTCTCGTTTTGGTGGCAAATTTACTTTACCATAACATCCTCTATCTTGCAATCACACAAACCTGAAAAAAATCTTACTAGAATCTTAAGCTACAAATGGAGCGCCAAAACCAGCATCGGTTCCAACTGCTGATAGATCGGCTCAAATTGTTCAATCGGCAGCGGGTTCTCACCCATGCCAACCTCCACCGTGAACGCGGGACGCCGCAGGCAATCGATAAACCAGTCCTTAAAGCCGCCGCCCACCGCCAGGCCTTCCGGCTTTGCTACCTGGTATCCTGCCGCGTCTGCCATCCTCTGCGCCATCTCCAGCGAGCAGGGTGGGGTATGTTCTCCAAAATCATAATAGATCACTTCGCCCTGGCTGTGGAACGCCAGCGCCTGACAAAAGCAGTGCCGCCAGCACAGACGGGTCATCGCGGCGGTTTCGGGTTCGCTTTCCGGGCATGGTCCGCCATAGCGCGTGGGGCCGGGCCCGGTAATCCCGGATTCAATCTCCAGCTCGCGCAGTTCACACCATCCGGCATCAAAATTGTGGTTGATGTCTACACCGCGGGCGTTGGCCTGCCACCGCTTTTCGGGATTGCACAGCTGAATTGCCACACCGTCGGGATTCACGCAAGGAATGATGCAAAGCCCCCGTTTCTGCAACAGCGCCGTCACGTCTTCGCCGGCCAGCGTTGTGCGGTCGCGCAGCGCCTCGCATAATCTGCGGGCAAACCGCAGCAAAATCATTGTAGTGATCCATTCCATTCCGTGAAACGCTCCCGCAAACAGCACCCTCTCCGCAGAGGTGCCGACCGAGAACGAAAAAATCTGCCGGCTGCACACACTGCACCCAATTGAACCGATCCTCGCAAACGGAAATCTCCCCAGCTCCTGCATTCTCTGTTTTAAAATACAATAATCCGGCGGCATGAGCTGCTGTTCCATCGTATGACCCCCTTTTTTCTGGTATTTCCAGTATAAGCGACGCTCCATCAAAAACTTTGTCGCAGGCAGGCCGATCGGATTTGATTCTATGGAAAAGATCCGCTATAATAAAAAGAAAGTTCTTCGCGGCTGAGAGAGCATGATAAGCACATGTATCAATTGTTTTAAAAAAGGATCTTCGCAGCCATTATCATGCTATCATCACAAGGAGTACAGGTGCCAAACAGGCTATGGAGGGATTCATCAATGAAGCTTTCGGAAAAGACCTTGCAGCAGGAATACCGCTACCGGGGGAAAATCGTCAATCTGCGGATTGACCAGGCTCTGCTCGAAAACGGAGCCACCGCGCTGCGCGAGGTAGTGGAGCATCCGGGCGGCGTATGCGTCGGCGCGCTGACGGAAAAAAACGAGCTGCTGTTTGTGCGGCAGTTCCGTTACCCTTACGGAGAGGTGGTAACGGAGCTCCCCGCCGGGAAACTGGAACGCGGGGAAGACCCTTTGGAGGCCGGGAAGCGGGAGCTGCTGGAGGAAACGGGAGTCATTGGAAAGGATTACCAGTTTCTGGGTGATTTATACCCGTCGCCGGGCTACTGCGATGAAATTATCCGGCTTTATTTCTGCCGTGTAGATACCATCGGGCAGAGCCGCCCGGATGAGGGTGAGTTCTTGGAGGCGGAGCGCATTCCGCTGGAGCAGGCCGTACAATTGGTGCTGGAAAATAAGCTGCCCGACGCGAAAACCCAGACCATCATTTTAAAGATTGACGCGCTGCTGCGCGCCGGAAAACTATCGTACCAATCTAAATAGAAAGCTGAACGGTCGGGCTTGTTTTCTCCTCCTTCAGCGGAGGAAACAAGCATTCTCGGTTCCATACTTTGATATAGAGTTATTTGTGAAATAAAAAAAGTTTTCCACGAAACCCGGGTAATTCGTGGAAAACTTTATTATTTCTTTATTCTATTTCGTTTCTGTCGCAGAAAAGGAACTGCAGGGAATTGCTGTGTCTGCGTTTTGCTTGCATATTTAAGCAGATTGTGTTTCAAACACATTCGCCACCTTACGCAGCCATTTCGTGATCTCGATATGCTGGGGACAGCTCTGCTCACACTTCTTGCACCCGATGCAATCCGACGCTTTGCCGAAAGTTTTGGCCATGTTGGTATAGTACAGTTCGTTGATCGTCCACCGGTTGGGGTCACCTGTCCGGAGCTTCTCGCGGTTATCCATATTATACATGGAAAAGTACTTGGGGATCGCAATGTTCTTGGGACACCCTTTGACACAGTATTCGCAGGCCGTACAGGGGATCGCAATCGTTTCCTGAATGGATTTGACCACCTGATGCAAAAGCGCCTGCTCGTCCTCGCTCAGCGGCTCAAAATTCTGCATATATCCCGTGTTGTCGAGCAGCTGCTCCATATTGGACATTCCGCTCAGCACCATCATGACGCCCTCCAGGCCGGCGGCAAAGCGAATGGCCCATGACGGCAGCGACTGCTCCGGTTGATGCCCCTTCAAAAGCTGCTCCGCTTTTTCCGGCAGTGCGGCGAGCATCCCGCCCTTCACGGGCTCCATGACGATGACTGGCTTGCCGTGCTTTCGCGCTACCTCCCAGCACCGGCGTGACTGGACGCTCTGGCTTTCCCAGTCCATATAGTTGATCTGCAGCTGAACAAACTCCGTCTCGGGGTGTGCGGTCAAAATTTCATCCAGCAGCTCCGGCGTATCGTGGAAGGAAAAGCCCATATGGCGGATTTTTCCCTCTTCTTTTTTCTTTTGGACAAATGCAAAGCTGTCGAACCGTTTGACCGCCTCATAGTATGATACGTTCAAGTTGTGCAGCAGATAGTAATCAAAATACTCCACGCCGCAGTTTTCCAGCTGCTCCTCAAAAATCCTCTCCTGATCGCCTTCGTTTTTCAGGAACATGGACGGCAGCTTTGTCGCAAGAGTAAATTTGTTTCTGTCGTGCCGTTTCACCAGCGCTTCGCGGATTGCCTTTTCACTCTGCCCGCCGTGATACATATAGGCTGTAT
>JAEXDU010000215.1 GCA_023401495.1 Bacillota bacterium
CACACGCATATGTGCTACAGCGAATTTGCCGATATCATTCGGGACATTGACGCCATGGACGCCGACGCGATCACCTTTGAGGCCTCGCGTTCCGATCTGACCATTCTGAACGTTCTCAAGGAAAACGGCTTTCGCACGGAGGTCGGCCCCGGCGTGTATGACATCCATTCGCCGAGAGTGCCGTCTGTGGAAGAAATCAAGGCCGCGCTCTATAAAATGCTTGGCAGCATCCCCAAAGAGAAGCTGTGGGTGAATCCCGACTGCGGGCTGAAAACGAGAAGCAACACCGAAACCATACCGAGTCTTGAGCATCTGGTTCAGGCAGCAAAGGAAGTACGAAATGAGAACGGCTGATTTATTTAAAAAGAAGCAGGTATTGTCTTTGGAGGTATTCCCTCCAAAGCGCACCTCTTCTGCAGATACGATATTCAGTACGCTGGAAGAGCTGAAATGGCTGCGCCCGGATTTTATCAGCGTAACCTATGGCGCGGGCGGAAGCGCGAACAACGGCAAAACACTTGAGATCGCTTCTTTCATCAAGACGAATTATGCCGTCGAGAGCGTCGCCCATCTGCCGTGCATCAATTTTTCCAAAGAGGAGCTCTTGCTTCTGCTGGAACGCCTGAAAGAACAGGGAATCGAGAATATTCTGGCCCTCCGGGGAGACATCACCCCGGAAAATCCGCCCTGCACGGATTTTTCCCACGCGGACGATCTGATTGCCTTTATCAAAGATCACGCGGATTTTAATATTATCGGCGCCTGCTACCCCGAAGGACATGTCGAGAGCAAAAGCACGCTGGAGGATATTCGTTACTTGAAGCGCAAGGTCGACGCGGGTACCGACCATTTGATCACGCAGCTTTTTCTGGACAACGATTATTTCTATACGTTCCGTGAACGAACCGCGCTTGCGGGGATCAATGTCCCGATCGAAGCCGGGATCATGCCCGTTGTGAACAAAAAGCAGATTGAGCGGATGGTATCTTTGTGCGGCATTCAACTGCCGAAAAAATTCGTAAAGATGATGGAACGCTACGAAAACGACCCAATCGCCATGCGGGACGCCGGAATCGCCTACGCGATCAACCAGATTGTGGATTTGCTTGCACAAGGCGTGGACGGCATTCACCTGTATACCATGAACAACCCGTATATTGCGCGAAAAATCTACGAAGCGGTTTTCCGTTTGCTCGCGGCATAAACAAAAAGCTGCGCCACAACAGTTGTGGTGCAGTTTTTATTTCTAAGTTGGAAGTGACCAAGGGTATCAGGCAGCACGATGCTGCCTGCCCCCAAATCACTATTTTAATTAATTTGGACTGACAAATATTTGCTGCACTTTTTGCTGTAATTCTTCTCTGCTGCCCTAAACAGGGTAACCCCTACTGGCAACTCTGTTCATTGACGGCAACCATGAAAATTTTGACCTACTAAATGATTACCCTGTGTCTTACTGGAATGGCGGACAAGTGCATGCCTTTCTGCGGACAGCGATAAATAGGTATTTCAAAAATCTCATTATTGAACATTTCCGTTCTCCAGCTCTAAAATGTTTTGACAATATTTTAGAAACAGCTTATTAATTGACAGAAGTAAAAACACTTTAAAAGTATTCGCTCGCTTCATCATAATTAAATCTATATTTATGTTCAATATATTTTCCGATTCCATCCAAGCCAGGAAAGAGTGTTTTGTAGTTTACTCCGACATTTTCCAGCTGTCGTAATATACCCTGCTTTACCTGTTTTCGAACCATCAGCTTTAGTATCACTTCCTGGTTTTGGTTCCCATAATTAAAATATTCTCCATTGTCAGGGTTCTGAATCACTAAATAATTTCTCTGCGGAATCATTTCTTCAAGTGCCTCTTGACGTGTTCCCCAAAACATTAATTTACTTGATTGTGCACCCATTCTATTGTCAACATAATACGGCTGATATATAACAGGATACTCACGAACTATCTGTTTACTTCCAGAAAATATAGAATTAAACATATCCTTATAGCTTAATTTGTTTATCTTTTCTTTTTCTTCATCGCCTAATTGTGAATTCATTAGACTATAAGACCTAAAGTTACTTTCATGTAATATCCATAAAGCGCCGTCTCTATCTTCAGCATTAATACAAGCAAAAAATAAAGCAACCAATGGATTAGAGGTCCAATCCAGTAATCGCGTTGGGGCTCCAAAATGCTGAGCATATTCTGCCCACCGAAAAAAATCAGTTGTGGGAATATCTTTTATATATCCAGCTGCTTCAGCAATAAAGTCTTGCAGTACTTTCTTTTCCGTCGAATGGGCTAAATACTTATAATTTGTTACTACCATAAATTCATCATCGCTATACTGATGTGTGACCTTACGAAAAATTGATGGAAGAAGCTGATACTTCTCATCGCCAACTCCACGATAAATATAAGGAGAAGAAACTGGTGTCTGCGGGTAAGACATTTTTAATCCATCCTGTATATGGAATAAATCAGTTAAGTTCGTTATCTCAAGATTTATTGTTCCCATCTCTGACAATCTCTCCTTTCGGCATTAAATAGAATGATTATAGAATCACAAAATTAAAATACAAGCCACAAACCCGCATCTGCTCTGGATTTGTGGCTTTGTTTATTTTATTCCCACTCTACCCCGTGGGCGTTTATGCTCTGTTTTTCTCCTGTTTTTGGCCGTTTTCATAGGGCTTTCTGCCCTGTGTGAGCGGTCAATTTTGTTTTCCCGGATTTTTTAGAACCATTGTAGAACCACAGCTCTATTTCAGTACCTGCAGCTTGGCAACAACTTCATCCTGCTTGTGCGGCCACAGGTGAGAGTAGGTATTCAGAGTCGTTTCCACCTTTTCATGTCCGAGCCGCTCCGCGATCAGCAGAGGCGAGAAGCCCAGCTCGATCAGCAGCGAAGCATGAGAATGCCGGAGATCATGCAGGCGAATTTTCTTCACACCGGCCACCTTGCAGCCGCGCTTCATTTCATGCTCCAAGAAATACTTGGTGAAGGGAAATATCCTATCGCTCTCTTGAAGGTCATACAGCTGCGCCAGATAGGCCCGCAGCTCGTCACAAAGGAAATCAGGTATAGCAATGACCCGATTGCTTTTCGGCGTTTTAGGCGGTGATATGACGTCCGCACCGTTCAGGCGGTTATAGGACTTGCTGACCGTTACAGTTCCAGCATCAAGATCAACGTCGGCCCTTGTCAGCGCCATCAGCTCTCCTATTCTCATGCCGGTGTAGTAAAGCAGTTGAAATGCCATATAAGAGCGCGGCTTGTCCTTAACGGCTTCGCGGAACTGCTTGTATTCTTCGGTCGTCCAGAACTGCATTTCCTCTGCATTCTTCTTTCCCATACTGCCGGCCTTATGGCAAGGGTTTTCCCGCAGACTGTAATATTTCACCGCATAATTGAAAAGGGCTGTCAGCTGGTTATTTACCGTCTTTAGGTATGTCGGAGAATACTTCTTCCCTTCCTGATGTTCCGCTGCCATCAGCTCATTCTGCCATTTGCGAACGTCCGGCGGCGTGATTAGATTCATGGGCTTCTCGCCTAGGTACGGCTTTATTTTCAGATCGTAAATGAAGCGCTTGTTCTCCAGCGTGGAGGCCCGGAGCCGGTGCCCCATGTCCTCAAGGTACAAATCCACAAAGGCCGAAAGCTTCATGCTTATGTCGGCCCGCTGGTGCTTGAGGAACTCACGTTCCCATTCCAGGGCCTCACGCTTGGTATCAAAGCCGCGCTTCTTCTTTTTCTTCCTGACCCCTGTCCAGTCAGTGAAATAGAACTGACACAGCCACTTGCCGGGTGTGTCCGGGTCTTTATTTGCTGGCATGGCCGCACCGTCCTTTCCTTATGTACGTACTCGCGTCTGCTAATCAAAATTCACTGCTTTTTAGGGGCTCTAAAATCTCTAAACATTTCTCTTTTTAGGGCCTCCGAAATCTCCGAATCCTTTTACCCAAAAATGAGTAAATCAGGGTTAAATCTGTCATACGTTTGTCTTATCAGCTGAGGTGATTTTGTGGATCTCTCTTGCTTCTCCCTTGCTTCATCCTTTGCTCTGCCTTTGTTCTTCCGTTGTTGTGGTAGCTTTGTGATGTCCTTGTGCCAATTTTTCAGCCGCTTCCTTTTGCTTCTCCGGCTCTTTGATGCGGGCAAGCTTAAGTGAATTTTTTTCACTGATGCCATGATCTTTGACGATGGTTTTTACTTCTGGAACGAGGCTTTTAGCAACTTGGATCTTTCTCTCTACGGTACGTGGCACAACCTGCATCTTTTCAGCGGTATCATCTACGAAGGATTTTGTTTGAACAACCGACGCGGTGTCGCTTGTTCGCCTTGCCGTACCACTTGCTTTCCCCCCCGCGACGCCCGCCTTTGTTTCTGGATACAGCATTTCGTAAATCTCTTTCTTTCGTAAAAGCTGCTCACCCTCGTCAATGTGATTCAGGTTGTGAAGTCATTTTTCTCCCCGCATATATTTCAAAAATGCTGCCTTGGGGATTTTTATCCTTCTCCTCAAAACAATAATAGGAAAGTCGTATGAGTTTCGGTGCTTCTTTTGATCTTCCCAAACCTGGGTTCTGAATTGTTGTGGATCAATCCCAATACATGCCGCAACTTCTGCTGGTGATAAGACTTCTTTCGGCAGATTTTCAATTTCTAAAAGAGTCATTTAAGCGCCCTCCCTCTCCATTAAAATTTTGTACTCGGGTGAACCTGCATTTTTTCGGCGGAATCATCAACGAATAACTTTTTGTGCTCGGATGGAGCGGTTACGCTTGGCCTAGGGATTCCTTAGTTAAGCAAATGCCCTCGCGAGTTGCTCAGCGGTTATCATGTTTTTTAACCCCTTGCGAGAGATGGTCATTGCACAAACGCCCATTATTTGAGCGGCTTCTTTCTGCGTATAAATCAGTTTGTCAGGATAAAGTTCATCGGCTCTTTTGCGAATGCGCTCCAGCGTATCTCGGTAAAGCTCTTTTTCTCTTGGCATCTTATTCGCCTCATACAAATTTTTTGAGTGAATCATGTGCGGTAATTTAAATTATGCCGTTTCTGTACCACAGATAAAATTTAACGGACGGAATTTTGAACGCTCTGTTCTCTGCGCCGGATTTAAGCCATGACATGCCGAAAGCAAACGGGTTAGATTGCAAATAGCTTCTCAGGCTGCGGCCGTCCATTCCTAAAAACCCTGCCGCCACACTCAGCGGGATAGCATCCGGGTATTTGCTTACGATTTCGTTAAGCTGTTCTAGCTTGTCCAGTATTACTTGCGGTGTCATCTGATTTCCTCCCATACTATAAGAATTTTATGTCAAGGTTTGATCGTTCTCTGATGGGCCGAGTTATTAATTAAACTTCTAATTCTTCAAGAGGAGCTTCCCCAATTAAGACAGATAAAGGTAAGTGTAACTTCCTGCTAACTTGTCGCAATTCTTCCAGCCTAATGTTCCGGGATTTTTAAATCTTTCGTATACCGTTTTGGTGCTGGTTCTCATGGCGAGCGCCAAGGAATCGACTGATATTGTGTGTTTTTCCATTCCATACTTAATTCGAGCAATAATTTCTCTATCTGATTTAATGCTCGAAGGTGTACGAAGCTTAGGCATGAAAAGCCCCCCCTATTCTCCCTCCGACGGGGTTTTGTCCTTTTGGTTCTCCGGTAGTCTAGTCAATTCTTCTACACGCTCTACAGATTTATTTTGTCCTTGGTTGTTTAATTTTTTGAAAGCAAAAGCTATCTTTTCAAAGCGTTCTCTTTCTTCAAGAGATTCAAAATCAATATACACCGGGGAATCTAAATATAATCCTATAAATTCATCCATCGTTGTTTCATCAGTAACACCGAACAATTCTGCTGTCCCTCTATCCATTGCTGAATCAATTGGAGTAGATTTAGCAGACGGCTCTATAGCTAACAAAGATTGTGTGAATTTAATATCTGATTCTAGGTGTTTTCTTTCTGAATCTACTTGAAATATAATATCAAACGTTGAAATATCCAAAATTTCCGCAATTTTTTGAACTGTAAACACACTGGGTTCAATAAGACCATTTTCATATTTCGAAATAACTGAGCGTTTTAATCCTAATTTTTGAGCTAGTTCATCTTGAGTTATTCCTCTTAATTTTCTAGCCTTCTTTATATTTTCGCCCAATAATTTTTTAAGTCGATTATCTTCTGATTCTATAAAATTTTTAAAATTTACATCATTTGACAAAACAAACACCTCGCTTAAACAATATTGTATCCTATCAGGAACGAAACTTCAAGATTTTTTTATAAAGTTATTGACAAGAACATTATAGAGTGATAAAATGTTCCTATCAAGAACTTTTATTTAAAAAAGGAGGTGATAACATTGAACATCAGCAGACAGAAAATTGAATTGCTGCAAGCCGAAAATGGTATTACAGTTGCCGCGCTTGCGGAGCGCTCGGGCGTTTCGCGACAAAACATTTCCACAGTGAAACGACGCGGAACGTGTAACCCGATTACTGCTGCAAAGTTGGCTAAAGGCTTGGGTGTAAGCGTAGCTCAGATAGTTGAGGAGGTGTAACTAATGCAAGACTACTATATCAAGGCTCCGGAGGCCGCTAAAATTCTTGAGTTGTCCGAAGGTAAGACCTATGAAATCTTTCGGGAGCTGAACCAAGAGCTGAAAACACAAGGCTACATAACCGTATCCGGCCGGGTACCCCGGGCGTATTTCAACAAGAAGTTTTTTGGTGGCTTGGAAGAAGTGGCGGTGTGATGCCGTGGCAGAGAAAAAGAGTTTCCTTGTTTATATGGATTGTGAGCAGCATTTACAGCTTCTATCCAACGAGGAACGAGGAAAATTGTTCATGGCCCTGTTTGGATACACCAAGCGGGGCGAGATTCCCCAATTTGATGGTATGTTAAAGATGGCATTTTCTTTCATTAAAGCACAAATGGATAGGGATATTGAAAAATATGAGGCTATTTGCGAGCGAAACCGGTCAAACGGTGCTAAAGGCGGTCGGCCTCCTAATGTTCCAGACTAACCCAAATAAACCCAGTGGGTTATTTGGGAACCCAGAAAACCCGATAAAGATACAGATAAAGATACTGTCACAGACAAAGAAAAAGATTTTTAAAAGGTAATAAGGGAGTGCGCTTTCAGCGCCCCCCGCTCGCGTCTTTTAAAAGAATAAAACTGCTTGAAAGGAGGTGAAGCCCATGAACTCAGATGTATTCAGCTCCATAGCTGCCAAGGCCTACCATGCTGCGGACAGTCCTTCCTATTCGCTGGGAGAGGTTATTTCAATATTTGAATACTATTTCAACAAATACGAGGAAACCTTCGGGATGCCACACCCTCATATTCGGCAAGAGCAGGTTCAACGAATGATTGAGGATATGCCTTTTGTTACCGGCGAATACGGAAACCCCATAGACCTTGAACCGGAAGACTACTTTCCCATGATTGACCGGCATTTCCAAACGCAGTACCGCTGTGACTACAATATCAACCACTTTTTCAGCGGAGATGTTCGGTTATATCGGTTTTATGAGCTTATGTAAGGAGGGTTATATGAATCAATTGGTTTTTGTTCAATCCCAAAGCATGAACGAGATGCCTTTCACCACCAGCGACACGATAGCAGAGTATGCCGGTATCAAGCATCACTCCATCCAGCAGATGATCGCAAAGCATGAAACAAGTCTGAAATCTTTTGGACTGGTCGCATTTGAAATGCGTGCAGTGAAAAAAAGCAGAGGCGTAAAGTACGAAAAGCTGTACCACCTCAACGAACAGCAAGCTACTCTACTTATCACATTTTTGCAGAACACCGAGCAGGTGATCCGGTTCAAAACTGAATTGGTTCGGCAGTTCTACCAGATGCGAACCCAGCTTCAGGCGCGACAAATAGCAAAGGCTGATCGCAAAGCGCCTCACCGAAGCCTTACAGATGCGATTCAAAGCGATCCTAATCACAGTAAATGGGATTACAAGCTCTATATGGATTTGGTTTATAAGACGGTACTTGGAAAAACAGCTTCGAAAATCCGCAAAGAGCGTGGAGCAGAAAAGAATGCGGCCGCATCCGATTACATGGCGACCGAGGAAATCAAGGCAATCGCCCGACTGGAAGATCAGGTGGCAGCACTGATTGACTTGGGCATGGACTATCAGCAAATCAAAAACCTGCTGCTTAACAAACAGGCTATGAAAAATATAGCCTAATACAAAGGAGGAAAAACCATGCCAAAAAGCAAAAAAAAGAGCGCCCCAACGGCGGCCACCGTTCAGAGCGCAAACACTATTCAACAAAATCAGGATAGCACAATCTGTGAAAAATTTCAAGAGATATCTCCGCGTGAACTGAAAACACTTAGGTCTTTCGCTCTGTTAAGCGAAGATAATAAAAACTATCTTTTAAACTTAGCGGATTTGCTTCTGAAAAATTATAATAATGGCGAAGCTGAAAAGCTAGAGGAGGATGAAATTTTAGGTATGCTGAATTCTCTGAGTGATGAACCCCTTCACGACTATTATCTGTACTTATTGAACCTGAAAAATACAATCACAAAGGAGCAATTAAAATGAATACAGAAAAGTTTAAGACCGTTCCCGGCTACGTCGTCGAGTATTCCTATAATAATCTTACGTGCATCCCCAAGAAAAAATTTGTTCATTACTACAGCATTATGAATCTTTATGGTGATGCTTCGGATAAACAGGTTATGACCGCAATTATGAACCTTCCTGCGAATCCCGAAGAAGACGATGACCGGATCACCAATATTTCGGATGAAGTAGGCCTGTTCAGAACTTGGATATACAATTGGGACGAAGAGCCGACTTCCCGTATTGGAAATTTCTTCACCGCTGCAAAGCTGGGGCTACTGTCAAAGAAAGACGCCACGTATGCAGACGAGCATTTCCTCTCTGTGCTGCTTCGTGATTCAAATTTAGTTGCGGTAGAATTCGAAGATGGCAGGCAAGTAGTCCTGACCGAGGCCGACTTCGTATGAAGGTTCATATATCCTACCAGCCCCAGGAGCAAGAAGCGGCTGCAGCTATGATCCAAGCGGCCCGACGGATTTTGCCCTATGCAAGGCTGCACAGAGCCGACAACAGCCCCCCGTTTATTCATTTGTATTTGTCCACTAGAAATCCCGAAAACCCGCATGGAACCTAGAAAGTTGATTGACTTTTCTCAACATTTTTGGTATAATAAAAATATAAATCAAGGCATAGAGTACCGCCAATAGGCAGCCATTCAAAGGCATGGGAAACAGCTTATCAGCTGGTATCCTGTGCCTTTTTCTATTTATCCTCTCAGGCATTAAACAAAGGTTTAACATGGCCGGCATGAACACCGAAGCTCAGGCCCAAAAGCGGCAGAACGCTATGTAAATCATTAATTTTGAAAGAGGTACATTATGGCTAATTGTAAATATGTTGAAGATTGTAAAAAGGTAACAGGAGACTATTTCAAAGAGATTCATTCACTTATCGATCAAAAAAGCAAAGCACCAACAGAATATACAGGGGATCGCCTTAAAACAGAGCTGCAAAAGCTTGATAGCTCCGCAAGTACCGCCGGTGAAACGGCGCGGCGGCAGTTGGCTTCGCTTCGTGACAGTGCTGCACAGGCTTATCAGAACATCAAGCAAATCCAGCTCAATGGTAATTTGCCTGATGATATTAGATTACTGTCTGCTCCTATCACATTAACGGCAGATGAACTCCAGACTCTTGCGGATCGGCATAAAGACAGCTACATCATGCAGAGGGCCCTAAAAGAGTATGGAGAAAAAAACAAGATTCAAGTAAACACCGCCCCATCACCTGACGATCAGATTCAGGCAGCACAAGACCTTTGCAACCATTTTAATAACTATATTGGCATCGGTTTGGAAGATGCCGCTCGTAATGAGTATTATTTCAATCTGGAATCCGGGGACGAAGGATGCTATGCAGACTTTGATAAAACTTTAGGTTAAGAGAAAGCTCGAAGAGTTCACACTTAACGTACATTAAAGCTGTTTTTGACCTAAAGCCCCCATAAAAAAATTAATTTAAGGAGTCTACCATGGAAAAAACTTTGATGCAGTTTTTGCACCCTGAACGCAAGCCCAATGCAAAATTTAAATTGAGTTCCTTTGGAGACGCGGAATTTGAAATGCGTGCATTAAACGCGGAGGAAATCGCCAAAATTTCCGCAGAAGTACAGACCAGCGGCCTAAAAGGGCTTGAAGCGATGTACCCGGCTATTGCCGATAGTTTGGTTACACCGAATCTGCATAATGCTGAATTGCTCCAGGCACTTTCAGAGCGTGAGGGACGCAAAATACTTTCCGCAACAGACGCGCTGAAAGTAATGTTTATGGGCGACGAAATCAGTGCGCTTATTAGCATTTACAACGATCACGCCGATGTGACTGTCGATTTTGAAGAAAAGATAAAAGAAGCAAAAAACTAATCAGGCAGGGCGGGGACGGGTTTTACTTTTGGGCGCACCTCGCCCTGCAAAATCACAATATTTTACCACACGAATTTATGGCTTTGCCGGTACATGAACGCGCTCTGATTGTAGCCAGCGATTCGATCGTCAGCGAGGAAATGAAAAAGAAATAGCGGCAGGAATTAACCTGCCGCTACGTCGGTAAGAAAATATTCGTATCGGTTTTTGATTTTCTCTTTTCTTAATCTGTGGTCGAATTCCAAATCTTTAAGAATACTGGTTATGGATTTATCTACGTTAAACGGCAAGGCTTTCCCGGCTTCTTGTTGTGCAGCGGTAATAGTATATACCATAAGTTTTTTGGGTGCGGAACCGTACTCTTGGATTAAATCAATAATAACGATTTCGATTCCTCTGTACATCTCTCGGAGATTGTCAGTCATACCTGCGTACAGGTCTATCATTTCATCAACGTGATTAGATTTTGTGATCTCCCAAAAAAGATCGTATCCCTCATTCCCAAAGTTTTTCATTATAAATAATTTTTGTAAGGCTAAATCGCATCTTAAAAGTCTTGTGCTCAGATTATCAGTTTCCGTGACTATTTTTGAGCTGTCACCGAATATTTCTGCTTCGCGAGCAATGTAAGTATTATATTCATTTTGGCACCGCGGGCACAGCCCGATTTTATTTACTGACATAAACAAACCAAATTTGCCACATCTTTTGCATTTTCCCATTTTGTTCTCCCCTTACAGCATGGTGATATCCTGCCCTATTCGTCGTATGTCAATGTTTGTCGGGAACGGAAAACCCGCTTAAAATGGTGTTGTAATACTTACAATCTGATCCTTTGTAATATCGTTCTCTTTGATAAATTTCTCCACTCTCTTTTGAGGGTCGGCTCTTAGCAAGCTTGCTTGAAAGCGTTTTATCTTCATCATTGCGGTACCTCCTTTTCACCACATATTACCATGTGCGTTGGAAAAATCCAATAGAAAGCTGGTGATTTATTGGCAAACACGCTTGAAGCTATATTTAGACTAACCGACCAGTACACGACGACTATGAACAAGATTCTGAAAAGCTCTGATGACTATGAAAAGCAGCAGCAAGCGGCGCGAAAAGTTACGGGCCAGTTTAATAAAGATTTATCCGCAACCCGTACCGCTGCCATGCCCGCGGCCGATGGCATCAATACCATTACCAAACGGGTTACTGGTTTGGTATCTGCTGCATACCTCGGCAAAAAGGCTCTTGACGTGATGTTCTCCGCAATTAAGACGGGCGCGGAAAAGCAAGTGCAGCTTAATACATTCCAGTCACTTTTAAATAGCGACGAGGCAGGCCAAGCCCTTTACAACTACACAAACCTGTATGGTAAGCAAAAATCCGTGTTGGGCTCTTTGGGAATCGCCAACGCCACCAAATCGTTTTTGCCGTTTACGCAGAATATTAATCAATTAACTAAATTGTATCAATTAACAGAACGCTTGTATGCGCGTGACCCTACACAGGGCAGCGAGGGCGCAGTATTCGCGATGAAAGAACTGATCTCCGGCGATGTTATGAGCGCCAGAGAGCGCTTTAATATTTCGGGTATCAGCGGGGCGAAGATCCGCGATCTGGTCAACGCTGGAGACATGAACGGCACTTTGAACTATCTTGATGCCGTTTTCAACAAATTTGGCGCAACTCAGGGGATTGTTGACAAAAACTTCACCTCTTTACAAACACAGGCTACAAAGTTTGGAGATAACATAAAATCCGCATTGGGAGATGAATCGAGTCCGGTAGTACAAAATCTTTCTGTTATGTTTCAGCAGCTAAATGCAGATATGGACGCGGGAAAATTTGCACCTTTCTTTAATTTAGTGGGGAATGGTTTGTATTTTCTTGGAAGTGGTTTAAGTTGGTTGTCTCAAAGCTTATCAACAGTAGTGCCCGTAGTCGGTGGATTATCAATGGCCTTGCTTGCTTATAAAACAGTTACCGTCATTGCTACTACCGCCACCTCAGCTATGCATATTGTGCTAGCTTCTGCAGCCGGTAATTGGATTGCACTAGCCGCTGCTATTGCCGGCGCCGCTACTGCATATGGCATATACAAAAACATGGATAGTATTGCAGGTAGTGCAGGGAGTGGCGCTGCAAAATCAGTTGAGGACGCTCAAAAAGCAGCGGAGCAAGCAATCACTAAAGCGCAGAAATTAAGTGGTTCCGGAGTTCTTAATACTGAGATTACTAACAAGGCCCCTATTCCAGTCAAAGGCGAGGTTGAAATCGAAAAGGAATCCCTTCGATATCAGTTTGACTTGGCAGCACAGAAAGCAATGGCGATGTTTAACTTGCAACAGATTACACCGCAAGTCAGCGTACACGTTGAACGAGTTGAAAAAACCGCTGATATGGAAGAGGTTGCTAATTATTTGGGAGATGTAGTTTCCCAGAACCAGCAAACACAAGCCGCAGGGGTGTACGCGTAAATAAAATCAGTATAACCCCTCGCTTCTTCCTCGCTTGTAACCGTTTTTACTCTCTTTTTAGGGACTCGGAAATCTCGGGATACATTCCTTTTTTAGGGCCTCGCAAATCTCGCCATACGCCCCTTTTTAAGGACTCAAAAAATGAAGGATACGCCTCTTTTTAAGGCCTCCGAAATGTCCGAATGGGCTCTTTTTATGGTATCGGAAATGTCGGGATACCCGCGCGCGTATCGTGTCATTAAACTCTAAGTTTTTCTAAGTTCAGGAGGAAATTGCATGGAAACAAACGAGGAACTGGCCCTGCGCGTTAAGGCAGGCGATTCCGAAGCCGTGGCGGCTCTGTGGGAGCAGACGAAGAAGCTTGCCTATCAGTTTGCTTTTCGCTTCTACAACCGCAGTATGGCTTCCTGTGCGGCTTCCGGCATTACTCTTGAAGATGTGCAGCAAGAATCCTTCTTTGTTGTATTGGATGCTGTACAAGCCTTTGACGAAACGAAGGGCTTTAAGTTTACGTCCTTTATCTCTTTCCATGCAAAGAAACGCTTTAATGCTCTAATCGGTATTCGTGGAAACACCGCCAAGCGCCCGCTGAATTGTGCAGAAAGTCTAGATGAACTTTTACTGAGTGGCGAAGATATTACAGTAATGGACACCATACCAGACGAGAATGCCGCCCAGGCGTTTGAAGATGTGGAACAAGAAATATACCAGCAGCAGCTTCACGGCGCAATGGAGCAGGCGCTGGGTACGCTGGACGAGCAGCAGGAAGAAACTATCCGCAGCCGGTATTATCAGGGCATGACGCTTGAAGCGATCGCCCAGCAGGACGGCATTCCCCGCGAGCGTGTCCGGCAGCTTGTAGCAAAAGGGCTTCGAGGCCTGCGTAAGCCGTCGTGTTCCGCGCTGCTCTGTCCGTTTGTCGTGGAGTATGAAAAGGCGTACAATGGAATCGGCTTCCACTCATGGAAAGATCGTGGTAGCGTTGAGGAAAGGTTGATTGAACGGGTTGAATACCGGAAGATTGCGATCCAAAGCTGAGAAGAAATGACAATCCCCACCAGCCATCAGGCTGGTGGGGATTGTCATTTATAATATTTCAAATTCTAAAAATACAAAATTGCTTTATTTATTTTTTTGGTTCTTCTAAGTAAGAAATAGCTTCTTGCCAAGATAAATCACACCAGCTGTTTCCGTTATTTTTGATATACTCCTCTTGCATTTTAAAATATTCATCGAGCGACGGTGCTCGATCTTCTGGTATAGCGACCCGAGAAAAATAATTTCCAAAATGGTGAGAAAGCAATTCCATAAAAGGGCTTTTTAAATGGAGTCTTTTCTTTTTGGCTACACAAAAACGATTTAAATATATCCATGGAATAGTGTATAAACTATCAAAATGTACAATTTGATAGTCCATCATTATATCTTGACATGAAGGCTCAATCAAAAACAAATTGGGCCTCTTTAGCTTGGAGACTTCCTTCATAATACTTTTAGTGATTTTGTCCTTTCTTGCATTTGAGATTGCGGCAACAAGAACGGATGTTATTTCTGGGCATTCTTTGCCGCCCCTAATTTCAAGATCACATGCTTGAGTTAAAACAATAACATCCGCTTCGTATTTCGAACATCTAATAGTTCCGTTTTGTTGGGAATCGTTCGGATATTCAGGAATAAAAAGTGGTAAATTAAACAAAATATCTCCTTGTGAAACGTTCCCTTGTTCCTTAATGTCATACCAATCTTGAAACATCGCCATTGCCTCACTTAATAAATGGGAGGAATAGGTAATCTCCCGTTATTATTTATGGTAGTAGTAACTTTACCCGCAGATCTTAACAAATTATTATTAGTAACACTTTCCGTAATCTCATGGATTGGCAACTTACCTGCATTGCGAGTAACTCCTAAACACGTTCCTTTGTATCGCAATGCACTATATGAAAATTTGCCCTTCAAAGGAATCGCCTCCTTATAGTCGGCAGTGAAGACAACAAGATTTGATTCATCGTACGCAGAAGATAAAACTTTTGATACTGTTGATAAGCTGTTCTTTTCTAAATCGAAGCCTGAAAGAGGAGGGTGTAGAGGAGCAATGCACAACATTGTGGCTGCTACAGCTAACGGTAATAATCTACTTGCCTTCTGAGAAGGGTCGCAGGTAACAGATCCATTAGAAGACATATAACAAGTGTTACTCATTTTACTCCCTTCCTTCTTCTTTGATTACTTCAATTGAGTATTTTCCTAACGATACTTGGTCAACTAGAATTTCAGTCACATAAGTTCCTGGGGCCTCAAAATTGATGTTTAGCAATCCCATAGCTATCATAAGACCTTGAGCAGATAAAGGTATATTAGGATTCCCTTCAACGGGTAACTGAGAATCTTGCGATTGAAAAAGAACTCTATTACCAACTGAGTTCTTAAATATTACACTCAATGAATGCGGTGTAGTGGTATCTAATTCAATAATCCCAAACACAACAGAAAATGTGTATTGAGTAGGAATATATTTTTGAATTATAGCTTGCAAAGGATTTATAATTTGAAGTTTCATTACTCCTGAACTATCCTGAACCGGCCCCGCCCCTTCAGCATACATAAAAGTCGAAATTCTGGGCGACATAATTTATCATCCTTCCGATATTCTCAAACCAAGTGCATATACAGAAAGCCAAAATCAGAGTAAATCTTGTTTAAAACAGCCATCAATCAGCTTATATCTACTTAAATAATAAGGCATTTTCATTGGGAAATCAAGAAAAACTTATTAATTTGAACTACTTCATATTGACAAATCATTGAGTATGTGCTAATTGCAATTATATATCAACATGTAGTGTTACCTTTTATACCACATCTAAACATATCTTAAACTTTCCCTTCATAGGCCAAGTTGCATAAATTTTTTACAAAATAGATCTACTAAAAACAGTTTGTACTTATAAAGTTAAGTTCCATATAGAGCTGCCTCGTTGTAATCAATCCTATACTTCTGCTCAATATATTTCCCTATCCCATCTAGCCCTGGAAAAAGCGTTTTATAATTTATACCGATCATTTCAAGTTGCCGTATAAAACTCTGCTTGGTAGATCGCGGGATTCTCAATTCTAACAGAACTTCTTGTGTCTGTTTTTCACCATAAACCACCCCTTGAAAAGGATCTTGAGGCACCAAGTAATTTTCCTTAGGAACCATATTTTCCAAGGACTCTTGAGATGTTCCCCAAAACATAAATACACTTGATTGAGCTTCCATTCTGCTATCAACATAATACGGATGATAAATTAAGGGATACTTTAAATCTATTCTATTCTTATCATCAAAAAAAGAATTGAATAATTCTTGATGGCTTAGCCTATTTATAATTTCTTTTTCTTCGTCAGAGTATTTTGAGTGTTTTATACGATAATTACGATAATTACCTTTATGTAATATCCATATAGCAGCATCATCATTTTTATTATTAATACATGCAAAAAACATAGCAACCAATGGATTAGAAGTCCAATCCAACAAACGAGTTGGTGCTCCAAAATGTTGTGCATATTCAGCCCAATGTAAATAATCATCTATTGGAATATCTTTTATATAACCAGATGCTTGAGTAATAAAATCTCGGAGTATCGTTTTTTCTTTAGAATGAGCCAGGTACTTGTAATTTTTTATTGGCTCTTGAAAGTCATCATCTTCGATCTGTTCTTCGACCTGACGAAATATAGATGGGATAAGAGAAAAACCGTTATCGCTGACTCCACGATATATAAATGGGGATTCTGTTGGCCTTTGCGGATAGGAACCTCTTAATTTATTTAGTATTTGGAAAAGCTCAGTAATATTGGTTATGGTTAGATCCATTTAATATCCTCCTCACTTTATAATAGAACCATTTTAGAGCCACAAAGCAAAAAGAAAAGCCACAAACCCGCATTTTCGCTGGATTTGTGGCTTTGTTTATTTTATTCCCACTCAATGGTGGCCGGGGGTTTGCTGGTGATATCGTACACGATGCGGTTGACGCCGCTCACTTCGTTGATGATGCGGTTTGAAACCTTCGCCAGAACATCGTAGGGGATTCTGGCCCAGTCCGCCGTCATAAAGTCGGTGGTGGTCACGCCGCGCAGCGCAACGGTAAAATCGTAGGTGCGGCCATCGCCCATGACGCCGACGCTCTGAATGCCGGTGAGCACCGCAAAGTACTGGTTGATCTGTCTGTCGAGGCCGGCGGCGGCAATTTCCTCACGGAAGATCGCGTCGGCTTCGCGCAGAAGATCGAGCTTGTCCTTCGTGATGTCGCCCAGCACACGGATCGCAAGGCCGGGGCCCGGGAACGGCTGGCGGAAAACGAGGAACTCAGGGATGTCAAGCTCCAGGCCAACGCGGCGAACCTCGTCCTTAAACAGGTCTCGCAGGGGTTCAACAAGGCCGGTGAAACCGATGTCCTCCGGCAAACCGCCCACGTTGTGGTTGCTCTTGATGACTGCTGCTTCGCCCACGCCGCTTTCGACCACATCCGGGTAAATCGTACCCTGGCACAGATAATCCATATGGCCGAGTTTTTTGGCCTCTTCTTCAAAGACGCGGATGAACTCCTCTCCGATGATCTTGCGCTTCGCTTCCGGCTCAGATACGCCTGCCAAGCGCGACAGGAAACGCTCTTGTGCGTTGACGCGGATCAGGTTCATGTCGAATTGTTTGCGGAACACCTGCTCCACCTGATCGCCCTCGTCCTTGCGCAGCAGGCCGTGATCGACAAAGATGCAGGTCAGGTTCTTGCCGATGGCCTTGTGCACCAGCACCGCGGCCACGGAGGAATCCACGCCGCCGGAGAGCGCACAAAGCACCTTCTTATCGCCGACGCGCTCCTTGATCTGACGAATGGTTTCCGCCGCAAAGGCGTCCATCCGCCAATCGCCGGAGCAGCCGCAGACACGGTACAAGAAGTTTTTCAGGTACTCGTTGCCCTGCACGGTATGCTCCACCTCGGGGTGGAACTGCACGCCGTACAGGCGCTTCTCCGCGTTATCCATTGCCGCCACAGGGCAGGCGCGGCTGTGCGCGCGCGCCGTGAACCCTTCGGGCAGTGCAATGATTTTATCGGTATGGCTCATCCAGCAGACACTGGTTTGCTCCACACCGTGAAACAGCTCGGAGGAAAGATCAAACTCCACCGGTGTTTTTCCGTACTCTTTCACGTTAGAAGGCTCTACCTTGCCGCCCAGCTTATAAGCCATCAGCTGCGCGCCGTAGCAAATTCCCAGAATCGGAATCCCAAGCTCGAAAATTTCTTTTTCACAGCCGGGCGCTCCGGGAGCATAGGCGCTGTTGGGGCCGCCGGTAAAAATAATTCCTTTATAGCCCGCCTTCTGAATCTCCTCAATCGGTGTTTTGTACGATTTGATTTCGCAGTACACATTCAGATCGCGCACACGGCGTGCGATCAGCTGACTGTACTGTCCGCCGAAATCCAAAATTAAAACAGCCTCGTTATGAATCGTCATAAAACTCCCCTATTCCTCAGTTATTCCACAGTCACGGATTTCGCCAGATTGCGCGGCTTATCAATATCGCAGCCCTTCATGGACGCCACATAGTATGCGAACAGCTGCAGCGGGATCACCGCGAGAGACGGCCGCATGATCTCGCAGGCCGCCGGCACCGAGAACAGAAAATCCATATCCTTGCCGATCTCCTGCGCGTTGTCTTCGGTGGTCAGGCCCAATACCAGCGCGCCGCGGCTTCTCACCTCGATCACGTTGCTCATCATTTTCTCGAGCAGCTGCTGGTGGGTGGCAATCGCCACAACCAATGTCCCCTCCTCCATCAGAGAGATCGTTCCATGCTTCAGCTCGCCGGCAGCGTAAGCTTCGGAATGGATATACGAAATTTCCTTCAGCTTCAAAGAGCCTTCCAGAGAAATCGCGTAATCCAGATTGCGGCCGATGAAGAAAATATCCTTCGCGCTGAAATGCTTCGACGCAAAATACTGAATATCCTCTTTGTTTTCGAGCGCTCGCTCCACCTTATCCGGCAGCTCCTGCAGCTCTTTGACGTAGTCTGCGTATTCTTCCGGCGTCAGGCGGCCAAGCAGGTCCGCCATATAAATCGCCAGCAGATAGACAACCGCCAGCTGCGTGCTGTATGCCTTTGTCGTGGCTACCGCGATTTCGGGGCCTGCCCAGGTATACAGAACATCGTCGGAATCGTTGGCAATAGAGCTGCCCACCACGTTCACAATCGAAATGACGCGCGCGCCAAGGCGCTTTGCTTCACGGAGAGCCGCAAGCGTATCCGCCGTTTCGCCGGACTGGCTGATGACAAGCACCAGAGAGTTGTTGTCGAGAATCGGGTGGCGGTAACGGAATTCGGAGGCAACATCCACTTCCACAGGGATGCGGGTCAGCTTTTCAATCACATATTTCGCGACCACGCCCACATGGTACGCGGAACCGCAGGCTACGATGCTGATGCGGTTGAACTTCTGGAGCTGCTCCGCCGTGAGGGTCACGTTGTCGAGCACGATGCAGCCATCTTTAATGCGGGGAGAAATCGTGTCGCGCAGCGCTTTCGGCTGCTCCATGATCTCCTTGAACATAAAGTGCTCATAGCCGCCCTTTTCCGCAGCGGAAAGATCCCAGTCGATGTGAACCAGTTCTTTTTCGATGGGCTCCTTTTCCATATTGCAAATCCGTACGCTGTCGCGAGTCAGCTCAACGATCTCGTTGTCCTTTAGGCGATAGAAATTGCGGGTACGGTTCAGGATGGAAGGGATATCGGAAGCGACATAGTTCTCATGCTCACCAAGACCGACCACCAGCGGGCTGTCTTTGCGCACCGCGTACAGCTTGTCGGGATCATCCACGCACAGAATGCCGAGCGCGTAAGAGCCCTGCAGGCGCGAAATCACACGAATGAATGCGTCGAGAATGTCGCCGTCGTAATAGTATTCCAGAAGCTGAGCCACAACCTCGGTATCTGTTTCCGATACGAAGCTGACGCCCTTTTTGAGGAGCTTCTCTTTGATTTCCTGATAATTTTCGATGATACCGTTATGCACCACCGCGAATTTTCCGGAATTGCTCACCTGCGGATGGGAGTTGATGTCTGAGGGCTTGCCGTGGGTCGCCCAGCGGGTATGGCCAATGCCAACCGTTCCCTGCAGCGACTTTCCGCCGTCCACCAGATCACTGAGCACCTGCAAACGTCCCTTGCTTTTCACAACGCGCAGCGCATCCCCTGTATATACTGCCATTCCTGCGGAATCATACCCGCGGTATTCCAGCTTTTCCAAACCGTTTAACAAAATGGGCGCCGCCTGATCACCGCCGATGTAACCAACGATTCCACACATGATAAATGCCACCTTTCTTTCCCTGTGATAGTATGAATACAATTTCAAAAGGCTTTGATTTTTTCCTCCGCTTTCAGAGGGGGAAGAACCTGCCGTTTTTTACGCAAAATCACTTATTCGGTGAATGCGCCATAAAGGAATTAAAAATAGGAAGAAGCGCCAACCGTTTTTTCAAGTTGACGCTTTTTTGCGTAATTTCCCTAGCAGAATATGATTGTCGATTACCGATAGATAATATCGCTGCGGGAAGGTCCGTTCGACACGATTTTCACCGGAACACCGATCTGCTCCTCCGCAAACTCAATGTAGCGGCGCGCGTTTTCGGGAAGATCTTCGTAGCGGGTGATGCCGCGCAGATCGCAGCACCAGCCGGGCATCGTCTTCAGTACCGGTTTGCACCGCCGCAGCTGAGAGGCCGGCGGGAAATAGTCGATCTGCTTGCCGTCGAGCTCATACGCCACGCAAACGGGAATCTCTTTGAGATAACCGAGCACGTCGATCACGGTCAGCGCCACGCTGGTAGCGCCCTGCACCGCGCAGCCGTAACGGGAGGCCACGAGATCAAGCCAGCCCATTCTGCGGGGACGGCCCGTTGTGGCACCGTACTCGCCGCCGTCGCCGCCGCGGCGGCGCAGCTCATCGGCCTCTTCGCCGAAGATTTCGCTGACAAACTCACCCGCGCCCACAGCGCTGGAATACGCCTTTACCACGGCGATGATCTCTTTGATCTCATACGGCGGCACACCGGCGCCGACAGCGCCGTAACCGGCCAGTGTGGAGGAAGAGGTCACCATGGGGTAAATGCCGAAATCCGGGTCCTTCAATGCGCCAAGCTGGCCTTCGAGCAAAATAGTTTTGCCCTCTTTGACCGCCTGATGCAGGAACGTGAAGGTATCCGCCACATAGGGCTCGATCATCTGGCGGTATTCCATCAGCTTTTCGTAAACGGCGTCCACCGTCAGCGGCTCTTTGTGGTACAAGTGCTGGTACAGCGAGTTTTTCACGTCCAGAACCTGCTGAATCTTTTCTTTGAGCTGAGCCTCGTCGTCATACAGCTCGCTGACCTGGAAGCCAATCTTCGCGTATTTATCCGAATAAAACGGCGCGATGCCGGATTTGGTGGAACCAAAGGATTTGGAGGACAAACGCGCTTCCTCCATCGCGTCCATTTCAACATGGTAAGGCATCACGATCTGCACGCGGTCAGAAACCATCAGCTTCGGCTCCGGAACTCCGCGCTGCCGCAGGGAATCCATCTCTTTGATGAGGTTTTCCACACTCAGCGCAACGCCATTGCCGATGATGTTGGTCGTGTGATCGTAAAATACGCCCGAGGGGAGTTGGTGCAGCGCGAACTTGCCATATTCGTTGATAATGGTATGGCCCGCATTGCTGCCACCTTGGTACCGGATCACGATATCGGACTGCGCCGCCATGACGTCGGTAATTTTCCCTTTTCCTTCATCGCCCCAATTGGCGCCTACTATCGCTTTTACCATTAGTACTGCTCACTCTCCGCCGGTGCCGCACCAGCCAATTTTTTCCGCCGCCCGCGGCTTTTCATTCGGCGGCGGATCAATTTGTATTCTTATACCACAAGCGCAGAGCGCTGTTGCGGTATATTTGATCCATCAGCGTATCATACCGCTTGCGGCTATTATACCACAGGCGCAAAGCGCCATTACGGCATTTTTTAAAATTGCGCATCAAAACGCTCGTGATTATCATACCACAAAACACCCCAAAAGCCTACGATTTTCTTTGGAATGCCCGCGGATTTTACGTTTTGTTTACAAATTAATTTCTGCTTTTTTTATTTCTATGGAATCATATTCCTTCAAAACGGGATTTACCACTCCGCTCACAAATTCCTGGGTTTGTACCGCGGCACAGCCCGTATACTGCGACGGGTCTACCAGGCCGGACAGCTCCTCGCGCGTGACGCCGAACGCCGGGTCTGCCGCGATGCGGTCCAGCAGGTCGTTTTCGCCGCCCTGCTCTTTGATGACCCTGGCCGCTTCCATGGAATGCACGCGGATCTGCTCGTGAAGCTGCTGGCGGTCCGCCCCGCGCTTAACCGCGTCCATCATGATGTTCTCGGTGGCCATAAAGGGCAGCTCGCGCAGCAGGTGCTGCTCGATCACCTTGGGGTACACAACCAGGCCGTCGGCCACGTTGCTATACAGGTCCAGAATCCCGTCAACCGCCAGAAACGCCTCGGGAACGCTCAGGCGCTTGTTCGCGGAATCGTCGAGTGTGCGCTCGAACCACTGTGTAGCGGTGGTGATGGCGGGGTTCAGGCTGTCGACGATCACATAGCGCGCCAGAGACGCAATGCGCTCGCTGCGCATCGGGTTGCGCTTGTACGCCATGGCGGAGGAACCGATCTGCCCCTTTTCAAAGGGCTCTTCGATCTCTTTCATATGCTGCAAAAGGCGAATATCGTTCGAGAACTTGGTCGCGCTCTGCGCGATCCCGCTCAGAATGGAAAGAACCTGGCTGTCGAGCTTTCTGGAATACGTCTGGCCGGAAACGGCGAAGCAGGAGGAATACCCCATCTTCTCCGCAATCTTGCGGTCAAGCGCCTTTACACGCTCGTAATCGCCGTCAAACAGCTCCAAAAAGCTGGCCTGCGTGCCGGTCGTGCCCTTCGAGCCGAGCAGCTTCGCTTTGCCGAGCTGGTATTCGACGTCCTCCAAATCCATCAGAAGATCCTGAATCCAGAGCGTGGCGCGCTTGCCGACAGTGGTGGGCTGCGCGGGCTGATAATGCGTAAACGCCAGAGTCGGCAGGTCTTTGTACTCCACCGCGAAATGCGAAAGAATGCGGATGACGCCGACGAGTTTGTTGCGCAGCAGGCGCAAAGCTTCCGTCATGACGATAATATCGGTGTTGTCCCCCACATAGCAGGAGGTAGCCCCCAGATGAATGATGGGGCGCGCCTTCGGGCACTGCTCGCCGTAGGCATACACATGGGCCATCACGTCGTGGCGCACGATCTTCTCGCGCTCCCCAGCGACATCGTAATTGATGTCGTCGGCAAAGCGGCGCATTTCATCGATCTGCTCCTGCGTAATGGGCAGGCCCAGCTCCATTTCCGATTCCGCCAGGGCGATCCAAAGGCGGCGCCAGGTACGGAACTTTTTGTCCGGCGAAAATAAAAACTTCATTTCGGCGCTGGCGTACCGCGCCGAAAGAGGGGATTCGTACGAATTTTTCAATGCTGCAACCTCCAAGCGTATTTTGGGGCATCTTTTCAAATCATTTCACTTTCAAAGGCCGTTGATTTCTTCTCTGCCTGCGGCGGGAGAAGAAATTGCGGCTTCACATAAAGTCACTTTGAAAGCAAATAGGTCATATTACAGTCGCTGAATCGGCATACAGTAGTTTTGCGGCCTGTGATCAATCATTTCCTGCGGGATTTCGGTCGGGTAATCCCCGGAGAAACACGCGTCGCAGTAGCCGGAACACTTGCCCTTCAGCATACCGGGCAGGCTGTCCAGTGATAAGAATGCCAGAGAATCTGCAAAATTCATCTCGGCGATTTCCTCCACGGTGTGCTGAACGGCGATCAGCTCATCCTTGGTGGGAATGTCTGTGCCATAGTAGCAGGGCCACAGAAACGGCGGCGAGCTGATGCGCAGGTGAACTTCTTTCGCGCCGGCCTCTTTCAGCATCGACACAATGCGTCCGCTGGTCGTGCCGCGCACGATGGAGTCGTCGAGCAGAACCACACGCTTGCCGCGCACCTCGCTCTCCAGCGCGTTGAGCTTGATGCGCACGCTGCGCTCGCGCTCAGACTGCGTGGGTTTGATGAAGGTGCGGCCGATGTAGGAATTCTTGACAATTCCCTTTTGGTACGGGATGCCGGATTCCTCGCTGTACCCTATGGCGGCATCGATGCCGGATTCCGGCACGCCGATAACCACGTCGGCCTCCACGGGGCTTTGGCGCGCCAGCAGGCGGCCCGCCTCTTTGCGGGACTCGTATACGCCGAGTCCGTCGATTTTGCTGTCGGTGCGGGCAAAGTAAATATACTCGAACACGCACAGCGAGCGCTGAGCCGGGACCTTGTTATACAGATATTTCAGCCCGCTGGGGCCCGCGGCGATCAGCTCGCCCGGCTCCACGTCGCGCACAAATTCCGCACCCGCCGCGTCGAGAGCGCAGCTTTCGGACGCAAAGACGATATCCTCGCCGATCTTGCCCATGCAAAGCGGGCGGAATCCGTTGGGGTCGCGCACCGCGATCAGCTTCTGGGGGCTCATGACCAGAAGAGAGAAAGAACCCTCAATCTTCTGCATGGCGCGGAACACGGCCTCCTCAATGGAGGCCGCGCCGATCCGCTCCCGGGCAATCATATACGCGATTACCTCGGAATCAATCGTGGTTTGAAAAATACAGCCGTTTTTTTCCAGCTCGCGGCGCAGCTCGTGGGCGTTGGTCAGGTTGCCGTTATGGGCGATCGCCAGTGTGCCCTTGATATAACGCATGACGAGCGGCTGGGCGTTTTCACGCACACTGTCGCCCGAGGTGGAGTACCGCACGTGAGAAAGGGCGATTTGCCCGTTCAGACGATTCAGAATCGAGTCGCTGAACACTTCGGACACCAAGCCCATGTCTTTGAAATAAGAAATCACCCCGCGGTCATTCACCGCGATGCCGCAGCTCTCCTGCCCCCGGTGCTGCAGAGCCAGAAGGCCGTTATAGCATGCGTAAGCCGGCGGAATTTCTTTTCCCTCTTTGCTGTAAATCCCGAATACCCCGCATTCCTCGCGCGGCTTCCAGGAGGACTCTTCAAAATCCGTCAACGAATTCAACTCCTCATCGTCTTGACACAAGTATTGAAAGCCATTACAGGCCAATGCGCTTCATCACTTCGGCATAAGCCTCTTCCACACCGCCAAGGTCGCGGCGGAAACGGTCTTTGTCGAGCTTCTCGTGGGTGTGGATATCCCAAAAGCGGCAGGTATCGGGGGAAATCTCGTCGGCCAGAATGATCTTGCCGTCGCAGCGGCCGAACTCAAGCTTGAAATCGATCAGTTCAATATTCACCGAACGGAAGAATTCGCACATCAGCTCATTGATGCGCAGCGCCATCTTGCTGATGACATCGATCTCTTCCTTCGTTGCGAAATCAGCGGCAAGAATGTGGTATTCGTTCACCATCGGGTCGCCGAGTTCGTCGTTCTTATAACAGAATTCCAACACCGGAGTGCGCATGGGGGTGCCTTCCTCCAGGCCAAGGCGCTTCGCCAGACTGCCGGCCGCCTTATTGCGGACGATCACCTCAAGCGGAACAATCTCTACCTTTTTGACCAGCGTTTCGCGGTCGCTCAGCTCTTTGACAAAATGAGTGGGGATGCCGTCTTTCTCCAGCATTTGGAACATGAAATTGGACATACGGTTATTGACAACGCCCTTGCCCACAATGGTTCCCTTTTTCGGGCCATTGAATGCGGTGGCATCGTCCTTATAATCCACAATGTAGCAAGCAGGATCCTCAGTAGCGTAAACTTTCTTTGCTTTTCCCTCGTACAGTAAATTTCCTTTTTGCATGATTCTTTCCCCCTGTTTTTGTTTCCATCGGCGGGCCTTTCTTCCGCCATAATGCCACTGTAAAAAGCTGTTGATTTCTTCCCCGGCTTTGGCTGGGGAAGAAATCGTCATTTTCATGCAGCTTATTGTTTAGTGAATGGACTGGAAAAGGTCCGCACTGATTTGATGCGGCAGATCCGCTGGCAGGCTGCCCGCGGGCGATTTATGAAGAACCTCACGCCGGTGCCGGCGGCAAAAACCGCCGACGGCTGAGAGAGCCTTGAAACTCGAGACGGGTAATACCCGCCGCCTGTGAAAAGATTGCGCTAAATTCTCGTTATAAGAACCTCACACCGTTGCCGGCGGCATAAGCCGCCGACGGCTGAGAGAGCCTTGAAACTCGAGACGGGTGGTATCCCCGCCACTTAAGGATGAAATGGTCGATTTCCTCTGATTCTCGTTATAAGAACACCAGGAAGGACGAAACCTTCGTGATATCGACAACGGAAAGGTTCGTATCCTCTACGTGCTGCACGCAGCGCAGGAATGCGTTTGCGGTGTCGAGCGAGGTCAGGCACGGAATGCCGGCCTCTACCGTGTTGCGGCGGATGAGGAATCCGTCACGGCGGTGCTCGGCGCCCTTGGAGGGCGTGTTGATGACAAGATCGATGGTGCCGGAGAGGATCACATCCAGAATATCGGGTGCGTCACCGCCCACCTTGTTCAGGCGGACATTCGGAATGCCGTTCTCTTTGAGATAGTTGGAGGTTCCCTCGGTGGAATAGATGGTCCAGCCAAGGTCACTCAGCCCCCTGGCGATGGGCAGAGCCTCTTCCTTATCCTGATCCTTTACGGTGATGATCACATTGCCGTTGGTCAGAAGGTGCATGCCTGCGCCCTGGAATGCCTTGATCATGGCTTCCTCAAAGCTTCTGGCGATACCGAGCACCTCGCCGGTGGATTTCATCTCCGGCCCAAGGTTGACGTCTGCGCCATACAGCTTTTCAAACGAGAACACCGGCATCTTGATGGCGATGAGCGCCTTGTTCGGCTGCAGGCCGTACTGGTAGCCCATCTGGGGCAGTGTTTCGCCGAAGAAGGTGCGCACCGCAAGGTGAACAATCGGGATATCCGTGATCTTGCTGATATACGGCACCGTTCTGGAGGAACGGGGGTTCGCCTCAATGATATACACCTGCTCATCCTTGACGATGAACTGGATATTCAACAGGCCCTTGACTCTCAGTGCCAGTGCAAGCTTTCTGGTGTAGTCCACGATCGTGTCCTCCACCTGCTTTGAAAGGCTCTGCGCCGGGTAGACCGAGATGCTGTCGCCGGAATGAACGCCCGCGCGCTCCACATGCTGCATGATGCCGGGGATGAGGGTGTCAACTCCGTCGCAGACCGCATCGACCTCTACCTCGGTGCCCATCAGGTACTTGTCCACCAGAATAGGATGCTCCTGCGCGATGGTATTGATGATACCGATCTGCTCGCGGATGTCGTCGTCGTTGTAGGCAATGTCCATGCCCTGGCCGCCCAAAACGTAGGAGGGGCGCACCAGCACGGGGTAACCCAGCTCATGAGCCGCTTTCAGCGCCTCCTCGCAGGTAAACACCATGCGGCCCGCGGCATGCGGAATCCCGCACTTTGCCAGAATCGCGTCAAACCGCTCGCGATCCTCCGCCTCGTCGATGCTGTCAAAGCTGGTGCCGAGCAGCGGAATTCCCATTTTCTCAATGGCGCCCGCCAGCTTGATGGCGGTCTGGCCGCCAAACTGAACCACGGCGCCGTCGGGTTTTTCCAGTTCTACAATATGCCAAACGTCCTCCGGAGTCAAGGGTTCGAAGTACAGTTTATCGGCAATATCAAAATCCGTGCTGACGGTTTCGGGGTTATTGTTCACAATAATGGTCTCAAAGCCCAGCTTTTTCAGCGCCCACACACTGTGAACGGAGCAGAAGTCGAACTCGATGCCCTGACCGATGCGAATGGGGCCGGAGCCGATGACCATGATCTTTTTGCGGCCGCTTTCGTGGCGCGATTCATTCTCGTCGCCATAGCTTGAATAGTAGTAGGGCGTTTCGGCCTCAAACTCCGCGGCGCAGGTATCGACCATTTTATAAACGGGGCGGATGGCCCATTTCTCTTTCAGGCCGCGAATTTCCTCAATGCTGATGCCGGAAAATTTCGCGACGGTCTCATCCAAAAAGCCGAATGACTTGGCTTTGAGCAGCAGTTCTTTGCTCATCGGCTCGTTTGCAAGGCGCTTTTCCACCGCGATGATGGACTGAAGCTTCTGCAAAAACCAGCGGTCGATTTTCGTGACGCTGTGGATTTTCTCCATCGCAAAGCCGCGGCGCAGCGCCTCCGCCACCGCGAACAGGCGGCGGTCGTCCACCGCGTGGATGCGCTCGGAAACGTCCAGATCCGAAAGGCCGTCCAGCTCCGCGTCGGTCAGATCATACATGTTCTGCTCCAGGCAGCGGATGGATTTCATCAGGGCCGCCTCAAAGGTGGGGGCGATACCCATAACCTCGCCGGTCGCCTTCATCTGGGTGCCGAGGCTGCGGCGGGCGTGGACGAATTTATCAAACGGCCACTTCGGGATTTTCACGACGCAGTAGTCGAGCGTCGGCTCAAAGCAGGCGTAGGTTTTTTTCGTAATCGCGTTCTGAATCTCGTCGAGCGTATAGCCCAGCGCGATTTTGGAAGCGACCTTCGCAATCGGGTAGCCTGTCGCCTTCGAAGCCAGCGCAGAGGAACGGCTGACGCGGGGATTCACCTCGATGACGCAGTATTCAAAGCTTTCGGGATTCAGCGCAAACTGCACGTTGCAGCCGCCCTCTACCCGGAGCTCGTTGATGATCGCGATCGACGCGCTGCGCAGCATCTGGATTTCCTTATCCGCCAGCGTCTGGCAGGGCGCGACGACGATGGAATCGCCGGTGTGAACGCCGACGGGATCGAAGTTTTCCATATTGCAGACGGTGATGCAGTTGCCGTTGCCGTCGCGGATGACCTCGTACTCGATTTCCTTCCAGCCGGAGATGCAGCGCTCGATGAGCACCTGATTCACACGGCTGCGGTGCAGGCCCATGGAAGCGATCGCGTGGAGCTGCTCCTCCGTATAGGCGATGCCGCCGCCGCTGCCGCCGAGCGTATACGCGGGGCGCACCACCACGGGGTAGCCGATGCGCTTTGCGATGAGCAGGCTGTCTTCCACCGTTTCGGCGATCTCGCTTTCGGCACAGGGCTGCTGGATGCGGGCCATGGCCTCTTTGAACAGCTCGCGGTCCTCCGCCATGCGGATGGTGTCGGCATTCGTGCCGATCATGCGGACGTTATGCTCCGTCAGAAAACCGGATTCCTCCAGCTCTACCGCAAGGTTCAAAGCGTTCTGGCCGCCGAGGGTCGGCAGGACGCTGTCGGGCCGTTCTTTCAGGATCACCTTTTTCAGCGTGTCGATCGTCAGGGGCTCGATATACACCTTGTCGGCGATCTCGCCGTCCGTCATGATCGTCGCGGGATTGGAGTTGACGAGAATGACCTCGACGCCTTCCTCGCGCAGCGCGCGGCAGGCCTGCGTGCCCGCATAGTCGAACTCCGCGGCCTGACCGATCACGATCGGGCCGGAGCCGATGATTAGTACCTTCTGAATGCTGCTGATCTTGCTCATACGCGGCCCCCTCCCATCAAATCCATAAATCTGTCGAACAAAAAGCCTGTGTCGAGCGGGCCGGAGCAGGCCTCCGGATGGAACTGCACGGAGAACACGCGGCCGTTTTTATAATCGAGGCCCTCTACGCTCTGGTCGTTCATGCTGACATAGCTGACCTCTGCAATAGAAGAGTCGATGGTGCCCGCATCCACCACATAGCCGTGGTTCTGCGAGGTAATGTACACACGATTTGTTTTCAGCTCTTTCACCGGGTGATTGATGCCGCGGTGGCCGTACTTGAGCTTGTACGTATTCGCGCCCTGCGAAAGCGCCATCAGCTGGTGCCCCATACAGATGGCGAAGGTGGGAATCCCACTCTGGTAAACGCGTTTGAGCTCCGCGACCTCTTTCACGCAGGCCTGCGGGTCCCCGGGGCCGTTCGAGAGCATCACGCCATCCGGATTCCACGCCTTGATCTCTTCAAACGGCGTGTCGTTCGGGAAGCGGCGCACCGTACAGCCACGGCGGGTGAGCGAACGAATGATATTCTCTTTGGTACCGTAATCGAGCAGCGCAACCTTGACCGAACCGTTGCCGTAATCGCGCGGCTGGCGGATGCTGACCTGCGAAACGCCGTTCGGCACAACGTGCGCGGCGATTTTGCGCTTCATTTCGTCACGGTCAATCTGATCGCCGAAGCAGAGCATGCCGCGCATCGTGCCGGACTCCCGCAGGCAGCGGGTGAGCGCACGGGTGTCGATCCCGCTGATTCCGGGGATCCGGTTGTTTTTCAGGTATCCGTCCAGGTCGATGTCACAGCGAAAATTGCTGGCGATCCCGGAAACGGAGTGAACGATAAATGCTTCCACCCAGGGGTGATCGGCTTCCGCGTCCTCATAGCAGATTCCGTAGTTTCCGATCATGGGGTAAGTCATCACAACGCCCTGGCCTGCATAGCTGGGGTCTGTAAGCAACTCGGTGTACCCGCACATAGCGCTGTTGAACACTACTTCACACAGCACATCGCGGGGCTCGCCAAAGCCCTGACCCTCAAAGGTCATTCCGTTTTCCAACAGTAATAATGCTTTCACGCTAAAACCACCATTTCTTCGCGCCGCTGATTTACGGTCACTGCGGCAGCGCGCGACATGCCGCAGCACGGGGAAAGGTCCCGGCTGATTGTCGGCGGCCAAACCCCGCCGGTAAGCCCTGCTGCCAGAGCCCGCTCTTTGGCTGCCAGGCAGCCAGAAGATCGGGCGGATCCGGCGGCAGGGCCGCTGTTTCGTCAATTGGAAAATTCAGGCTTCATCAGGCTTTGAAAGACTCGATGATTCTTGCCACAGCCTTTTCCGTATTCTCTTTTGTGTTAAACGAGGTCAGGCGGAAATATCCCTCTCCGGCAAGGCCGAAGCCGGAACCCGGAGTACCGACCACGCCGGTTTTCTGCAGCAGCAGGTCGAAGAATTCCCAGGCGGTGATCCCGCCCGGCGTCTTGAGCCAGATGTACGGGGAATCCACTCCGCCGTATACCTCGAACCCGGCAGCGGCCAGGCCCTCACGAATGATCTTCGCGTTGTTCTGGTAATACGTGATATTCTCGCGGATCTGCTTTGCGCCCTCTTCGGAATACACAGCCTCCGCCGCGCGCTGGATCACATAGGGAACGCCGTTCATCTTGGTGGACTGGCGGCGGCTCCACAGGCGGTTGAGGGATACGCCGTCGAACTCGAGCTGCTTCGGCACTACGGTAAACGCGCAGCGGGTACCGGTAAAGCCCGCGGTCTTGGAGAAGCTGCGGAATTCGATCGCGCAGGTCTTTGCGCCCTCAATCTCATAAATGCTGTGCGGCATATCGGGAGTGGTGATGAATGCCTCATACGCGGCGTCGAAGAGGATGAGCGACTTGTTTTCGTTGGCGTAATCCACCCACTTTTTCAGCTCTTCTTTGCTGATGCCCACGCCGGACGGGTTATTCGGGAAGCACAGGTAGATCAAATCCACCGGCTCCTTGGGCAGGTCGGGCAGGAAATTCTTCTCTTTTACGCAGGGCATATACACGATGCGGCTCCAGCCCTTGCCCTCCACGTATTCACCGGCACGGCCGGCCATGACGTTGGTGTCCACATACACCGGGTACACCGGGTCACACACCGCCACCTTGTTGTCCACCCCGAAAATGTCCCCGATGTTGCCGCAGTCGCTCTTGGCCCCGTCGGAGAC
>JAEXDU010000238.1 GCA_023401495.1 Bacillota bacterium
CATAAAAGAATATTGGCAGACAGTGAACACTCACTGTCTGCCAATACATACTGCCCAAATTTCACCACAGTTTATAGAAACGCCCTTATGACGCCGTGGAGAAATGCGGGATGCGATTCTCTTGTAAAGATGCCACCGGAATCAGTCTTCACGACCGAGCAGCCAGTCAACAGAAACGTTCAGAATATTCGATAAAGCCACCAGTTCAAAATCCGTTACGTAGCGGATCTGCCCCTCTAGTTTAGAAAGGCCTGATGCATTCATGTCAATTCCGTTCACCTGCAGCTGAGCCAAAAGTTCCTTTTGCTTCATGCCCAGGTTCTTCCTAGCCAGTTCCACATGGGCACCTACCAAATTACGATTACCCAGGGCTTGCTTGCGTAATCTCATTCTTTCATCTCCCCGTTGCTCAGGCCGTATTTTACCGGCCAGAAAATAATAATAAGTTTTCCCCTCTTCAACAAAAAAGGTACAAAATTGCTGTCGCTTTTTTGAAAGCAAAGTATCATTATAAGAAATAAAAATACCACTATCCGGAATACATTCCATTATAGTAGATAAAATCGAAAAACGCAACAAAAATCATACAAAATTTTTAGAATTAATCCGTTTAATTTGCTGGTTTCCCGTGGAATGGCTCCAGCCTTGTCGAATGTCAAAAAAACATTGTTATTTAAAGGGTTTCTTGTTATAATACTATTCAACAAAGCGTCCGGCATATTTTTGGGGCTTGCCCCGATTTCGGGCAAAAAGCTTGAATCCCGCGCAGCGTTTCCTTCTTTGCTTTCTGATTTATAATATGCACAAACATCGCAAAGAGATTATGCTGTAATAATTGCTACTAACGAGGTGTATGGATTTGGAGGAGACAACACAAACTCCATTCGGTAAGAATCTGACAATGCTCACCGATTTTTATGAAATAACCATGGCAAACGGCTATTTCACGAACGGTTTTGAGGACAAAATCGTTTATTTCGATATGTTTTTCAGAAAAATTCCGGATGGCGGCGGCTTTGCGATTATGGCTGGCGTACAGCAGCTTGTGGAATATCTGCAAAACCTCTCTTTTACCCCGCAGGATCTTGACTACCTGCGATCCACCGGAAAGTTCAACCAGGCGTTTATCAATTATCTGGCGGATTTTCATTTTGAGTGCGATGTGTGGGCGGTTCCGGAGGGTACCCCCATCTTCCCCGGCGAGCCCATTGTTACGGTACGCGGCCCTGTGATTCAGGCGCAGTTTATCGAAACCATGGTGCTTTTGTGCGTCAACCACCAGACCTTGATCGCGACAAAAGCGAACCGGATTGTGCGGGCCGCCAGCGGCCGTTCCGTAATGGAATTCGGCTCCCGCCGCGCACAGGGCTTCGACGGCGCGGTATACGGCGCCAGAGCCTCGTACATCGGGGGCTGTACCGGCACCGCCTGCACCATCTGCGAACGCGATTTCGGTATCCCCGCAATGGGCACTATGGCGCATAGCTGGGTGCAGCTGTTTGACACCGAGCTCGACGCGTTCCGCGCGTATGCCCGTGAATACCCCAACCAGTGTGTTCTGCTGGTAGACACTTATAATGTATTGCAGTCCGGCATTCCGAATGCGATCCGCGTCTTTAATGAAGAGCTGGTTCCGCAGGGCTTCCGCCCCGGGGGAATCCGCATCGACAGCGGCGACATCACGTATCTTTCCCGCAAAGCACGCGAGATGCTGGATGCCGCCGGGTTTGAGGATTGCGGCATCTGCGCCTCCAACTCGCTGGACGAATACATCATACGCGACATGCTGATGCAGGGTGCGCAGGTCGACAGCTTCGGCGTCGGCGAGCGCATGATCACCTCGGCTTCGGAGCCGGTGTTTGGCGGGGTGTACAAGCTGGTTGCCGTAGAACGGGAAGACGGCAGCATCGAGCCCAAAATCAAAATCAGCGAAAACGTAGCGAAAATTACGACGCCCGGCTTTAAGCGCCTGTGGCGCCTGTTCGACCGCTACAGCGGCAAGGCGATCGCCGATGTGATCACGCTGCACGATGAGCTGATCGACGACGAAATGCCCTATGTCATCTTTGACCCGGAATATATCTGGAAGCGCAAGCGTGTGGAAAACTTCCGTGCGGTACCGCTGATGATCCAGATTTTCAAGGCCGGACAGTGCATCATGCAGCCGCGCGATCTTCATGAAATCCGCGAATACTGCACCGCACAGGTAGACACGCTGTGGGAGGAAGTCACCCGCTTTGAAAATCCCCACCGCTACTATGTCGACCTTTCGCAGCAGCTGTGGCAGATCAAAGACAGGCTGATCACGAACCACAACTTCGACAAGCCCGCCGACCCGGTGTGATATGATCTATCCATATAAAAAGAAAGAACAACTGTTTCTCCCCCGCTTTGGCGAGGGAGAATTCGCTTTCTGCACGATTGGAAAGGATGAGATAAATGGAGCTTGTCGTAAAAAGATTTGAAGAACTGACGGCCAATGAGCTGTATGAGATTTTAAAACTCAGAGTCTCTGTATTTGTAGTGGAACAAAACTGCCCTTATCAGGAGATAGACGACAAAGACAGACAGGCGCTGCATGTATACCTGAAAGATGAGGGCGGAATTCAGGCGTACCTCAGGGTGATTGAAAAAGGGGTATCTTTTGACGAGGTCTCCATCGGCAGAGTGATCGCCGTAAAAAGACGGTGCGGCATGGGCAGCAGAATTCTGGCAGAGGGAATACGGGTTGCCAAAACTCAACTCAAGGCAGACGCGATCAAAATAGAAGCGCAAACGTATGCAAAAGAGCTGTATGAAAAGCAAGGGTTCCGGCAGATTTCAGATGAGTTTTTGGAGGATGGAATCCCCCATGTGCCGATGAGATTGGATTGCAGCCTGACAACAGCTTGACAACAAAATAAAAAAACGTTAAAATAGGCGATGCGAGCAGGCTGAACAGTCGCGGGTAACGTCCGAAAGGGCCTATCCGAGGAAAGTCCGAGCTCCACAGGGCAGGAATAACGGCTAACGGCCGCCGGGGGCGACCCTAGGGAAAGTGCAACAGAGAGATACCGCCTGCGCTTTGCGCAGGTAAGGCTGGAAAGGCGGGGTAAGAGCCCACCAGCGCGCGGGAGACCGCGCGGCTATGTAAACCCTATTCGGAGCAACACCGGAATGGGACAAATGCGTCGGCCCGGCGCGTCCCGAACAGGTGGCATTGAGCTGCGGCGGCAACGCCCGGCCAAGATAGATGGCTGTTCACGACAGAACTCGGCTTACAGGCCTGGTCGCACCAACAAACGAAAACTTCCTTGAAAACACCTTTTTCCTGACAATGATGATCCGGAAATCATCGCACTGGGAACGAATTCTCTGGCCGCCCGAAGCACGCTGAAAGCGGCGGAAGAGCGGCACCGGGAAAAAGGGATTGGAAGATGAATCAAACCATGAAGGTTTTAGCTGCCGCATGCAGCTGTTCCTTTGTGGTTTTTTCTTATCCTTGTTCTCTTGATTTTGGCAATGGCTTTAGCGCCGGGGATCCGGCATGCATGATAAAAAAACGAAACGGAGGAAAGTAAATGAAAACTCTGTATATGGACTGCTTTTCGGGCATCAGCGGCAATATGACGATCGGCGCGTTCCTGGATTTGGGCGTAGACAAGGAACTGCTGCTGAGCGAGCTTAGTAAGCTGCATATAGACGGCTATCGGATCGAAATCAGCAAAAAACAGAAAAACGGGATCACTGGCACTTATTTCGATGTCATTCTGGAGGAAGACCCCTCCTCTCACCAGGAAGACGTACCGGGAGCAGATCAGGAACCGGAAGAAAAACAGAAGGCTCTGCCCAGATGCACCTGTAAGCATCACCGTGCCTACTGTATCTGTGGAAAAAACAAGCTGCCGGATGAACATGGCAGAAAAAAGAAGAAGCACAAAGAGAAACGTAAGTATCACCTGAGTCATGACGGCAAGCATTCCCACGCGGAGGAAGTGTACTCTTTTCTTGGGCACGGGGAAGCGCACCATGACCATGACCATGACCATAATCATGATCATCATGAGCACCATGAACACGACATACACGAGCATGAGCATGAACACGGGCACAAGCATGGACACGGACATGAACATACACATGAACATACGCACGCGCCGCACCGCAATCTGCAGGATATTACCGACATCATCGACGGCAGCGAGCTGTCTGATCGGGTCAAGCAGCTTTCGAAAAAAATGTTCTCCTTTGTGGCGGAAGCGGAGGCAAAGGTTCACGGCAAACCGATTGAGGAAGTCCATTTTCACGAAGTCGGCGCCATCGATTCCATTATCGATATTGTCGGCACCGCCATCTGTGTGGACAGCCTGAACCCCGGCCGCATTGTCGCTTCGCATCTGCCGGTCGGCTCCGGCTTTGTGCGCTGCCAGCACGGCCTGATCCCCGTGCCCGCTCCAGCCACGCTGGAGATTATCCGAAAGGGCGGCATTCCGGTTTATTCGAACGGAATCAAGAAGGAGCTGGCCACCCCCACCGGCGCGGCGATTCTTGCTGCTCTGGCCGAAGAATACGGCCCGCAGCCGGAAATGGAGATTCACGCCGTCGGCTACGGCGCCGGGCTGTATGATCTGGAAATCCCCAACACCCTGCGGCTGATTCTGGGCGAGATACTCCCGTCCAAAGAGAATCCCAAGCCCCAAACCGGAGTGATTCTGGCCGAGACCAATATTGACGACACCACCGGAGAGGTGCTCGGCTATGTGATGGGCCGCCTGCTGGACGCCGGCGCGCTGGATGTATTCTTTACCCCCATCTATATGAAAAAATGCCGCCCCGCCGTAACGCTCTCTTTCTTATGTGAAGCGTCTTTGGTGCAGGCTTTGGAGCGGATCGTATTCGAAGAAACCTCGACGATCGGCATCCGCAAAATTCCGGTGCAGAGAACCGTCATGGACAGAGCCTATGAAACCGTGGAAACCCCCTACGGGAAAATCCAGGTGAAAAAAGTGACCTATGGTGGGATCACCAAAAGATACGGTGAATTCGAGGACATCAAGGCCGCCGCGGAGCGGCACGGGGTACCGATTCAAAAAGTATATGACGCACTCAAAATCAACGAAGCCAACTAGCGGGAGGAATACACATGGATGAACTGCATTTAAAATATGAAAAGCTGGAGCAATACCTGCGTTCTTTGGAAAGCGCCGCCGTGGCGTTTTCCGGCGGTGTGGACTCCACCTTTCTGCTGACCGCCGCGCACAAGGCTCTGGGAGACAAAGCCGTGGCCGTTACGGCACGCTCCTGCAGCTTTCCGCAGCGGGAGCTGAACGAAGCCAAACGCTTTTGTGACCTCAACGGGATTCAGCACATCATTGTGGATTCGGAAGAGCTGCACATTTCCGGATTTTCCGAAAACCCGGTGAACCGGTGCTATCTGTGTAAAACAGAGCTGTTCCAGAAAATCCGGGAGGTAGCGAACCGGCTGGGACTGAAGGAAATTGTGGAAGGCTCCAATCTGGACGACAACGGCGATTACCGCCCCGGGCTGATCGCCGTGGCGGAGCAGAATGTAAAAAGCCCCCTGCGGCACTGTGATCTCTCTAAGGCGGAAATCCGCATTCTGTCAAAGGAGCTGAACCTCCCCACCTGGAGCAAGCCCTCCTTTGCCTGTCTTTCCTCCCGCTTTCCCTACGGTGAAAGGATCACGGAAGAAAAGCTTTCTCAGATCGACAAAGCCGAACAGATTCTGCTGGACCTGGGATTCCGCCAGGTACGCGTGCGGCATCACGGCAATCTGGCCCGCATTGAGGTGGAGGAGGAGCAGTACCCGAAGCTGCTGGATCAAGAGGTTCGGCACGCTATCTCCGACCAAATCAAAGCCCTTGGGTTCGTTTACGTATCGATCGATATAACGGGTTACCGTACCGGCAGCATGAACGAAATGCTGGCCGTGAAAGGAATCCTCTAAGAAATCCATCTTAAATTAGAAAGCGCCGGGGGCCAC
>JAEXDU010000005.1 GCA_023401495.1 Bacillota bacterium
TGCCGGGTCTAACAGCGAAGTCTCATCCATGGTGTCTTGCCCGGGGAGCTTTGTCTGCAGCCACTCAAACGTTGCGGGCGTCATCTGCATCAGCCCAACGGCTCCCGCGCGGGATTTGGCGTCCGGGTCGAAATTGCTTTCGGCCTTGACCACTGCGTACACCAAAGCAGGCTCCAGATGATAGTTTTCCGCTTCTTTCTCTATGATATCCTGATACCCCAGCGGATACTGGCGTTTCATAAAAATTTCGTAGCCGTTTGCCAGAAAAAAATATCCAACTGCCGTTAAAAAAAGCAGAATCAGCGAGGCGCCCACTATTTTTTTAGCTCTGCCGCCCCGCTTCGTCCGCGTGGAAACGATTTTCATCTGCGCCACCTTTCCAGAAGAGCAGTTGCCTGCCGCCGCAGTTCACCGGGATCTTCATCCCCTCTCAGACAGGCATCGGATCTCTCCGTATAATAGGCATCCTCCTGCTGGGCCCGGATGCGCGATAGAGCCATTTCACGGTCGATATTATCCCGCCGGATGATGCGTTCCAGCCGGACGGGCAGCGGCGTGATCACAGCCAGAATCTGATCGCAGAGCTTCTCGGCTCCGCTTTCGAACAGCAGCGGCGCGTCTACAATGATGAACTCCTTGCCCGCGGCTTTCCACTCGTCGATTTCCTTCTGCACCCGCCGCAAAATCCACGGGTGGGTGATCTCATTGAGCCGGTGTGTTTTTTCGTGGGAGGAAAAGGCGCGGCGCGCCAGAAGCGCTCTGTCTACGCTGCCGTTTTCCGCCACAATATCGTCGCCGAATTCCTGCCGCAGCTCCCGCACGCACGGTTCGCAGTCGACAAGCACCTGCCGGGCCGTTTGATCACAGTCGATCACAGCGCAGCCAAGCTCGCCCAAAATGCCCGCCACGGTGGATTTTCCCGCTCCGGTCGGGCCGGTCAAACCGATAATCACAGACTCAGCCAAGCTCTACCACCTCGAATCCTGCCGCGCGAATCAGCCGGTTGTACACGGCAAGACCCACGCCTTTCGGCTGCGGGCTGCGGGCATACACGACCCTTGCGCCCATCTGATCCAGCTTTCGCAGCGCATCGAATAAATGCCGGGCCTGCCCGGCGGCATCCTGTTTTGCGCCATAGGCAACCGCGGGTACGCGCAGAGCTTCCTGCTCGCCGTCGTAGCACAGGGCGAACACGCCCTCCCCTGCGCGGCTGTTGACATACTCCGAATACGCCGAAAGACCACCCTTTACCAAAATTACGTTGGCTTTCGGCGAATAATGCTTATACTTCATGCCTGGGGAAAGAACTTTTTCTCCCGCGGCCAGCGGATTCATCACGGCGGGGTCCACCTCTACCCGGCCCAGCACCTGCGAGAGCTGCTCCGGCGTGATTCCGCCCGGGCGCAGCAGGCGTGGAACTTCTTGTGCCAGCGTGATCACCGTCGACTCCACTCCCACGCGACACGGGCCGCCGTCCAGAACGGCGTCGATTCTGCCGTCGAGGTCGGCCAACACATGCTGCGCCTCGGTCGGGCTCGGGCTGCCGGACAGATTCGCAGACGGCGCCGCCAGCGGTACACCCGCCGCATCGATGACCGCGCGGGCCACCGGATGGGACGGAAAGCGCACCGCAACCGTCGCCTGCCCGGAGCTCACCTCATCGGGAATGAGCGGCGACTTCGGCAGTATGATGGTCAGCGGCCCCGGCCAGAACCGGTTTGCCAGCTCCATCGCGCGCGGCGGAATCCCGCTGACGAGCGCCGCCCACTGGTCGAGCTGTGAAATATGGACGATCAGGGGATTGTCCATCGGCCGCCCCTTGGCGGCAAAAATGGCGGCAACGGCCCGGCCGTCGAGCGCGTTGGCCGCAAGGCCGTACACCGTTTCGGTCGGAATCGCCACAAGGCCGCCGTTTTTGAGCAGATCGCCCGCTGTTTGTATCTCTTCTTCCCTGTCCGCCGAAAGGCGCAGGGTTTTTCTTTGCTGTTCCATGACTTTGCTTTGATTACTCCTGACGCTCGATTGTTTCCTCCAGCTGCCTGGCACGGTCCGCAGTGATCAGCGCGGCGATCACCTCATCGAGATCGCCGCTGAGCACTTCTTCCAGCCGGTAGATGGTCAGGCCGATCCGGTGATCGGTCAGCCGGCCCTGCGGGAAATTATAGGTACGGATCCGCTCGGAGCGGTCGCCCGTGCCAACCTGAGATTTTCTCTGCTGTGCCACCTGGGCGTCCTGCTCCCGCTGCTTTGCCTCGTACAGGCGCGAGCGCAGAACCTTCATGGCCTTGTCCTTATTTTTAAACTGGCTTCGTTCATCCTGGCATTCCACCACCGTGCCTGTGGGCAGGTGCGTAATGCGGATGGCCGATTCCGTCTTGTTGACGTGCTGGCCGCCCGCGCCGCTGGCCCGGTAGGTATCGATCTGCAGATCAGCGGGATTGATCTCGATTTCGACGTCGTCCACTTCGGGCAGAACAGCCACCGTCGCGGTAGAGGTGTGGATGCGGCCCTGCGTTTCCGTTTCGGGCACACGCTGTACCCGGTGAACGCCGCTTTCGTATTTCAGGCGCGAATACGCTCCGTCGCCCGTAATCTGAAAGCTGATTTCCTTATACCCGCCCAGCTCGGTTTCGTTGACGTTCAAAAGCTCCGTTTTCCAGCCGCGCCGCGTCGCGTACATGCTGTACATGCGGAACAGCCGCGCCGAAAACAGCGCCGCTTCCTCGCCGCCCGCGCCGCCGCGGATTTCCATAATCACGTTGCGCTCGTCGTTCGGGTCGCGCGGCAGAAGCAGAATTTTCAGCTCGTCTGCCGTTCGCTCCACCTGGTCCTTGGCGTCGTCCAGCTCCTGCTGGATCATCTCCTTCATCTCGCGCTCAAGGCCGGACTCGCCGAGCATTTCGGTGGAATCCTCCACCGTTTGCACCGCCGTTAAATATTCGCGGTATTTTTCCACGATCGGTTCCAGACTTTTATATTCCTTCATCAGCTCGGCATATCCCTTGGCATCCGCCGCGACGACGGGGTCAAACATGCGCTGATTCAGTTCCTCCAGCCGGTTGACAAACACGGTTAGATTTTCAAACATTTTGCTACCACCTTACCTAATATGGAATCAAACAGAGTGATCGGCAAGGCAGCTACAAGGTATCCTGCGTTTCTTCGCGCAGAATCTTCTTGATGTTTTTTTCGCATTTCAGGCGCGGGACCATTACCTCGTGCCCGCAGCCCTTGCACCGGATTTTAAAATCCATACCGGCGCGCAACACCACAAATTCTTTACTGCCGCAGGGATGCGGCTTTTTCATCTGTAAAATATCACCGGGCCGTACGTCCATACCGTATCCCTCCTCAGTTCATTATTTCAGAGCAAATTTTCTTTTACAAAGAATCCCCACGGGGATTCTTCTTGCGTAGGGCTTTTCCATCAGACCGAGGTATTTCCTCTTTTATTTTCAAAAAGAAAGAGAACTCCTTTTGTGCGGCTTCGCCGCGGGGAGAATTTATTTTTCGTTAGTCTGCCCCTCGTGACGGGGCGAGTCTTTTCTTTTTTCATTTTGATAGGAAAGAGTGATTTTTCAGCGGGTACCCCCGCGTGGGGTTTCCGCTTGCGCGGGCCTGCCCCTCATGCCGGGGCGGGCACTTACTTTCGTGAAAGGACGAAAGTAAGCAAAGGCCTTCCAAAGGACACCTTTGGAATCCGTTTAGGGAACAATTTCTGGAATGCAACGCCGAAAGCTACTGAAAAGGCGCTCCAATGAAAATGCCCACTCTCCGAGCTTATTTGGAAACAAGCCTTGCACTCTCGTCTGTCGGCGGGCATTTTCAGAGCGCGCTCGTAAGCTCGCAGTTTTTTAGTGCGGCTTCGCCGCTTTTTTTGTTGGCGCAGGGCTTGCCCTGCAAATCGACATATTAAATAATCGTCATGCTGTCTTCTGACAAATCAGAGCTGTCGTCACGTAGCCCTTCTGCGAGCTTTCGAG
>JAEXDU010000087.1 GCA_023401495.1 Bacillota bacterium
ATGCCGATCTGCGCAGAAAACGCGCCCAGCAGCGCAGCCGCAGGCTTGCCCCAGCGCTTGGGGTCCTTGCGCAGGCGCTCGAAATATTCCTGGAATGTCAGTCTCGCACTCAGAGGGTCTGCGCCGACCGCCGCGAGCTTCGACAGGCTTTCCACCACCGCCCAGGCCGCGCCGTGGAACGGACTGAAACGCGAAATACCGGGAATAAAGCCGTAGCTCATCGCGGTCGCATCGTCGGTTTCTCCGCTGAGAACCGGGAGCTTTGCCACCATCGCCTCTTCGGGCGTACGCTGGTATTTTCCCGCAAAGGGCATCAGCACGGTTGCCGCGCCGATGCTGGCGTCGAACCGCTCCGCAAGGCCCTGCTGTGAGCAGACCTCAAGGCGCGACAAATTCTGTTCGAACGCCTTTGCAAGCGGCTGACCCGCCAGCTCTGCGGGAACCAGCTCGCGGTAATTCTGAGAAAGATCGGGCGCCGGAATCGTCGCCTTCGCGGAAAGCGTCACGCCGTTCGTATCGAGGAACGCGCGGCTCAGGTCGACGATCGTATCGCCGCGCCACTCCATACGCAGGCGCGGCTGCTCGGTGACCTCGGCCACCACCACCGCCTGCAGGTTTTCTTCCTCCGCCAGCGCACAGAAACGCTCCACATCTTCAGGGGCAAGCACCACGGCCATACGCTCCTGCGATTCAGAGATCGCAAGCTCGGTGCCGTCAAGGCCCTCATATTTTTTCGGCACGGCATCCAGCTGAATCTGCAAACCGGCAGCCAGCTCGCCGATGGCGACGCACACGCCGCCCGCGCCGAAATCGTTGCAGCGCTTGATCAGCTTCGCCGCTTCGGGGCTGCGGAACAGACGCTGAATTTTGCGCTCGGTGGGCGCGTTGCCCTTTTGCACCTCGGCCCCCGCCTCCTTGACGGATTCCAGCGTGTGGGCCTTCGAGGAGCCGGTTGCGCCGCCGCAGCCGTCGCGGCCGGTGCTGCCGCCCAGCAGAACGATCCGGTCGCCCGTAGCGGGAACGCCGCGCACGACATTCTCTTTCGGGGAAGCGCCGATCACGGCGCCGATCTCCATTCGCTTGGCCACATAGCCGGGGTCGTACAGCTCGGTCACCTGGCCGGTGGCCAGCCCCACCTGATTGCCGTAGGAGCTGTAGCCCTGCGCCGCGCCCACCGTGATTTTGCGGGTGGGCAGTTTGCCCGGCAGAGTGTTGGGATTGCGCGGATCGCCCGAGCCGGTGACGCGCATGGCCTGATACACATACGCGCGGCCGGAAAGCGGATCGCGGATCGCGCCGCCAAGGCACGTGGCCGCGCCGCCGAACGGCTCGATCTCCGTCGGGTGGTTATGTGTTTCGTTTTTAAACTGTACCAGCCAGGTCTCTGTCTTTCCGTCGATCTCGACGGGAACCTCGATGGAGCAGGCGTTGATTTCCTCGCTGACATCCAAATCCGGCAGGCGGCCGCGCCGGCGCAGCAGCTTCATGCCCATCACCGCGATGTCCATCAGGCAGATCGGCTTCGTCGTGCCCGCAACCTCTACACGCGCATCGTAATAATCCTTCAGCGCTTTGTCGACCGCCGGGGCGCCCGGCTCTACCTGAATATTTTCAAGGCGGGTGGCAAAGGTCGTATGGCGGCAGTGATCCGACCAATACGTATCAATCACGCGCAGCTCGGTAATGGAAGGGTCACGATGCTCCGTTTCGCGGAAGTAATCGCGGCAGAAGAACAAATCCTCAAGGCTCATCGCAAAGCCCATGGAATCGTAATAGTCCGAAAGCTTCTCGTCGTCCCACGAAATCAGGCCCTCCACCCGGCTGACCGCCGCAGGCTCCTGTACCCGCAGCTCCAGCGACTTAGGCTTGTCCAGAGAGGCTTCGCGGGATTCCACAGGGTTAATCAGGTAGCGCTTGATTTCGGCAAGCTCGCTGTCGCTCACACTCCCCAGCAGAACGATCATCTTGGCCGACGCTACCTGTGGGCGCTCTCCTGCGGTCAGCAGCTGCACGCATTGGGCTGCGGAATCCGCACGCTGGTCGTACTGGCCGGGCAGATATTCGGTTGCAAATACCCGCGCGCCCTCGGGCACCGGGTATTCCTCATCGTAAACATTGTCCGCGTTTGGCTCCGAAAAAATCGTGCCCCGCGCCGCCTCAAATTCCTCCGGCGAAAGGCCGGAAATATCGTACCGGTTCACAATGCGAACCTCGGTAAGGCCGGTAATCCCCAAATTCTGCTGCAAATCCTCTTTCAGATGCTGCGCTTCCACATGAAAGCCAGGCTTTTTCTCCACATACACCCTGATGACCGCCATTGAATCCCCCGTTCCGGCCGCCAAAGCGGCCTTTCCTATTTCTGTTCTATTCTAACATAGTTCGTCACCGGATAAAATAGAAAAATCCCCTAAAAAACGCGGCGGCGGCGAATCGCTTTCCGCATAATATGCCCCTTTCCGCCGGCACAAACCGGGCAAATTTCGCAGATGGCATCAAATCGAATGGCTGCATCCATTTTCTGAGAAAATTATGAAAGAAAATTCAATACCAGCCTGCCTATTTCTTGCCAATTGTCATTCTGCATGTTATACTGATAGACAAGCTAAATCAAGCTCCTTACCGCATTTGGAGGAGGTTACAGACTCTGTGGCACAAACAAAACCCGAAAGCGAAACGATATGGATACATACGTTGGGTAAATTCAGTATACAGCGCGGGGAACATGTTCTGACGCAATCGAGCGGAAAGCCGAAGCAGGTATGGCTTTTGATCGAGTATTTGATCGCCAACCGCAATGCCGGCCCCAGAATTGAACAGCTGATTCAGGCTCTGTGGGCGGATTCCCGCTCAAGCGCGGACCCGATGAATGCCCTGAAGAACCTGGTCTACCGCGCCAGAGACCTGCTCAAAAAAGAGCTGCATGACAACGAAACTGAATTTATTATCTATTCGCAGGGTTCATATCTGTGGAATCCCGAACTGCACTGCGTGGTGGATGAGGAAGAGCTTCGACGCCTTTCTGCTTTGGCCGGACTGCCCGGGCAGAAAGCGACGCGGCAAATTGCCCTGTACCAGCAAGCGATTTCACAGTACCGGGGGGATTTTCTGCCGAATTCCAGCTATTCCTCGTGGGTGATTGCCCGCCGGAAAGAGCTGACCGGCCTTTACCTGCAAAGTGTGCGCAACCTTTGTCTGCTGCTCGAAGAAGCACAGGAGTACGCGGAGATGATCGCCCTGTGCGAATCTGCAACCGCTCTGGTCCCCTTTGAAGAATCCCTGCACAAATATCTGACCGGCGCGTATTTGCGCACCGGCCAGAACAGCAAGGCCCTGGCGCATTATCAATATGTTACCGAACTGTTTTACCGAGAGCTTGGTGTAAACATTTCGAAGAATCTTCGCGACTTATACCGCCAGATTACAAAGACGGTTCACAAGGCCGAGCTGGATCTCTCTGTCATTAAAGAGAGCCTGCGCGAAGAACCCGACAATGCCGGAGCTTATTACTGTGATTACGAAATCTTCAAAAATCTGTATCGAATTCAGGCCCGGGGCCTGAAGCGAACGGGTCAATCCATCATCGTGGCGCTGATGACACTGATGGATGACAATGGAATGATTGTAAACGGCTCGGAAGCGGTGTCTGCCGTAAACCTGTTTCGAGAAGTGATTGTGCACAACCTGCGCAAGGGCGACGCCGTAGCCGCATACAGTTCATCTCAGTTTATCCTGATGCTGCCCCTGACGAATCTGGAAAACGCGGAGGGAGTCATGCAGCGCATCACGCGTAAATTTGAAGCCTCCTATAAAAAGAACGACCTGAAAATCATTTTTACGCTGCGGCCGATAGAACCGCTTGAAAAATAATCTTTTTCCGTATGATCGCGCTGCGCTATTCACAGCGGCGCGCTGCCGGGTTCTCTTTTGGCCGGGAAGGGAAAAACATTCCAATGAATCGATTGCAGGAACTGGTTTCTGCACCAAACGGAATCAACTGTTACGAGGTAAATCTCATTCGCATTGCTTCTTACCGCAATCGCGAAATGCAGGGAGCTTTTTACAGCCCATACTGCAAAAGAAGCGCTCCATTTTCGAGTGAATTGGAGCTTTTAAAGCTGCTGAACCGATGGATGGACTCCAAAGAAATTCCACAGTCCACCACGCGGCTTCGCAGATTTGCCAAAAAGACAAACAACAAACGGGCAAGGGAGGGATTCCCCATGAAATACCCCTCGCAAAAGCCCCGCGAGGTTTTGACGACCTCCGAGGAATGGGACTTGCAGGAGCAGCCGGAAGGCGGCGCAACCTTCATTGTGCAAGTTACTATGCGGCAGAATTCCACCTGGCAGGGCATCCTCCAGCGGACGGACACCAATCAGGTCCGTCCCTTTCAAAGCACGCTCGAACTGCTGTTGCTGATGACCAGCGCGCTGGAGGGATCTTTATCCTCATCCTGGGATGATGAGCCATCCGCCGACTGCGGCGCATCCCTTCACTGAATTCAAATGGATGATTCCTACATGTAAAGATCAATGTCCCCCTGTCTTTTGGCGGGGGGACATTGATTTTCACGCAGTGTTTTCCGTAGCATTTCTCTGCCTTTCATCACTTACAGAATGCAAGCGTCCGGCTTTGGGATTTCCCGCAGCCGGACGCTTTTTATTTTCAGGAGGCAGCAGAGGATCCGCTCTGCTGTGCTCTTCCGTTCGGGCCGCCGCCTGCGTCGGCGGGAGCGCCGCTGCCCAGATCGGGCGGTGTATCGCCATTACCGGAGCCGCTGGCATTCTCGTTCCGGTTGGGGCGGCCGCCCCCGCCCATTCCTCCCATTCCACCGAGAGTCGTCTCTTCCCCGGTGCTGGAGATCACGGTGCGCGCACTCGAAAGCGTCACCTTTGTCAGCTGTGTGCCGCCGGAATAGGTACCGGAAGCGGCATAGCCGTCGTCATTCATACCGCTGTTCTCGCCGCCGGTAGAAACCGTGTAGCTGCTGCCCTGTTTCAGGCCCGGAGCGCTGACGACGATCGTCTGGAACTGTTTGGTGGGTGCGAACGTGAGAATGGAGCTGCCCGCAGCATCCGCAATGTTTACCGCGGTACCGGCGGCCTGCGTTTCGGTAAAGACCACCGTCAGCGAATTCTGCTGCGAATCCTCATCGGGAGCCTGCGCCATGCCGGAGCTGCCCGCCGCCACAAGGATTCCACCGGAAATTTGATAGGTGCCGTTAAAGTCCAGCGCGCCGTCGCCGGAATTGATCGGCCCGTTCACCAGAACCGTGCCGCCCTCCTGTACAACGTTCCCATTCGAATCGACTCCATCGCCGGACACATCGACCACGACCGTTCCGCCCGTAAAGCGGATCTCATTGTTGGCGTTTGCCTGGAAGCTGTCGCGGGAATCCGTGTCATCGTCACTGCCGCCCGCGGCATTGATGCCGTCATCACTTGCGGTTACATGTATGGTTCCTCCGCTGATGGTGACGCTGGCGCCCTCGAGGCCCTCGTAGCTCTTTTGAATCTCGATGGTTCCGTCCTGAATGACGAGCGCGTCGTCGGCGTGCATGCCGTCATCCCCGGTGGAAATGTTCAGATTGCCGCCGGCTACGATCACCGTGCCGTTGGAATGCACCGCGTCGTCCGCCGAATCGATTTGGAAGGTGCCGCCGCTGAGGTATACCTCACTGCCGCCCTTCAAAGCCTTGGTGCTGGTGCTGTCCTCTTCCGTGCTCTCCGCTGTGCCGGAAGAACCGCTCTGATCCGGCTGTGCAGCCTGGCTTCCTGCTGTGCCCGAGCTGACCGAAGCGGCAACATTTTTCGTCGCGGTACCGGCACTCGACTCCGCCGGCGGAGTCACGTTCGGGCGTTCAGCCTGTGTACCCGAAGCCGCTCCGGAAGCAGTACCGGAAGAAGTCGAGTTTCTGTCGCCGCCGGGCTGGAAGCCGCCGTTCCCACCGGGACGACCGCCGCCAAAACCGCCGCCCTGCCCGCCGAACTGCTCCTGATGGGCAGCCGCATTCGCGCTGCCGCCGCCGGCAGTAATGTCAAACGTTCCGCCGGTCACCTGCAGAATCGTTTCTGCCTGGAAGGCATCCTGGCCGCTGGTAATTTGGAAGGTGCCGCCTTCAATGGCGACCCAGCCCTTGGTGGTGTCTTCGTCGTTGTTTGAACGAACCGCGTCGCCCTTTGCGTCGACGGTAATGGCGCCGTCCTTTACGGCCACGGCGTCGCGGCCTCTGATTCCGTCATTCACGGCGGTCACGCTGATCGTACCGCTGACGATCTTCAAAGTATCCTTGCTGCCGATCCCATTTTTATAGTTGCCCATCACCGTCAGAGAACCGGTGCCGTTGATGGTCAGATCATCCTTGCTGAAAATGGCCGCGTCCGGCTCGTCGTCATCCGCGCTTTCATATTTGTATTCTGTCGCGTCGGTCACAGTGTTTTTGCTGCCCTCGGCAAGAACAATCACGGTTTTACCGGCCTGACTGGAATAAATCGGCGCGCTCGTGGAGTTGGAAAGCGTTACGCCGTTCAGTACCAGGCGAACCAAATCCTCTTTCCCCGCATTGACCGCGATCTGCCCGTCCGTCAGTGTACCGCTGAACACATAGGTTCCTGCGGCAGAAATCGTAACGATGCCGTCCTTCACAGCAGCGCCGCTGCCGGTAACTGTGGCGGTATTCCCGCTGAGTGTGATGGAGGTGGAACCAGATTCACTCCAGGCGGCATCCAGATCTTCTTCCGTGTATTCCACCGTCAGCGGTTTTTCTGTGGAAACTTCACCGACGGCGCTGCTGCTCGTGTCTTGCGTCTGGGCACACCCGGCTGCCGTATAAAGAAGCAGCATGGCGGACAAAAGGCCCGCCAAAACCGCTTTCCCTTTTAATTTCATTGTAATTCCTCCATGACTGATCTTTCTATTTGATGGTATAAAACAGGCTGTTGCATTTCTCCCGCCATAGGAGGGAAGAAATGTTGTGTTTTACCTTTTATCCAAGAGTCGTATTACAGCTCTTCGCGAAGATTGGACACCTGCCCGCAGGAAATGCTCAGATTCCCGTTACGGCAGCGAAGCGCGTCGATAAATTCTTTTTCCACCACCGGAGAATCTAGCGTCACATGATACCGCAGCTCATACAGGCTGCCCATATTCGCGGTTTTCACCTGCACCAGCTCCGCGCCCTTGGTGTATTTTTCGAACAGATCGTCAAAAATGCCGTCGTAGTCACGGTCTTCCGGCAGGGTGATTTTCAGTTCCTTGCGGATTTTGCGCGGCTCTGCGAATTGGGTCGTGTACAGGATCATCGTCATCACACCCACCAGCACCAGAAAGAGCAGCGCGAAAGACAAATAACCCATACCGGTGGCAAGACCGATGGCCATTGCAAAAAAGATGCTGCCGATTTCTCTGGCGCTGCCCGGTACCGAACGGAACCGTACCAGATTGAATGCGCCCATGACGGCGATTCCGGTGCCCAAATTCCCATTAACGAGCATGATGATCGTCTGAACGATCACCGGCATCAGGGCCAGAGTGACGACAAAGCTTTTGCTGTAGGTATTGCGGAACATGTAGCACAGCGCCACACCGATGCCAAGCGCCATGGAAGCCAGCGTGCAGAGAATCAGCTCATTCATTCCCACCGCAGCGGCGGCGGTTGTTGTGGCTGTTGATAAGATACTGTCAAGCACAGATGATCCCTCCCGAATGTTTTTCGAACGCTCTGGATGCCGGTAGCCCCTCATAGTGGGTCCTGTATACGGCTTTTGGGGCCAGGAAATCCTCATAACAGGCCCCATATTTGGAAAACGAAACCGGGTAAATCTCCAGCTCCGTCATCAGGCGGCAAAGCCACAGGGGCAAGGCGCCGGGCGCCTTGATTTCCATCAGTACCAGCTCCGGCCCGATGATCGGCGAGCCAAAATCGCCGGAGCTTAAATCCAGAGAGGTATCGCGCCAGCGCAGATTCTGGTCAAAGGTAATGCGCAGCTCCGAATCCTCCCGCCCAAACAACGCCGCGCGGTCGTATCCGATAAACGTCTTTGGAACGGGCCGGTAGAAATCCACAAACCAGTGGATTTCCTCAAAAATCTGCGAATCCTCCTGCGGCAGGCGGCCGCAGGCGAGAAAATTCATGGCATCTTCCAGCGAGAGTGAAATCCGCCGTTTGTACACGACGCCCTTGTATTTCTTTTTCAGCTCCAGAAACACCGAATCGTTCTGCTGTGGCACACCATAGCTGCGCACGCGGATTTTCTCTTTATAGACCGGTTTCTCCAGCGACATGCGGATCAGCCGGTAATCCTCGGTATCCAGATACAGATTGCAGATCGTGTGCCGGCCGTACTGGTCATGCTTCATATAAGGCGTCAGCCCCGCTTCCAGCGCGGCATACTGCGTCTGATTCATCAGATATTTCTTTTCATATCGTTTGAACACATCCTGATACTGCGTCATTTGAAATCCCTCCATCGGTCAGATTTGATACACGGCCGATCTCCCGCTGGAACAATCCATTTGGATATGTTACACTAAAGGAAAACGTCCGGGAATGTTTTGTTGTGTGACCATCATAAATCAAAAGGCTGAAATTACTCTGAAAATGCGGCTTCAGAGTAATTTCAGCCTGATCAGTTAAGATAGCATCAAAGAGAGACTCCGGTAAATCGAAAATTCATCTGATTCATGTATAAAAGGATCTATACTTTAAGGTACTATAATGGAAACTACCGGAACAACAGGGAGGGGTCGGCTGTGAATATTTTGATTGTGGAGGACGAGATTCGTCTTGCGGAGGCGCTCGCTCAAATCATGACGGAGCAAAAGTATTCCGTGGATGTGGTTCATGACGGTGAGGATGGCCTGGCCTATGCGGAAAGCGGATTATACGACGTGGTCGTTCTGGACGTGATGCTGCCGAAACGCAGCGGGTTTGAGGTGGTGCGCGCCCTGCGCGGCAAGAAGATTGCCACGCCCGTGCTGCTGCTTACCGCACGGGACGAAATTTCGGATAAAGTAACCGGGCTGGACTGCGGAGCGGATGATTACATGACAAAGCCGTTTTCCCCCGAAGAGCTGCTGGCGCGGGTTCGCGCGCTGGCGCGCCGCCAGGGCGATGTGGTGCTGGAGGAAATGACATTTTCTGATGTGACGCTGAATCTGTCGGCCTACACGCTGGAGTGCGGCGCCAAATCGGTACACCTTGGCTTTAAGGAATTTGAGGTGATGCGCCTTCTGATGGGGAACCCCTCCATGATCGTGCCGAAAGACGACCTGATCACGAGGGTATGGGGCACCGAATCCGGCGCGGAGGACAACAATGTGGAGGCCTACATTTCATTTCTGCGCAAAAAGCTGTTCTTCCTCGGCTCAAAGGTCAACATCGGAACCGTGCGTAAGGTGGGCTACCGTTTGGAGGAGGATGCTTCATGATCCAGAAGCTGCGGCGTAAATTTGTACTGATCAATATGTCACTTGTGTTCTCCGTGCTGCTCATCGTATTCTCGGTGTTCCTGTATACGAACTATCAGCGGCTGGAAAACACCAGCAAAAACGATATGAAGATGGCATTGACCCGCACCTCTGAAAAAACGCCGCCGAAGTTTGAAATCGGCGGCAGCAAGCCGCAGGATCTGCCCCCCACCACACCGATCGTCTGTGCCGTGCTTGACAGCGACGGAGAAATTCTGAAAACCGTGGGACAGAACGCGGAAATTTCACAGCAGGTTCTGGAGCAGGCGGTACAGCAGGCTCTGGAGGCAAATACACGGGAGGGAACGATTTCTTCTCTCGACCTGCGCTTTCTGCGGCAGGACATGCCCAGCGGAGTTAAAATCGCCTTTGCGGACAGGAGCCACGAACGCGATTCCATCCGCAGCCTTCTGCTCAGCGCGCTTTTAGTGGGAGCCGGCGGGCTGTTCGCCTTTTTCCTGATCAGCCTGTATCTGGCCCGGTGGGCGCTGCGCCCGGTGGAGCGCGCATGGGAGCAGCAGCGGCAATTTGTTGCAGATGCCTCTCACGAGCTGAAAACCCCGCTGACGGTGATCCTCGCCAACATCGGGATTTTACTTTCGCACCGCGAGAGCACGATCGAACAGCAGCTGAAATGGGTGGAATACACCGGCACAGAGGCAACCCGCATGAAACAGTTGGTAGACGACCTGCTGTTCCTGGCCAAATCGGACGCGCGGCGCATGCCGCCGCCCCAAACGCCGGTGGACCTGAGCAACATTGCGTGGAGCAGCCTTCTGCCGTATGAATCCGTCGCGTTTGAGCAGGGCGTTACGCTGAACAGCAGCATCGCGCCAAACCTGTTTATACTGGGGGACTCGGGCCGCCTGCAGCAGCTGATTGTGATTCTGCTGGATAACGCCTGCAAATATGCCGGTGAGCATGGAGTCGTAACACTGACACTCGAGCAGGTACAGTCCAAAGCCAGATTGACGGTCAACAACACCGGTGCTTTGATCCCCATGGATCAGCTGGAACAGATTTTTGAACGCTTCTATCGTCTGGATCAATCCCGCGTCCGAAAGACCGAAGGCTATGGCCTGGGCCTTTCCATCGCAAAAACCATTGTGGAAGCGCACGGCGGAAAAATCTCTGCTGTCAGCTCGGCCGGGACGGGTACATCCTTTATTGTGACGCTCCCGCTTCAACTATAATTTTTATTTTGCTTCAAGCTATGGCTGATTTTGGTTTTCCCAAAATTATCCATAACTATTTTGTTATAGTTAAATATAAATACACTTATACGAAAATGAAAAAATGTAAATGTTATATAATAAAATTGACTTTTTGTCGAAAAACAATTAAAATGATAATACACATAGGCTCGAATTCCCCTGCCCCTTAATTTATTACTGTAAGGTAAGTGAGGGCAAACATGCAATTGGAAAACCGAAACGACTCAGCGTACACCATCGTCAAGAAATTCATCATTTATGAAAACTGTACTCCCGGGGAGGCGATCAGCGAAGCAAAAATACAGATGAAATACCCCACTTTCAGTCAAAAAGCCATCCGCGACGCTTTTCTTCTGCTGGAAAACGAAAGCCTTATCATGCGGCAATTTCGCAAGGGATACCGAATCGCCCACATTTCTCCCAGACGCCTGCAGGACGTTTACGAAATCCGCCAAATCCTTGAACCTTACGCGCTGGAAAAGGGCATGCAGAATATTGACCGCAGCTGGCTGCTGGAAACACGTAAAAAATTCGTAACGATCTGTACCTCTCCTGTTCAGGAAAGCAGGGAGCTTGTCGAGCTTGACAACGAATTTCATATGGTATTGATCGCAAGCCTGAATAATCAGTATGCGGCAAAATTACTGGCCAGCAGCCTGGATTATTTGACTCTGGTTCGGATGTACATGCTCGAGCAGAACCGAAAATACAGGCCGCGCCATCAGGAGCATACCGATATGATCGATGCGATTTTAAAAAATGACCGGCAGAAGGCAGTACAGCTGATGAGCGAGCATCTCGATGAATCTTATCAGCAGGTGCTCAGGCGAGTGCTGTCCATCTTGTAGCATAGCGTCTGCGCATGGCACAGGTACACCGGCCGATCCAATCATATTGACCTGAAAAAAGGGCCGCTGAAAATTTTCATTTTCAGCGGCCCTTTTTTATTTTTGAATTCAACCGGTGTGATCCATCATGG
>JAEXDU010000122.1 GCA_023401495.1 Bacillota bacterium
CTGCATTTCTGCTCAGCCTTGTCGCATCGGTCGCAGAACGGGCAGGCCCCCGCTTTCCTCTTGTCAAGACCCGCCACGACTCCGGGAATAGAATACAAGGGGCTTCCTCGTTTTTCCGGCGTGGGGATAGAGGCAAGGAGCTGACGCGTGTAAGGATGCAGCGGGGTGCCAAGCACTTCCCGCACTTCGCCTTCCTCTACAATATAGCCGGCATACATTACAATAATCGTTGAACAGATTTCCCGTACAACGCCCAAATTGTGTGTAACCAGTAAAACAGTTGTGGAAAACGAGCGATTCAGCTGCTTGATCAGCTCCAGAATCTGATACTGAATGGTAACATCGAGTGCGGTGGTCGGTTCATCCGCAATTAACAGCTCGGGACGGTTAATCAGCGCCATTGCAATCACGATGCGCTGCTTCATACCGCCGGAAAGCTGGTGAGGATATTCCCAAAACAGAGAGTCTGCGCGGGAAAGCCCAACTTGCCGCATCATCTCCAAAGCCGCGGTTCTGGCATCGCTCTTTTTTCCTCCCCGATGCTGCAGAAACGCTTCTGCAATCTGCTCCCCCACAGGCATCAGAGGATTAAGGGCGGTCATCGGTTCTTGAAACACAATGGAAATGTCTTTGCCCCGGATATCGCACATCTCGTTTTCCGACAGCATCGCCAGGTCAAGATCGCGAAAATGAATACTGCCCGCGCTGATGCGGGCTGTTTCGGGCAGCAGCCCGATGATGGAAAGGGAAGTAAGACTTTTCCCGCACCCAGATTCCCCCACAAGTCCAACGATTTCTCCGCGATTCAGCTGAAAGCTGACCGCGTCGAGCGCCTTGCAGGCATGGTTGCCGGGAAACTCCACAGTAAGGTTCTGTACGTCCAGTATATGTTCCATAATTAGCTCCCTAGTGCCGTTGTGTCTGTTAAGTCGCGCAGGCCATCTCCCAACAGGTTAAATCCAAGTACCATAATCGTAATCATACTGCCGGGGATAAATGCGTACCACGGGTTTAACATCAGATAGCCCTGCGCCTCATAAAGCATCATCCCCCAGCTTGGGTCAGGCGGCTGAACGCCAAGCCCCAGGTAGCTCAGCCCTGCTTCCGCCAGAATAGCACCCGCAAAGCTGAGCGACACCGTAACAAGAAGAGGCGATATCATATTCGGAAGGATGTGAAGTGTCATGATTCGGAGTGAAGAAGCCCCGCGTGACCGTGCAGCTTTAATATAGTCAAGCTCTTTGATCTGCAAAAAGCTTGTCCGGGTAATCCGGCAGAAGCGCGGAATAGAGGTGATGCCAAGGGCAATCGCAGTATTCATTGTTCCCGAACCGAACACAGTAATAATGACAAGGGCGAGAAGGATTCCCGGGAAAGCCATCTGCGCGTCTGTTATCCGCATGACAATCTCATCAAAAAGCCCGCCCAGATACCCAGCGAGCGCACCCAGAATCAGCCCGAAGACAAGGCCGACGCCGGTGGAGAAAAATCCAATGAAAAAAGCAATCTGCGAGCCCTTCATCACACGGCTTAGAATATCACGCCCAAAATTGTCCGTTCCGAACGGATGGCTGAGCGCAGGAAGCTGAAACTTCTGCTGCGTATTCATTTCGTTTGGGTCATAGGGTAAGTAGAACAAGCTCACAATCAGAATCAGCATCAGAAAGCTGAGAAGGACAATGCCCACTACAAAATTTGTATTATGATACCATTTTTTCATGATAAAAGCCTCATTGATTCATTCACACAGAGTTCGTTATTGGTTGACGCGGATACGCGGATCAATGGCGGAATACAGCAGGTCGATGGCAAAATTGATTGTCACCACCGTAAAGGCCAGATAAAACACCAGTCCCTGCACAAGAGGGAAATCCCGGTTGCCAACGCTGGAGATAATAAGGCTGCCAATGCCCGGAAGATTGAATACATTTTCCACAATAATACTGCCGCCCAATACATCCACTGCAATCATGCCCAGAATTGTAATGGTAGGTAAAAGAGCGTTTTTCAGAACGTGCCTGTAAAGCACCGCATTTTTCGCAAGTCCCTTGCTGCGCGCCGTGCGCACATAATCCATGTTCATCTGGTCAAGCAATGTATTTTTCAGGTAGCGGATGACAACGGCGGTCGTTCCGATGGAAATGGAAAGGGTTGGCAGGACCAGTGAACGGATTGCACCGAAAAAACTTTTGGAAAAAGGAATGAAGTCGCCGGATGGAAGCCAGCCAAGAACGACTGAAAACAGCAGAATCAGCAATATCGAAAGCCAGAAGGATGGAACAGCAATCCCGATCTGCAGGAAAGAGGAGAGGAGTGTCGGCAGTTTTTTATTGTTATTTTTGGCAAGATAAATCGAGATAGGAACCACCAGAAGCACCGTGACAATCAATGAAAACACGGTAAGGGACACCGTTACCGGTAAGGCGTCGTGTATCAAATCCCCCACCGGCACCTGATACCGCAGGGAATCCCCCAGATTCCCGCTGAAAAGCCCGGCAACCCAGTGCAAATACCGTTGCTGCAGCGGCAGATCAAGCCCCATATTTTTCGTTAAAGCCTGAACTTGGAGTGGATCTGCATCCACTCCAAGTATAATGGCCGCCGGATTCCCCGGGAGAATTTGAAAGGTACAGAACGTTACAAGCGAAATAATCAAAAGTGTAATCGCTGCCGTCAGTAATTTCTTTAACAGGTAAAATAGCGCTTTCATGTCTTTACTGAACCTTGAGGTCACTCAGGTTAAAGAAGGTAACAGGGTAGATTTTCAGGCCGCTCACTCGGTTGCTTACTGCAAAGATGATGCTCGGATCCTGGATGAACACCGACGCCGCCTGATCGACCAGCATCTGCTGGCACTGCTTGTAAATTTCGGCGCGCGCTTCTTCATCTGCCGTGGTGGCGCCCTTCGTGATCAGCGCATCGTAAGCGGAATTACTGAAATTAAAGTAGTTTTTCGCATAGGTGGAGGAGAAGCGGTTCAGGAAGTCCTGCGGGTCGAGTTTTCCGCTGTGGCCGATGATGGTTGCCTCATAATCGCGGTTGGTATAAACACCGTCCAGCCACTGTGCCCATTCGATCAGCTGAATATTGACATTGACTCCGATTTTGGAGAGCTGGCTTTTGATCACCTGTGCGGTGTCAACGTGCGTCTGATAGTTGGAGGGAACCTTAATCGTCAGGTCAAAACCATTTTCGTAGCCGGCTTCCTTCAGCAGCTCCTTTGCCTTGTCAATGTTGGTTTCATAAGCGGAGATTTTGTCATTATAGTAGGTTGCCATACTGGGGCTCAGAAAGGACTCGACCTTCGTGCCGTTCCCATCTACGACAGACTGAATGATTTCATCTTTATCGATTGCGTAGCTGATCGCCTGGCGCACCTTGAGGTTGCTGAGTTCTTTCACTTGATTGTTCAAGGCAAAAATCTGCACCATATTCTGCGGGCCTTTTACGATAGTAAAGTCGCTGCCGAGCGCAGAGGCATTGCTGGACGAGATACCGGCGATGTCAAGACTGCCGGATTTCAGCGCCATCAGCTTTGCATTTTCATCGGTCATAATCACAAACTCGACCTGATTTACAGTTGGCTTGCGGTCTTCCATGGTAGAATAGTTGTCATTTTTCTGCAGAATGATCTTCTGACCCTTCGTGTACTCCACAAGCCGATAGGGCCCGGTTCCGATCGGTTTTGTACTGTTTGCGTCATAATCCTTTTCTACAATCGAAATGGTAGCCTTGCTTAAAAATCCTGCATCCTTGGCTTTGAGCGTCATGACAACAGTATCATCGTCCGGAGTATCCACCTTTACAAGTTCTGCGGCTAATGTGGAATTAAGGGCCTCAGACCCGCTCAGACCCGCCAGCTTTTCATAGGTATACTTTACGTCTTTGGCGGTACAGTCTTTGCCGTCGTGAAACTGAATGCCCTTTTTAATTTGAAACGTATAAGTAAGTTCGTCCGCAGAAATGGTGTAGGACTCTGCGATGGCGGGAATGAATTCGCCTTTTTCGTTAAATCCGAGCAAGCCTTCGAACACGTTCATCATCACCGATGAAGTATCGGTTGCCGCCGAAAGCATTGGATCGAGATTATCCGGCTCAGAACCCAACGCAATTTTAACAGTGGTGTTCTCCTGTGAGATGTTTGATGCTTCTGCGCCGGAAGCATCCTCCAAAGAGCTTTGCGTGTTGGAAGAGCTGCATCCCGCAAAAGCGATCATCGTGGCTGCAAGCAGGAATGCTGTCATTTTTTTCAATGAAATCATGTTCATTCTCCTTTTTGCTGACTATGTGAGTAAAACGAACGAGAGAAGATTATAAGAAAATTTCAAGCCATTGTTCGGCAAGCAATGTCTTTCCTTGAAAAACAGCTTTTGCTTCGGAAATCAGTTGCTTTGGTTCCCCGAAATGCGGCAAATGTGTCAGCACAAGCATTTTTGCCTGTGCCGCTTCCGCAAGCTGTGCCGCTTCTGCAGAGGTAAGATGCTGCGCCGTATGAGCGCGCCCGTCACTGTAAAACGAAGCTTCACACAAAAAGCAGTCCGCGCGTGCCGCAAAGCGATTCAATTCTTCATAATAAGCTGTATCTCCCGAATAAACGAGTACAGCGCCTTTGGGTGAAGTTACACGGATGGAATAACTGACGACTTCATGTATATTTTGAAGCACTTCAAATTTTAGGCCATCAATTTGAAATGCTGTGTTTTCCTTATAGCAGCAGCCCGTGCAATAATTAAGAAAGCTCAGTGTATCGATGTTTTCGGGTCCCCACGCAAAAAGAGGTTTTGTCCGCTTTCCCAGTTGTGTCTCGATCATGGCGGCATATTGCAGGCAGCCGAGGTCTGCACAGTGGTCGGGATGATAGTGTGAGAGGATGACTGCGTCAAGCTCGCTTAAAGGGCAGTACCGCTGGAGTCCCGCAAGCACACCGCTTCCACAGTCCAGCAGAACCTTTACATTTCCTTCTTCGATCAGGTAGCCGGAGGTTGCCCCGCCCGCATCGGGATATGCGCCGTGGCAACCAATCACCGTTAATTTCATGCGAAATACCAGTCCTAACTTTTTGAATTCAGAACCCCGTAAATTCTTTCAATATCTTCTATCTGGCTGCGGATGTTCTGTGGGTCGAGATTCACAATCATGGAAATCAGCGCATGGGAAAGTGACAAAACCGAACTGTAGGAATCCAGGAAGATGACAGAATCCGTCACCGCATAAAGGGACACATCAGCAAGCTTGGAAAACGGGGAAAGATCGCAGTCGGTAAACGCAAGAATGCGTGCACCCTTTTCTCTGGCTAGTTCGGCCGCTTTCAGTGTTTTTGTACTGTAACGTTGAAATCCAATCACTACAAGCGTGTCACTTTCACTGAAAAACGAAAGATATTCATCACAGTTCGAAAGGTCCAGCCGTACTGTTTTCCCGATCAGATAATTCAGGGAAAACGCCAGATATGCGGAGGTGCCCGAACCCATCTTATCACCCAGGACCCAAATGCGCCCTGAGGAAATCAGGAGCCTGGCCGCCTGCTGCAGCGTTTCGAGGGAATTCTGGCGAAAGGTCTGCAGAATACCGGTGACTTCCATGCTCACATGTTCATCCAGCCAGCTCGTTTTATTTTCTGTTTTCTGCCCGTCTTTCAGCTTAAAGTTTACAACAGCGCGGTTTTTCAGCAGGCTGCTGCGCATTTTCATCTTCATATCCCGAAAGCTCTTAAAGCCGAGGATGACTGCAATTCGCTGCACAGCGGCTTCGCTGACATCCGCTTTTTGGGCGACCTCCCTGGCCGTCATCATACAGATTTGTTCCCATTTTTTCCGGATATAGAGGGTTACTCTCTGCTGGACGGGAGTAAGGTCGTTGTAAATTGCGTCGATCCGATCTTGCAGGAATTCAATGGTCAGATGGTCTTCCTTGATTGGCGGGGCGATCTTATTCAAGGTAATTCATCACCTCACTGATCGTATGAAGTGTGGAGCTGTAGTCGATTTCTTCTATGCCAAGCTTTTCAAATGGAGTGAGCAGCAGGCAGCGGATGCCGCAGGTGCTGCCGCCGATAACATCGTCATAATAGTTATCCCCCACAAAAAGAGTCTGCTCAGGGGCAAAGTCCGTCATACGCAGCGCCGTTTCAAAAATACGGGAATCCGGCTTTTCCACACCCACCTCGGAGGAAATCACGACGGTATCAAGCAACGAATCCAGTCCGTTTTTCTTCAGCACGCTGCGGCAGGACGAATCCCAGTTGCTGATTAAGCCGGTATGTACTCCTCGTTGCCGGAGTTCCTTGAGCAGATCGATCGCTCCGGGAACCGGCAGCCAACCCAAATTCATATTCCTGCAAACCCGCTGATAAGACCTGAAGGTTTCCTCAAGGTTCAGACGGATATCCAGATAATAATTCACAATGCCGAGAAACCACGGCATAAAGCACTCCGGGTTCGTTCCCAGCACATGTGGATACTCCCTCATAAAGGTTTTGTCGGCAAGATAAAAGGCTCGCTTGATCTCTTCCGGATCTTTTTGCGCACCGAAAGCATTCAGTACATACGGATAAGTTTTATCGGCCGGAGAGTAAACCAACGTCGATCCCAAATCGAATAAAACACTATGGTATTTCATAGAACCTCCTGATGTTGGAAAAAAATCACATTTGGCATTCTGATTGTTTTTCATCAACGACAGTTTAACACCGGTATGTAAAGTTGCAAAGATACGATATTTAAAAATTATTTAAGTATTGATTTGAAACTGCGGCTGAATTTTGCGCGATGTGAGCAGTTACAGGAAAAACCGCCTTCCCCTATGCTGACCCATTATTCCCAGTTCGTGCAGGGACTATATATCTGTATATTTCAGGTAGATATCGGCTTTACATCAGTACATACAGCCCCAACGGGGTACTTTTAATCATACTATCAAAAAGCTTGGCGAACAGCTATGCTGCCCGCCAAGCTTTTTGATTATGCCCTGGCGTAATCCGGTCAATATTGATTCGGAGGAACCGGGAAAAGAAAAAGTAACACGATTAACCTTCGTCAATGACATTGCCCTCAATGTTGTTTTTCTTCTTTAAGGTGTTAATCATAACAGGAGCAAGGCAGAAAACAAAGATCAGCAGAATCAGCACGATGGAGATGGAGCTACTGACGAAAATCCCCAGGCTTCCGCCGCTCATATCAAACGACTGGCGCAGATACATTTCCCGCATGGAGGTAAGCACATAGGCCAAAAGCAAAGGTGCCGACGGTATCTTTGCCCGTTTTAAAATGTAAGCAATGGCTGCAAATACGATCATCACATGGCGGCAGGATTGCGTACCGTATTCGGTTCTTCATTGAAAGAAAGAGAAAAAGGATTTTGCTTATTTTTTACTAAAATTTTAGTAAAAAATACAGGAAACTATTTTTTACTCTGCTATACTTAAAACTCGTTGGGAGGATTGAAAAATGACAACCCTGAAAGAAATTGCATCAAAAGTTGGCGTTTCGCTCTCGACCGTTTCCCGCGTGCTGAATTTGGACGACACCATGTCTGTCACAGTGGAGACGAGAAGAGAAATTTTAGAAACGGCTCACAATATAGGCTACGTGCCGCCAAAGCTCAGGAAACAACGGAATGTGCTTCAAACAGCAACGATTGGGATCGCCGACTGGAAAATCATTATGCAAGGGCACCCCAATACCCACATGGAAACACTCCATTACCTTGCCCAGGCCGGCAGAAAAGACCTGAAAACAGAGTTTATCCGAATCGGGGAAAATTCCACGGAGCAGGTTGACGGAATAATTGCGTTTGGCGAGTTTGAGCCTGACGAAATCGATTATCTTCACAGCCGCTCCTACCACATTGTATTTATTAACTCCAACAAAGAGGATTACCAGCACGACCAGATTCAGATTGATTTTAATCTGGGGATGCGGCAGATGGTGGAATACCTGTCGGAGGAAAGACAGTACAGCCGCATCGGGTATATCGGCGCCCTGTTCGACAGCGCCACCGTGCGGATCGGATACCACCGGCTGAATGCCCTTCAGACCTATCTGAAGGAAAAGAACATGTATGACGAGTCTCTCATCCGCGTGGGGGATTTCACTTGCGAAAGCGGGTATGCGCTCATGATGAAAATGATTGAAAGCGGCAACCTGCCGGATGCCTTCCTGCTCGGAAACGACGCCGTAGCGGAGGGCGCGCTTCGCGCGGCGGAAGAAGCGGGGATCAGTATTCCGGAGGACCTGGGCATTGTTCTGTACAACGATATTGAAACGCTGCACCCCAGCCACTCCGACTATACCTGCATTAAAATGTACCCGGATTTTGTATGGCAGACAGCCATTGAGTTGCTTACCGAACGAATTCTGAATCGCAGAACACAGACCATGAAAATTATTATTCCCACCAGACTGCTGATTGGGGAAAGCACATGAAACGGTGCCGGATTCGGACACCTGACGGAGGAAAAAGGTGAAACCATTTCGATTTGTTCATTTATCGGACCTTCATTTCCGAAAACAGTATGAGGACTGGGGGTTTCAGGCTTTGCTCAAAAGGCTGCCCGACCCTCTGGAGAATCTCGTCTTGTGTCTGGAAAAAGAAAAAGCCCAAGGGCTGGATTTTGTATTGCTCACGGGAGATTTATCCCACGACGGCACGAAAGAGGATTATTCCATCCTGCGCAGCACCCTGAACCAAACATTGGAAGGAATCCCCTGGGCGGCGCTTCCGGGCAATCATGATGACCGCGCGGCGTTCGCGGCGCTCTTTCCGGAAAGCGAGGCCGGTCACGGGTGGGACCGAACCGCCTGTACGGACGGGTTTCGTGTCATTCTGTTGGACAGCGGCTGCGGAATCTCCGGCCGGCTGGAAAGCGCTCAGCTTCAGTGGCTGAAAAAGGTGCTGTCCGCTCCATCGGAGCGAGGGAGTATTCTTGCTCTTCATCACCCGCTGATTCCGGAGCAGGACGGGTTTGGCTGTATGCAGGCGGACCCCTGTCTTGCGGAGCTGATCGCCCAAAGCGACGTGATCGGTATTTTTTGCGGCCATACACACCGGAATTATACCGCAACCTTTGCTGGCAAACCGTATTTTACGGCGGATTCCCTGTCCTTTGTCTTAGAGGAATCCGGGCCGGACACTTACTTAAAGGCTTTGTCCGCCTATAACCGCGCTGTTTATTGCGACGGCACCCTCTCTGTGCAGGTCAGGCGGCTGGCACCCGAAGCCTCGGTTGCCGCCCGCTTTTCCACCGATATGATTTCAACCCTGTTTCAAAAAAGAAAGTGAGGAAAACAAAATGACCACGTCTCCCATGAAAAGGTTCGTGTTTGCCGCCCTTGCGGGTGCGATGCTGCTTTCCGCTACCGCATGCTCCAATCAACAGGCGCAGACAGCCGCGTCTTCCGCTGATTCTCAGCCGGCCTCTTCGGCAGAAGGATTGAAAACAGTGGACAGCCTCAGTGTTTACTTTGTCCCTTCCAAAGACCCTCAGGAAATCGTTACGGCAACCGCCCCGTTGAAAGAGCTCCTTCAGAAAGAAATGGTCAACGAAGGCTATGACGTGAAAAACGTGGAAATCACAGTCGGGACTACCTATGAAGCTGTCGGCGAAGCGCTTTCTTCCGGCACGGCGGATGTTGGCATGATTCCCGGCGGCACCTATGCGCTGTACGACGACGGCGCAGACGTCATTCTGACCGCTACCAGAGCGGGGCTGAGCAAAGACTCTGACAACGCGAAAGACTGGAACGACGGTAAAGCGACGGAAGCAACAACCAAGCAGGCGTCCTCTTACCGTTCTCTGATCATTGCCGGCCCAACGGAAAAGGGAAAAGCGCTGGCTAAAAAGGTGAACGCCGGAGAAAAGCTGACTTTTGATGACCTTGCCGGCGCAAACTGGAGCGTGATGTCCTCCTCTTCTTCCGCGGGCTATATTTACCCGTCACTTTGGCTCAACAGCAATTACCAGAAGAGCCTCACAGACCTGACCCATACGGTGCAGGCGGATTCCTATGGCAGTTCCTTCGCGCGCCTCGCCTCCGGTCAGGTGGATATTCTCGTCACCTATGCGGATGCCCGCCGCGATTATGAGCAAAAATGGACCGGCGATTATGGCAGAAAAGCTTCCATCTGGGAAGAAACCGGCGTCATCGGCGTCACCTCGCCGATTTACAACGACACGATCAGCGTCAGCAAAACCTCTAAGATCATGGATGAATCCATGAAAAAAGCGCTTCAGACCGCGTTTATCAATATCGCAAATACTGACGAGGGCAAAAAGGTCATCTCAATTTACAGCCACGAGGGCTACCAGATCGCAAAATCCTCCGATTACGACAACGAGCGCAAGGCGCAGGAGCTTTTGAAGCAGCTGAAAAAATAACCGCCTCAAAATGGAATAGGAATCAGGCACGGGGTGAACTTCACGGTTCATCCTTTGTGCGGTTTGGGAGGACCCCATGATCTTATTTGAACATGTCAATAAAACATATCCGAATGGGTTTCAGGCGCTCAATGATATCTGCCTGAAGATTGACCAGGGAGAATTTGTGGCAATCATTGGACTTTCCGGCGCGGGAAAATCCACTTTGATCCGCACCATTAACCGGATACACCCCATTACCTCCGGTACTCTGACGGTCGACGGCGTGAACGTCACCGGGCTCAGGGGGAAACAATTGCGGCAGTTCCGGCGAAAAATCGGTATGATTTTTCAATCTTTTAATCTTGTCACACGCACCACCGTCATTAAAAATGTGCTGGCGGCAAAAGTGCCCGACCTTCCGCTTTGGCGCTCCATTCTGGGTGTGTTCCCTCAAAAGGACAATCTTGACGCGTTGGAAGCGCTGGACAAGGTAGGGATTCTGGAAAAAGCGTTTACCCGCGCCGACCAGCTTTCCGGCGGACAGCAGCAGCGTGTCGCTCTGGCCCGCACTTTGGCACAGAATCCGCAAATTATACTGGCGGACGAACCGGTGGCCTCCCTTGACCCGGTCACAGCCGCGCAGGTCATGAATGACTTTCGCCGCATTAATCAGGAAATGAACATCACCGTCTTGATCAACATCCATCATGTCGACCTTGCCCTGCAGTATGCCGACCGCGTGGTTGGAATCCAGGCCGGCCGCATTGTGTTTGACGGCAGCGCGAAGGATGTTACGCAGGACGTGCTGTCACTGGTTTACGGGCACGGACAGGAGGAAGCGATATGAAGCAATACCAGGTGAGCAGCGGAAGGTCTGTGAGAAAGCCGCATTCCTACACGATCCCCGCCGCGGCTGTCGTACTCGCTTTTACGGTTCTTTCCGTTAAGATTACCGGATTTGACCTGCGTGTGATTGCGCAGCGGGGGTATCAGTTTTTCGTGATTCTGGCCAGTATGCTTCCACCTGCCCTTTCTTACCTGCCCAACGTCTGGTCGCCCCTTTTTGACACCATCAAAATGTCCCTTCTCGGGTCGCTGATCGGTTCTGTGCTTGCGGTTCCCTTCGCCGCCGCCGCGTCGGCAAACATTATTTCAAACCGCATCGCGACTACCGCCGTCCGGCTTTTTCTCAGCCTTGCACGCACGCTCCCCACACTGGTCACCGCGCTGATTGCAACTTACATTTTCGGTCTTGGAACACTTGCGGGAACAACGGCAATTGCCATTTTCACCTTCGCTTACGTGGGGAAAACGCTGTATGAGCAGATTGAAACGGTGAACATGGGTGCCTTTGAAGCGATGGAGTCCCTTGGCTGCGGAAAGGTTCAGGCATTTCGGCAGGCGATCCTTCCGCAGGTGCTGCCGTCCTATCTGTCGATTTGTCTGTTCTGTTTCGAAGGAAACGTGCGCTATGCTTCCATTCTGGGCTATGTCGGGGCGGGAGGATTGGGAGTAATTCTAAATGAGAACATTGGCTGGAGGCAATATGACAATGTCGGCATGATTCTTCTCATGCTCTTTGCGGCCGTGATCCTCATTGAAAGCGTCAGCCATTTTCTGCGCAGCAAACTGGTATAAGGAGGAACACGAATGAATGCTTCCATCAAGCGCCAGTGGGAATCCCGACCCAAGCGCCACCTGTTCCATATTGTGGCGACCGTTGTCGTCGTCACACTGTTTCTCTGGTCCTCCACCGCCGTATCCATGCAGCAAACACAGATGGACGGTGTGACTGTCGCCAAAAATATTATTCTCGGCATTTTGAATCCGGATCTGAGTCTCCTCCTGAACTTCACCTCACAGGGTGTGCCGTTTCTTTTGCTTGAAACCGTCTGTATCGCATTTTTGGGTACCCTTGTCGGCTCTGTTCTTTCCATTCCGCTTTCTTTTTTATCCGCAACCAATGTGGTGCCAAATTTCGTCGCGATGATCGGTCGTTTTTGCATCATGGCAATCCGCACGATTCCGCCCCTAATTTATGGCCTGATGTTTATCCGTGTGACTGGCCCGGGGCCGTTTGCCGGACTTTTGACCATGTCGCTGTGCTCTATCGGAATGCTTTCTAAGCTATATATTGAAGCAATTGAGGATCTGGATACAGGAATTCTGGAATCTTTGGATGCCGCTGGATGCACGCTGTTCCAGAAAATTCGGTACGGCATTCTTCCGCAGTTGGTTCCGAATTTTCTTTCTACCATTCTGTACCGATTCGACATGAATCTGCGGGACGCTTCTGTTCTAGGGCTTGTAGGCGCCGGCGGAATCGGAGCCCCTCTGATCTTCGCAATGAATTCCTACCGGTGGAACCAGGCCGGCTCCGTCCTGCTGGGATTGGTCCTGCTGGTTCTGCTGGTGGAATTTCTGTCCGGAAAACTTCGTGCCAGGCTCACCATGGGCAAATAATTCAGTGATGTTGGGAGAAATAAAATGCAGCAAATTTCACAGCCCCTCGCCTTGGAGGGAACAAGAAACACCAGAGAACTCGGCGGTTACCGGAGTCATTCCGTCGGCCTGTTAAAAAAACATTCCATTCTGCGCAGCGATGCGCTGGATAAAATCACCGCCCGGGATGCGCATTTTCTCAGCGACTACGGCGTGCGCTGCGTGATTGACTTGCGCTTTCCGGAAGAACGCCGGCGTTTTCCGGACCGTATGGAGCTTTTTGCGCCCGGGGTGCAATACACTCCGGTATCTTTGCAGGATCCGGTACGTAAAAAAAGATATTTGGAGGAATTCCCCCCCAGTATGTGGGAACTGTACCTCTGGATGCTGGACGACAGTCAGGAGGAATTCCGTAAAATATTGGAAACAATCGCCTTCTATTCACAGGACACGGTGCTGTTTCACTGCACCGGAGGAAAAGACCGCACCGGCATGGTAGCCATGCTACTGCTGGGACTGGCCGGTGTGGACGATGAAACCATAATCGGAGATTACGCATTGACGGAAACTGTCATGAAAGACCTGTTTGCCTTACAGACAAAAGAGCTGGAAGGCCGGGGTCTTATCGTCCCTCAATACATTATGCAGTCACCGCCCTCCAATATGGAAAAAGCGCTGCGGCACCTCTCGAAGCGATACGGAACAGCAGCCGACTATCTGGCGCATATTGGCCTGAAAAGGGAAACGATTCATGCTCTCCGCGAGAAGATGCTTGATTAACACATGGTTTTGAAAAGCGGCAGAGGTTGCGGCTACAGATCAGTGACCGCCAATGGAATGGCTTTGGTATGCCGTATAAAAAATTCAGATCGCCGATTGTTTCCATTGATACCCAAGGAAACCATTTCTTTGAGAACAATAAAGTTGATTACAATAAAAAACATTACATAGGAAGAAGCCAGCAAGCAGGCAAGCTTCATCAAATAATACCCAAATTTCACAGCGGTAACCGCCAGAATCCAAACTTTGATTTTCATAGGATTGGGCTCTGCTCTAAAGAACGTTCCGTCAAAATCCGCATGATAATGATATGGTAAAAAGTCATAGCATCGCCCAAAAGACAGAGCAGGCAACAATAGGTGTTGCCTGCTCCGTCTTTTTTACATCCGGAAATTCTTACCAGACGGTCAGTGTTGAAAAGTCCGATAAAAATTCTGAAAGCAATTCCGGTTTCAGTAAGTATTTTGCCACCAATGGCACGTGGAATAGCCGATGCTCAAAAAGATCGGCTTGTCCTCGCGTTTCGCTTTCTCAAACGCCTGCTCTCCCCACGGAAACCAGTTGACGGGATTATTGACATGCTGCAGAAGGTAAAGGGATTTTTCCTTCACGTTTTAGCCAATCAATCGTATCCTTCATCGTTTCTGAAAAGGGACGGGTGTGGTAATCCAGATCCCGCTTTGCTTTTGAGCAGTCAAATACGTTGTTGCGCACCAGATTGTATACAGCAAAACTGGTCATGACTGCTGGTTTTCCGGTCATTTTTGCACTAAGATCGGATAGCTTGCCAACCAGCTTTGCGATCGGAATCGGAAGAATCGTTTTAACCTCTTTGGCGCCGGTAAGTTCACTGAGCAGTTGAAACATCTGCCTCATGGAAACGCATTCATTACCCAGAATGTAACCTTCGCCCTTTCGTCCCTTTTCACAGCAAGTGACGATCGCGTTGGCAAGGTCGCGGGCATCTACAGCGTTAAAGCTACCTTCCATGCCGCAGGGCATTTTACCCGCACAATACTCCATGATGAAGCTTGCCACTGGACCGAAGGCATAGTCATCCGGGCCGCAGATGCCTGTGGGAAAGACAATGGATGCATCGAGATTCTGCTCACGCACTGCATCCAGCACAGCCTGTGTTGCCATAGCCTTTGTTTGACCGTAAAAGCCTACTACATTATTGGGATTGAAAACACTAATTTCTGTAATCGGCATTCCTTCCGGAAGTTCAGGAATAGCACCGGTAGAGCTGACATATACCAGTTTTTTTACTTTGTGTGCTGCACAAGCATTCAATATGTTTTTCGTACCGGCCACATTGACATCATAGACCTTCGGATTATATGCAGGGTTCACCGTTACAACCGCAGCACTGTGAATCACAATAATTTCTGCTTCGCTTTCTGTGGAAAAAAAGCGCTCCAAACTCTCTGGATCCGTCACATCACCCATACAAATTTCCACAGCATGAGGAACCCTCGCGGCGGCAGGATCACCCTTTAGAACAAGCCCACGCACTTTCTTTCCTTCCTCCAAAAGCTTTGCTGCGACGCTGCTGCCAAGATTCCCTGCGACTCCCGTCACAAGGTAGATTGTCTTTTGATTTTCATCTTTAATCGTCATAAAAATATCCTCCGCTTTTCAAAAGCTTTTCATATGGATTGATGTTTTAATGCGCTCATCATACATAAAAAGCGTTTGCGGATGGTTTGAAAAATGTTTCAGAATCATTAATCAGTAAAAATAACATCATAAAAAGCATATTTAAACCAAATTATATATGGTTCGAACCACATCACCGCATTTTTCCAGCTCACTGCAAAACTGATCAGGCAGATATAAATAAGCAGGTTTTTTGAGCCGAAGCGCACCGGATAGATGAAGTGCTTCGGCAACAAACTGGGAACAGAAATAATGGTTGTTCCTCTGAAACGGAAGCCTGACAGCACAGCAGAGCACCCCCAGCCGGGTATATTTGAAATAGCTCCTGCAGTCCTGAAACCGTTGGATCATTTGCTGAAGCCACGCATAAGCCTGTTCAGAAACCTCAATCTGATAGCAGCAGCTTCTTTTTACCCCCCTGTTTTTGTGCTTCTGAGCAGTTTCAATGCAGAAGCCCCGATAGTTAAAACTATAGAAATGCGGATCACCCTCTAATCCTATGGACGCATGTGTATATCCATAATCGCTCATAAAATAGAGAAGGCTAGATCCCATATCCGTATGTTTGGTCAAAAGTATATTTACGATTTTCAAAAGCATTCACACTCCAGATAACGCTTTGGAATTTGAAACGATTCTATCTGATTTGTATTTATGGATTACTTAAGAATTGTTTGAAAATTGTTAATTTGCCGCTCTAAAAATCGACTTGCTTTTTCTCATTAACAATTCTCAAACAAACCTTAAACAAATTTCAAATAAGAATAGAATACTATTTCTAAAACAAGGAAGGACTGGTGCGCTTTTTCACCTTCCTATTGTATAATGAATGGAGTGATGCCGAATGAAACGAAAAAAGAAACCGTCACCGACATTGCTTCAAGCAATTCGTCATGTAAATTCTGACCTGACAGAACGTTTTTCACCAAATGTCAGTCGTTCTCTAAAAGTAACAGGAGTCTCGTGGACAGCCAATATTTTTGTGGGGTTAGGGAAGCTTTCGATGGGCATTGTATCCATGTCCTTTTTCATCTGTGTAAACGCTTTTTACACCTTTGGAATGGTGATCGCTAAATATTTTGCACTTGCAGGTATTCTAAAAGCAAAAGATATAAAAGAACAGTACCGTTATTACATGCTCTCCGGAGCCATTTTAACATTATCGAGCCTTCTCTACATTGCGTATTCCATTTGGCTGTTCTTTCACCCTGTGGCCGGCGCTTACCATATGTATGTGGCGCTTGCCATAGCGACGTTTACTTTTACAGAGCTTACCATCAATATTCGCGGGGTAATTATTGAACGCCATAACCATACACCGCTGGTTCATGCAATCAAAATGATCAACCTGGCTTCGTCGCTCATCTGCCTTGTTCTTACACAAACAGCGATTCTTTCCTTTTCGGATACGCAGATACATCTGCATCCGGCCGCAAACGGATTCATTGGCATACTGATGGGAAGCTGTGCCGCCCTGCTCGGAGTCGTCATGATTGTGCGTATCCGAAAAATTCAAACCGGTAAAAACTACGGAGCCGCTTACCGTAAGGTCAAAAAGCTCATGAAGAAGGAATCCCTCCAATTTTCTGTTAAACCGGTTCGATATGTGGAACGCGACTCATACTGGCCGGTATTGTATGTAGCGCTGTCAAAGGACAGAGCCAAAGCAGACTTTCATCACTTGCAGAGCATAGTAAATCAAAACTTACAGTTACGGCTTATCTGTGTAGAAAAGCAAAATCCAAAACAGGAGGATGAAAAATGGTCAATATATTAGTAGTAGAGGACGATATAAAGCTTAATCAAATCGTATGTACCTATTTAAACGACAACGGATACAAGGCAAAAGGCTGCCTGAATCCCCGGGAAGCGTACGATCTGATGTACAATAATCTGTACGACATGATTATTTCCGATATCATGATGCCGGAAATCGACGGATTTGAATTTGCGGAAACAGTGCGGGAGATCAATAAAACCATTCCCATCCTGTTTATGACCGCCAAGGATGACATTTTTTCCAAACAAAAGGGATTTCAGCTTGGCATTGACGATTACATGGTCAAGCCCATCAACATGGATGAGCTGATCATGCGGGTGGGCGCCCTGCTGCGCCGTGCCAACATCATGGAAAACCGGAAGCTGACGTTAGGCAATCTTTCCATGGATGCCGATGCTGTGACCGCCACCATTAACGGGGAGGAAATCCAGTTCACGCTTCGGGAATTCAATATCCTTTACAAGCTTCTTTCCTATCCCAAAAAGACTTTTACCCGTGCGCAGCTCATGGATGAGTTCTGGGGTGTAGAAAGCGAGACCAGCCTTCGTGCCGTTGACGTTTATGTTACCAAACTCCGCGATAAGCTTTCCGCATGTGATGGGTTTCAAATCGTAACAGTCAGGGGGCTTGGCTATAAGGCGGTGCTGATATGAACACAAAAGAAAAGGCTTCTGATTCAAGGGTCAAGTCGAAGATTTTTCCCGTATCCGGTTTTGTGCTGTCTTTTCTGGGACTTGCGGGCCTGACGACAGGTCAAATGCTCATTCTGCAAAACTATATCGATTATAAGAGCCTGCCTTTTGGATATGTCATTGGGGTTTTAATTTATTGGACGTTTGTTGCCGCCGCCTTTGCCATGTTTACACAGTTTCAGTTCAATAAGCATTATCAAAAGCCCATGGAGGAGTTTGCTAAGGCCACCCGCAAGGTAGCCGAAGGTGATTTCTCTGTCTATATCCCCCCAAGGCATCTGCCGGATAAGCGTGATCATCTTGATGTCATCATAGCGGATTTCAATGTAATGGTGGAGGAGCTTGGCAGCATTGAAACGCTGAAAACCGATTTCTTTTCCAACGTGTCACATGAAATCAAAACCCCGCTGTCCATCATTCAGAACTATGCACAGGCAATGAAAGACGAGAAGCTGACCGACACACAAAAAGAGGATTATATCAACACCATTTTAGAGTCCTCTGTACGCCTGAACAATCTGATTACAAACCTTCTGAAACTCAATAAATTGGAAAAGCAGAACTTGCATCCGGTTCCGGAACCCTATGATCTGTGTGAGCAGTTATGTGAATGTGCGCTGCGCTTTGAAGATGTATGGACCCGGAAAGAGATTGAATTTGTGGCAGATATTGAGGACAAGGCCACCATTGAGGCCGATGCCAGCCTACTGGAGCTGGTGTGGAATAACCTGCTTTCCAACGCCATTAAGTTTACCGAGCCGGGCGGCACAGTGACATTACAGCAAAGTTCTACGCAGCGCGAGGTGATTGTATCCGTGTCGGATACCGGCTGTGGAATGAGCGAAGAAACCCTCCGGCATATATTCGATAAGTTCTATCAGGGAGACACCTCCCACTCCACCGAAGGAAATGGACTCGGACTTGCCCTCGTACTTCGCATTCTGCAGCTGATCGGTGGGACAATCAAGGCTGCCAGTGTACCGGGAAAGGGGAGCACATTTACGGTCCGAATTCCTGTGGAACGCGAAACAAAGAACACAGATTAATGCTTTACAAACATTTTATAAGCAATTTTTGAACAGCACCTTGGTAAGCTCAGGCCATATAATTTATTCAGCCATTAAGTACAAGGAGTCGATAGCATGAGCGAAATTACAAAGAGCAGCAAGGATTTTGTTGGCTATGAATATAAAGAAGTCACCGCCGACCGGGAGCGCGCTTCTATGTATCTGGACGGTTATATGAACTTCGGCTGGGTCGCCGATGATAACATTCAGCCTTCCGTAGTTATGGGAAAGGTAACGATCAAATTCAAACGCGACCGCAAAATTTTGAATAAGACGGAGTTGACTCGGCTGCAGCGCCACTTTGAAGCCTGTATGAATGAGATTGACGCCATGGAAAAATCCAAAACCTCGGATGCAACCATATGGGCGCTGGTCATTGGTATCATCGGTACCGCATTCATGGCCGGTTCCGTCTTTGCGGTTACACACCAACCACCTATAATATGGCTATGTATCGTACTGGCAATTCCCGCTTTTATCGGTTGGATACTGCCTTACTTTGTTTACAAGTCAAGGGTGAGAAAAAAGATTGAAAAAATCACCCCGCAGATTGAAGAGAAATATGATGAGATTTATGAGATCTGCGAAAAGGGAAACAAGCTGCTCAAAAGCTAAAAGAACACCGCCGCCCGATATAGGGCGGCGGTGTTCTTTTCAATTGAAGATGATTGATAAATCAGATTAATGTAACACAAACAATTCTCAAGCAAAACAGAAACAGAGGAATCGTACAATGACACCATCAACCGAAATCAACAAATACAAAAGGAGTTGTTTATATGAGCGAATACAATGCAAATAATCACGAAAAGACGAAAGTCGAAAATATCCGCAAGCAGTATCTCAGCCGGGAAGAGAACAAAATGGAGCAGCTTAAGGAGCTGGACAACAAGGTGAAATTGCCGGGAAAAATTGCGGCAGGTATCCTCGGAACAGGCGGTGCACTTCTGCTGGGCACCGGAATGTCTAACATTATGGTGTGGGGTGCTATGAACAACGGTCTTGCCATAGGAATCCCCGGGCTGATCATTGCGCTGCTGTCTTATCCGGTGTATCAGCTGATTACCGGCAGGCGCAAGAAAAAATACGCAAATCAGATCATGAAGTTGAGTGACGACTTAACGAAGTAGCGGACCTCAGCGAAAAATAAGCGGGATGTAAGACGGAATAAGCAAATATCATTCGTTGATATCGTCCCGGATTTTACCTGAAGCGTCAAAATGCACGGAGGGATCCGCGCGCAAGCTGCTCACGCATTGCAAGAAAACACTGTGGAAAACACGGATACCCGTGGATCGAACAAAGGCGAGAGCGCTGATGCACGGGAGCCAAAGAACTGGATTGAAACGCATATCCGGCAATCAAAGAACCGGTTGAAAAACCATGTTCATAGTTCAAAAGGACGCTTCAAAACACAATAAGGCAATCATGAAAGCCCCAAATGATGAAAGAGGAGAAAATATTATGAGTGAGACTTTAAAAAATGACAATAGCTTTGTGGGTTATGAGTACAAGGAACTGACGGTCAAGCGCAGTATGGAGTCTGTTTATTCAGACAGCTACCCCAGCTTTGGTTGGGAACTGGAAGGCAGTTCTATTCCCCCGCAGGGATCCACCTTTATATCCCTGAAATTCAAGCGGAACCGCAAGCTTCGCAACAAAGCGGAAATTTCAAGGCTTCAGCGCCAGTTTGAAGCCGGCGTTGCCGAAATCGAATCACTGGAATTTTCTAAGATAACAAAAGCCTCCGGTGTAGCGTATGGTGTGGGACTTGTCGGTACCGCCTTTATGGCCGGTTCGGTATTTGCCGTCACTGCAGGAAACATTCCTCTCTGCGTTATACTTGCCATTCCCGGCTTCATCGGCTGGGTAGCACCCTATCTCCTGTTTCGCAAGATCAGCAGCCGCAAATCTGCGGAGGTGACTCCAATCATTGATAAAAAATATGATGAAATCTACGAGGTCTGCGAAAAGGCCAGCAGCCTGCTGAGCGTTTAAAATGTCCTGACAGACACACTATTCCTAGAGTGTTTCTATGTCAATCAATTATGGAAAGGAGCTGAAAACCATGGTAGGTCCTGTTGTCGTTATTGGTGTAGCCGTTGTTGCAGTGGTCGCTGTTGTATCTGTTGTCAAGAAGAGAAAGAAGTAGTCCATAAAAAGGCAGCATATAGTTTTGTTTTATGTGCTGCCTTTTCCGTAACATACTGGCATTGATGCCGATACTTATAAAAATACAGTTCTAAGGAGAATCGTAATGAGCAAATTCATGGATAAAGTACAGGCAGGGGCCCTTGACCTTACACTGGATTATGTGCTGAAATCCCCTGCAAAAAACTTTTCTATGCTGGTAGATTGGGCGGAACGATTTAATGTTTCGGGAGAATATAAAAACGCAATTAAGGTAATCCATCCCATTGCTTCCGATCCCCAAAACATATGGAACCGCTACGTAGTTCATCTATGTGATGAAGTGGACCATGAGGTGCTGAAAGCTACAGTACGTAATTTTTTTGTGAATGCCAGCCTCGCAGGAACCAGAAAGCAGGAAGAAAGTCGCCAGAAGTACGGATGCAACATTCCATGGGCGATTCTAATGGATCCCACCTCCGCCTGCAATCTTCAATGCACCGGCTGCTGGGCTGCCGAATACGGCAACAAACTGAATATGAGCTATGAAGAGCTGGACTCTATCATTACCCAGGCGAATGAGTTGGGCAGCTATATGTTCCTGTATTCCGGCGGCGAACCGCTGGTACGCAAGAAGGACATTATTCGTCTGTGCGAAGCGCACCCGGACTGCCAATTCACCGCGTTCACCAACGGTACACTGATTGATGAAGCGTTTGCCGAGGATATGCTCCGGGTGAAAAACTTCATTCCAGCCATCAGCGTGGAGGGTTTTGAAACCGATACGGATTTTCGCAGGGGCAAGGGAACCTTCGCCAAGGTAGAACAGGCCATGTCGATTCTAAAGAAAAGAAAGCTGCCCTTTGGAATCTCTTGCTGTTATACCAGCAAGAATACCGAAATAATCGGCAGTGAAGAATATTTTGACCAGATGATCGCGTGGGGTGCCCGATTCTGTTGGTTCTTCACCTATATGCCTATAGGCAAGGAAGCGGTTCCAGAACTGATGGTTTCACCCGAACAGCGGAAATTCATGTATGAACAGATTCGAAAATTCCGGGAAACAAAGCCCATTTTTACACTGGATTTTTGGAATGACGGCGAGTATTCTCAAGGTTGTCTTGCCGGAGGAAGAGTATATCTTCATATCAACGCCAACGGCGACTATGAGCCCTGTGCTTTCATCCACTACTCCGATTCCAACATCCGTGAAAAGACCCTGCTGGAAGCGCTGCAGGCTCCGCTTTTTAAAGCGTATCAGGCAGGACAGCCTTGGAATAGAAACCACCTGCGCCCCTGCCCTCTGCTGGATAACCCAAATGCATTGATCAGTGCGGTCGAAAGCTCCGGCGCCCGATCCACCGATCTGCAGAATCCGGAAGATGTACGGGATTTGGCAGCCAAATGCGAGAAGCCTGCCAAACACTGGGCTCCTGTAGCCGATGAGCTTTGGTCCTGCTCCCACGATCGTATGGGCTGCAATGGCTGCTGCTCAGAAAGGGTAAGTGGATTATGAGGGGACGTCTTTTCACTTCGGAATCTGTAACGGAAGGGCATCCCGACAAGCTGTGTGATTGTGTGGCGGATGCAATATTGGACGCCCTGCTGGAGCAGGATACAGAATCCCGCTGTGCCTGCGAAGTCACCGCCTCTTCAGATGAGCTTCACATTATGGGGGAAATAAGTACAACGGCACAGGTGGATTATGAGGCAGTTGCACGTAATACCATTCGTGAAATCGGATATGACCGGCCCGAATACGGATTTTGTGCCGACACCATAACCGTCCGTATTTCATTGCATCAGCAATCCTCTGATATTGCCATGGGTATAGACTGCTCCTTTGAGGGAAAGCAGAATGGTCTTCAAGAACTGGGCGCTGGAGATCAGGGCATGATGTTTGGATATGCCTGCAATGAAACACCCGAACGGATGCCGCTTGCCATTTCGCTGGCACACGCCTTGACATACCGATTGACTGAGGTGCGCAAATCGGGGCTTCTGCCTTATCTGCGGCCCGATGGGAAATCTCAGGTAACGGTGGAATATGACAGCAACAATCAGCCGGTTCGCATTCATACCGTCGTTGTCAGCGCACAACATGATCCGGATATCGACATGGCGCAGCTGAAGCAGGATATTATCAGTGAGGTCATTATGAAAGCGATCCCAGCGGGGCTTTGGGATGAAAATACAAAATTTCTTATCAATCCAACTGGCCGCTTTGTTTTGGGTGGGCCCACTGCCGATACAGGTCTAACCGGACGAAAGATTATCGTAGATACCTACGGCGGTTATGCCCGGCACGGCGGCGGGGCATTTTCCGGCAAAGATCCCACCAAAGTGGACCGAAGCGCCGCTTACATGGCACGCTTTCTTGCGAAAAATGTCGTAGCAGCCCGACTTGCCAGCCGCTGTGAGATTCAACTCAGTTATGCTATCGGCATGGCCGAACCAGTCAGTCTGATGGTGGATACCTTTGGTACCGGTAATGTACCGGACAGAGAAATGGAAGAGGTTTTTCTGAACGGTATGGTGCTTACTCCCTCAGACATCATTGAAACGCTGTCCCTGCGTGAACCGTGTTATCGGCAAACAGCCGCATATGGTCATTTCGGCAGGTTCCGCAAAAGATGTACCTGGGAATCAGAAGATATTGCGATGACACTATCTCATCACTTTGCAATGAAAAGAATGGCAGTACAATAAGGGGAACGTGAAAAACCAAGGCTATACAGAGTGGATGTATGTCTTGCTCTGTATGGCCTTGACTTATATTCCATGTCAGGTAAAAATATTTTCACACCACCAAACACCAAAGAGAAAAATCATATTGCTTTCGATGCTGTTTGTTACCTTTATAACCTTTATATCAAAAAAGTTTGGCGAACAGCTATGCTGCCCGCCAAA
>JAEXDU010000138.1 GCA_023401495.1 Bacillota bacterium
CGGCAAATGTAAGGCCCGCGGCGCGGCGGCGCGGCACGATCACACCATGCGCTCCGGAGCATTCCGCTGTGCGCAGGATCGCCCCCAGATTGTGGGGGTCTTCCAGCTCGTCCGCGATCAGAAAGAACGGCGGCTCGCCCCGCTCCTCCGCCACGCGGAACAGATCCTCCAGCGAAGCGTATTCTTTTACGGCGGCCACCGCCACCACACCCTGATGGTTGGCATGCCCGCACAGATAATCCAGCTTTTTGGGGTCGGCGTCCTTTACGGGGATGCCCGACTGCTTGGCCTTTGCAATAATGCCGCCGATGGAGCCCGTGCGGTTGCCCCGGGCCACATAGATGCTGTCGATGGTGCGCCCGGCTTTCAGCGCCTCTGTTACGGCGTTTCTGCCCGCAATAATATCTTCGCCGCGCGCGGCGGTTTTATTTTCTTCCATATGTTCTGCTCCTCTTTACGGTCTTTGGCTTTGCCGCGCAGGCAAACCGCTAAAATGTTAAGTATTGTTTATGATTTTATTGGTTTGTATTTTTTAGAAAATCCATTATTAGGAAAGGTTTTATTCTTTTGCAAAAAACGGGCCATTTCTTCTATAAGAAAGTTTCTCACAGCATACGCGCAGACGCAGCCTTTGCCCCGGTATGAGGGGCAAGGCTGTACCAGCAGAATACCCATGCGGAGGATACCCCACTGAAAATTTGTTTGAAAGCTCTGCTTTGGGCTGTATCGTGAGGATATTACAACATGATAAAACCACAAAGCTCTTTTTCAGAAACTGTTTGAGAATAAAAAAACGTTTATCCTGTTTCAATGCTCTCTCAAACTGCCCGAAGCTTCTCTTCGGCTTGCAGTGTGAGGTTATTATAACATGATGGAACCACAGCGCTCAGTTTTCAGAAACTGTTTGAGAATAAAAAACACTTATCCTGTTTCAATGTTCTCTCAACTGCCCGAAGCTTTGCTTCGGCTTGCAGTGTGAGGTTATTATAACACAAAAAGGCGCGGAAAGGAAAATAAATTGTTAAAAAAAGGCGGATTGTGCCCGGGCTCAAATCGTGGCAAAATATAAGATTGCCGCCGCTGCCGCCACGGCTGCGGGAGGAGCTACCCGAGTCACCCAAAAAGACATCCCCCGCGCCCGCTTCATGCCGGAGGGAGCGTCCATGCTGCGCAGTATTTTGCGGGCCTCGCGTTCGAGCAGCTCGCGTTCGGCGCTGGCGTATTCCGGCTTTACCACCAGATAGGCGCTTTCGTAGTACATATTTCCCGTTTCCTTCACCTCAATGATCTGTCTGCTGATTCCGCGAATCATAGTGAGCCTCCTGCTGATTTGATACCCTTATTTTAGGCGAAAGGCAAACGTTTATACGGAATGAATCAGGAAAAGGATAGCGCGTTGATCGGTTATACCGTATGTAAATTTTTTCGGTTTACATAAATTCAGTGGATAACCCCGGAACATCCTGTGGAAAAGTCTGTTGAAAGTGTTGATAAGTGACGGTATACCGGTGTGTTAACTTTTTTTAAGATTTTGTGAAAATGTCTGTTATGTCAACCGAATCCGACGCAGAAACACATTTTACGAAACAACAGGCAGTATTTTCCCCTTTACGCGGACACATCAATTCTGAAAACTCATTCCTGTTTTCGACCGGCTGACAACGATGTTGTTTCATGAAATGAAATAAAACAGTGCTCGCGAGGGTGAAGATCAGTCTGGAAGGAACTGCGGATGATGCGCAGAAAGGCAACGGCATACTTTGATTACCATTCCCGTTTTCCTGCTGATTCTGAAAGTTTCAAGGCGCTCTCAGCCGCGGACAACCGGTTGCCGTGAACGGCGTTAGGCTCTTAAATTAAGTCGGCCTGCCAAATTCGGAAAGCGGGCTTGCTTTCTCCCACGGGCAATCCGGACTTCTTCCTTTCTATGACAGTTTTTCCCTGCCGTTCCCGTCTGAGGAAAAGTATGCTATAATGTTCACATTGTAGCGCCGCGCCGAGCGCGCGGCAGAGGAGGAACTCATGTTTTACCGAAAGACTTCGCATGGGATAGAGATCCCGTCGTCCCCCGATCTGGATTTGCTCCAGACGCTCGACTGCGGCCAGTGCTTTCGCTGGCAGGTGCTGCCCGGCGGGGAATACCGCGGGATTGCCTGCGGGCGCACACTCACGATCACTGAGCAGAATGGGACAGTGCTGTTCCACGGAGTGACGGCGGCGGAGTTTGAAAAAGTATGGATTCCCTACTTCGATCTGGATTTCGATTACGCGGCGGTGCGCGAGTCGCTGGCGCAGATGCACCCGGCGCTGCGGCAGGCGGCCGCATTTGCCCCGGGAATCCGTCTGTTGCAGCAGGACCCGTGGGAGGCCCTGTGTTCGTTTATTCTGTCTCAGAACAATAACATCCCGCGCATTAAGGGATTGGTGGACAGGCTCTGCCAGCTGCTTGGCGAGGAGCACGACGGTTTTTATGACTTTCCGTCGCCGGAACGTCTGGCTGTTCAGACGGTGGATTCCCTAGCGCCGGTGCGCAGCGGCTTCCGGGCCAAATATTTGATCGACGCGGCGCAGAAGGTGGCTGGCGGCGAGGTGGATTTGGACGCTCTTTCCCGCCTGCCGATCGATGAGGCGCGGCAAAGCCTGATGAAAATTTACGGCGTGGGGGAAAAAGTGGCGGAATGCGCGCTGCTGTACGGCCTGCACCGGCTGGAAGCATTCCCCATGGACGTGTGGATGAAGCGCGCCATGGCGGTGCTGCTGCCCGGCTATACTCCGCAGCAGCTTGGGCCGTATGCGGGCGTGGCGCAGCAGTATCTGTTCCATTACAGCCGCTGTAATGCGCAGCTGTTCTCTGCCTGAATGGCACAAAAATTCCATGGAAGATTTTATAGATATTTTTTATAGACATTTTTTTCACAAGCCTGTCTTTTTTTCCGGTTTATGGTATAATGACAGTAACGTATTCTAAAATCATTCAGGAGTGTGATCCATATGCCATTGGTAAATACGACGGAAATGTTCAAAAAAGCCTATGAGGGCGGATACGCCATCGGCGCGTTCAACGTCAACAACATGGAAATCATTCAGGGAATCACAGAAGCCTGCCATGAGCTGAGAGCTCCGGTCATCCTTCAGGTGTCCGCAGGTGCGCGCAAATATGCCAACCACACTTATTTGACGAAGCTGGTGGAAGCCGCGGTTCTGCTGGATCCCGAGCTGCCCATCGCTTTGCATCTGGATCACGGCCCCTCCTTTGAGCTGTGCAAGGAGTGCATCGACGGCGGGTTTACTTCCGTCATGTTCGACGGTTCCTCCAAGCCCTATGAGGAGAACGTGGAGGAAGCCCGCCGCGTTGCGGAGTATGCTCACAAATACAATGTAACGGTCGAGGCCGAGCTTGGCCAGCTGGCCGGTATTGAGGATGAAGTGAGTGTGGATGAGGACAAGGCACATTTCACCGACCCCGATCAGGTAGAGGATTTTGTCAAGAGAACCGGCGTGGATTCGCTGGCGATCGCCATTGGAACCAGCCACGGCGCCTATAAGTTCAAACCCGGCCAGAAGCCGCAGCTGCGCTTCGATATTCTGGAGGAGGTTTCCCGCCGCCTGCCCGGATTCCCCATCGTACTGCACGGCGCTTCGTCTGTTGTTCCCCAGTTTGTGGAGGAGATCAACCGCTACGGCGGAAGCATGCCCGACGCGATCGGCATTCCGGAAGAAATGCTGCGTCAAGCGGCCACCATGGCTGTCTGCAAAATCAACATCGATTCCGACCTGCGTTTGGCTATGACCGCCAGCGTGCGCAAATATCTGGCGGAGAATCCCTCTCATTTCGATCCCCGCCAGTACCTCGGGCCCGCCCGCACCGCCATCAAAGAGATGGTCGAGCATAAGATCAACACCGTTCTGGGCTGCGCAGGCAAAGCGTAAGAGGCAGGTAAACAGCCGCTTTGGGTGCGGATCAATCCGTGAAAAAAGTCGCTTCGGCGGGAATACAGTGTGAACTGTTTTAG
>JAEXDU010000143.1 GCA_023401495.1 Bacillota bacterium
GGAAGCCGTGCCGGAGCTGAAAAATTCAGACGGCAGCAGGAAGGTGCGCTGCTTTTTCGCGGGAGGGAAAGCCGTATGAAAGCAAATGAGCCACTGATTGAACTGGTAAACGTCAGCAAGGAATATCAGATTAGGAATAGGAGCAATCCATTCCGGAAGAAAAGCATTCAGGCGGTGAATGGAATGGACCTTTCCATTTACCCGGGCGAAATATTCGGTCTTGTGGGAGAATCCGGCTGCGGAAAGTCGACTGTGGGACAGATGCTTGCGGGACTTCTTCCGCAGTCTTCCGGTGAAATTCTTTACCGGGGAAAAAGCAGCCGCTGCATGACGGCGGAGGAAAGAAAGGCGATGCGCCGCGAAATTCAGATTGTCCTGCAGGACCCGTATGCCTCTCTGAATCCGAAACGAAAAATAGGCTGGCTGATTGAGGAGCCGCTGGTGATTAACACAAGACTGGGCAGGCAGAAGCGCACCCGTCTTGTGGAGGAGATGATCGAAACGGTGGGTCTGGATACGGGTTACCTTCAACGCTATCCGCACGAGCTCAGCGGAGGGCAGCGGCAGCGCGTCAACATCGCGGCGGCTCTGATGCTGGATTCGCGCCTGCTGGTAGCGGATGAATCGGTTTCTGCGCTGGATGTGTCCATCCAGTCGCAGATTTTGAATCTTCTGAGAAAACTGAAGGAAACCAGAAACCTGACATACCTGTTTATTTCCCATGATCTGAACGTCGTGCAGTATATGAGCGACCGTATCGGGGTGATGTATTTGGGACGGCTTGTAGAGTACGGCAGTGTACAGGAGATTTATGAAAATGCGCAGCATCCGTATACGCAGGCACTGCTTTCAACCATTCCTTCCGTCACAGAAACCGGGCGGAATCGCATTGTTCTGGAAGGTGAGGTTCCAAGCCTGCTTAATCCGCCTTCCGGTTGTGCTTTTCATACCCGCTGCCGCCGTGCTGGTGCTCTTTGTGAAAAAACAATACCCGAATGGAAGCAGACAGGCGACAGCCATTTCGTATGCTGCTTTTTTGATGGGCGTAAGGAGAATTAAGGTCATGAAAATAGGCTTTATTTCCGACATTCATGTTGATAAAAATAAGGAATATCCCGTTACGGAAGTGCTGGCCGAAAAAGCAGAAGAGCATCAGCTTTCGTGCCTTTTCATTGCGGGGGATATTTCAAATCACTATACCACAACCTTTGCATTTCTGGAGCGGTTCCATTCTCTTTCCGGTGTTCCCGTTTATTTTGTGCCGGGCAATCACGATATGTGGGACCAATCAGGCGAATGCCGGGATTCATGGGAAATCTACCGACGCTATGCCGAATCCCCAGGCTGTCTGATTGACCGGTGCGTTCCGCTGAATGAAGAATGGGTAGCAACTGGTGACATAGGCTGGTACGATTATGCGTTCGGCAATTCGAAATTCAGCAGGGAGGAATTTGAACGCCGCAATCGGTACGGAAGAACGTGGCAGGATAGTCTGAATGTTCGTTGGCATAAGTCCGATCCGGAAGTACACGGAGATATGATTGCCCGCCTGGAAAAGCAGTTGAAAAAAAGCAATGGAAAAAAGCAGATCGTGCTGACGCATATGGTGGGAATCCAGCAGTTTTGCGTGCCCGAAACCAAAAAAATGTGGGACTACTTCAATGCGTTTTTAGGCAGTCCGGACTACGGCACGCTTTACCCGAAATACAATGTTCGGTACGGCGTGATGGGGCATGTGCATTTTCGTGCGCGCTATATGGAAAACAGCATCCATTACCTGTGCTGCTGTCTGAATTATTATACCGAGTGGCAAACCGATGATATCGTACACGAAATTGATGAAGCGCTTGCCGTTCTCACTCTCTGAACACGCTGATAAATTTTCATTAAAAGCAAAAGCTTCATGAAGCTTTTGCTTTTTTTAGGATTAAAACGGCGAAATTTGCCCGAATTCAAAAGAAAACAGACAAGAAACAAATCAAATAAACATTTTACATCCCTATAATGCTGACAAAACAAAGGGGTGATATATTTTTAATGTCATCTTACGGCCGAAGAACCAGAAGTACATACCAGATCAAATCGGGAAAATGAAACAAGAGGAAAGAAGCCGAGCGGGCAAAAGATGTCCTGCGAACTGTGCCGGGAGAATCCAATCGTTGATTTTCAGGGCGCCATTTGATTTAGGAGGAAAAACATGAAAAGAAAAACATTACGAGCAGGAGCTTTGCTCTTGTGTACGGCTATTCTGGCGGGGATGATCGGCTGCTCCTCACCTAGCGGGCAGACCTCGTCTGCGCCGGCGGAGTCCTCGGATGGAAATCAGGTTTATGATGTAACCTTCTGGTATTCCATGGGCGGTTTGGGTGAGCAGGCAGTTCAGAAGATGGTCAGCGAATTCAACAGCACTCATCCGAACATCCACGTAGAGGCGCTCTTTCAGGGCAGCTATACCGATGCTATGAACAAGCTGAAAACCTCTATAAAAGGCGGCCAGATTCCCGACGTAGTTCAATTAGGAGATGAAAACACAAGGTTTATGATGGAAAATGAAGCGGTCTTGCCCATTCAAACCTTAATTGATCAGGAAAACTATGATATTTCTGCGTTGGAACCCAACATATTGGCCTACTATACCCTGGACGGCAAGCTGTACAGCATGCCTTTCAACAATTCCACTCCGATTCTGTATTACAATAAGGATCTTTTCCGGGCTGCCGGCCTGGATCCGGAAAATCCGCCCCAAACAATGGACGAGCTGTTAGCTTACAGTAAAAAACTGGCTCAGAATGATGAGCAGGGAAATTTAAAAGTATCTGGATGTGAAATCAACAACTCAGATATCAACGAGTGGCTTTTTTCTGAATGGATGTGCCTGCAAGGGCTCCCCTTTGCCGATAACGGTAACGGCAGATCCGGCAGGGCGACCGCAGTTGCATACGATCAGAACAGCGGTGGCCTGAAGATACTGCAAAAGCTGTTGGAGGTTCAAAAATCGGGCACGGCCAGCCAGGCAAATACCATTAGTGATATATTTGGCCGCTTCGCTTCCGGCCAGTCCGCAATGATGCTTTCTTCCTCGGCGGGCCTTTATACGGTGCTTACCACCATCGGGGATCAATTTGAGATTGGAACAGGGCCCATACCCACCATCAGCGCGGAGGATCAGGGCGGTGTATCCGTTGGCGGAGCTTCTCTTTGGATGATGGACACAAACGATGCCGGAAAAGAGAAAGCCGCGTTTGAATTTATTCAGTTCATGGCCTCGCCGGAACAGCAGGCGTACTGGTGCAGTCAGACAGGATACTTCCCCGTTACCACCAAATCCTATGATTTGCCCGAGATGAAACAACTGCTTGAAGAAAAGCCTCAGTTCAACGCGGCGATCGATCAGCTTCGTCAGTCCAAGCCTGAATATCAAGGTGTTCTGATTTCAGTGTTTCCCGAGCTTTCACAGCAGTATGAGGAAGTAATCAATAAGGTTCTGGCAGAGGAATGGACGCCGGAAGAGGGAATTGAAAAGGCCGCCGAGCAGGCCAATAAAATCATTGCGGATTACAACGAGAGAAACCCGGAGTGACAGCGGGGGCAAATTACGCGATGGAACCTGGGGCCGTCCAAAGGCGAGCCCCGCACGGTTCCTGCTTTAAGGAGGCAGTATTATGAATAGCCGGGCTTTGATTCGAAAGCTGGAGCCTTACCTCTACCTGTTTCCTTGCTTGGTGTTCATTGGGCTTTTTGTTTATTTTCCGTTGCTCCGTACCTTTTCTTTAAGCCTTTTCAAAACCAACGCGATGGGGGAGCCAATCCGCTTTATCGGAATTAAAAATTACTGGGATGTTCTGATTTCCCAGGAATTTCTGAATTCCTGTTCGGTGACGTTTTGGTTTGTGCTGCTCACAGCAGTCCCCACCATTCTGCTGGGGCTTGTCATGGCGCTGCTGACACAGAAAAAAGGAAAAGGAAACAGCTTCTTTGAAGCAGTATTCTCGATGCCTGTGGTGATTTCGTCCGCCTCTGGAGCCATGATTTGGATGCTGCTTTTGAATCCGTCTACAGGGTTTGTCAATTATCTGCTTCAACAAAATATCAACTGGTTTCAGGATGAACGGTTTGCGCTGGTTGCAGTGACCGCGCTGACGGTTTGGCTCAGCTTAGGGGTGGATTATATCTTTTTTTTAACCGGGCTGCGAAATATTCCGCAAAGCCTGCTGGAGGCGGCTGACATAGACGGCGCAGGCCCAATTGCAAAGTTTTTCAAAATTTTGCTGCCGCTTATTTCCCCCACGCTGTTTTTTATACTGGTCATGAATGTGTCCGCTTTTGCTCAGGTTTTCACGCAGATTTCAATCCTGACACAGGGAGGGCCCTTCCAATCGACCAATGTTTTGGTATATTCCATTTACAGCAACGCTTTTGTCAATGACAGGTATGACATCGCAAGTGTTCAGTCCATCTTATTATTTCTGATCATGCTGGCAGTGACCTTACTGCAATTCCGTGTGGAAAAAAAGGTGGTGTACGATTTTTGAAATGAATCGTGTGTTTTCTCTAAAAACAAGTCATGTACTTCTGCTGATCAAGCTGGCGTTGGGGCTCGCAATCATTTTGCCTTTGATTTATTGCGTTTCGATTTCGCTGATGACGCCGGGGGAAATTTTCAGCTATCCGCCCCGGCTGTTTCCGCGCAGCTTGTATGGAAATAATTATCAGGAGCTGTTTCAAACCATTCCGCTGCTGCGTTTTTTGCTGAATTCACTGCTGATTGCGTCGATTTCAACCCTCAGTAAAATCCTGCTGAACAGTCTTGCCGCCTATGCTTTTGCATTTTTTGAATTCAAAGGGAAAAAGACGCTTTTCTTTCTGATTTTATTTGCCTATATGGTTCCCGCGGAAAGTGTTGTAATAGCCAATTTTTCGACGATTGCGAAAGCAGAGCTGCTGGATACGCTGGTGGCCGTACTGCTGCCCAACCTGGTTTCGGCGATGGGGGTTTTTGTCATGCGGCAGCACTTTCTGACGCTTCCCCAAGAGCTTAGAGAAGCGGCCGAGCTGGATGGCTGCGGTTCGCTGAAATTTTTTGTACGGATCGCGCTTCCCTTGACAAAATCTGCTGTTTTTTCTGTTGCTGCGATTGAATTTGTAGGGGCCTGGAACATGTACCTGTGGCCCTTGCTGGTAACAAACAGCACAGAAAACAGAACCATCCAAATCGGAATCAGTATGTTGAGCTTTTCTGATTCCCAATCCTTTGGACTTTGCGCGGCAGGGATTGTTTCAGCCCTTGTTCCGCCAATGCTTCTGTTTTTGTTTGGTAAAAAGAATATTGTGGCAGGGCTTACCGCAGGATCTTTGAAAGGCTGATACCGGCAGACAAATACGATCACCCCAATGACCAAGAAAGGTGCCAAGCTAAATGAAGGATCAAACTACTGTATTTTCTAAAAAAGGGAATTGGTATAAAGGAAATTTGCATACACATACCCTTCTTTCGGACGGAAAGGCCAGTGCGGAACAGATGGTCGATGAATACCGGCGCGCGGGTTACCATTTTCTCTCGATTACCGACCATAATATCTTTCAGGCATATTCCCAGTTTTCCGACGGGCAGTTTTTGATGCTGCCGGGCACAGAACTGACGCCCGGATTCGATATGGAAGACGGGGAACTAATGGGGGCTATGGCAGCCCATCAAAGAGGGGAGTTCGTTTGGAGTGAGGCTGCACCTTCCCTGCGCAAAAAAATTGCCGCCTTGTGCGATGCCCATGTGCTGGCTATCTCCAGGCAGGAAACCGGCGTCTCGTGGAAAGCGGAGCCACAGCAGTTTGACAGTATTCAAAATATGATTAACTATGCCTTCCAGCGGGATTGTATTTCCATTGTAGCGCATCCCGCCTGGTCAAAATTGGATTCGCAGGCGCTCATTTCTTTGAAAGGATATGCCGCCATAGAGGTTTACAATCATGTCAGTCACCCGTGGGCGGAGTCCTCCCTGCTTTGGGATTCCATGCTGAACAAGGGGCTCCATGTATTTGCTCTTGCCAGCGATGATGCCCATGAGCTGCAGGATGCCTGCGGAGGATACATGATGCTCAAGGCGGAATCCCTGACACACGGCAAAGTGATCGAGGCGATTGAACATGGCGACTATTATTCTTCCTGCGGACCTATCATAAATGGCTTCCACCGGGATGGAGAAACTATAGTGGTGCAGTGCTCAGCGTGCAAAGAGGTCCGTTTTTTGACGGACAACATGTTTGGCAAGACCTATCGCTCTGCAGAAGGCGACGGACTGACACGCTGTGAACATAAGCTTTTCGGTGACGAAGCATATGTCCGGGTAGAGGTAGTGGATAGCCAGGGCCTTAAGGCATGGACAAACCCGATATTCCTAGAGGAATGATTGTCCGTAAAAAATTAAATTAAGAAGTGGGAGGCGAAGCTTGTGTCTTTGGAAGGGGAAGATCGCAAGGCGCATATTTTAAAGGAACTGGAATCAAAAGGTAAGGTAAAGGTCAATTTGCTTTCAGAGGATTTGGGAGTGACTCCGGAAACCGTCAGGCGGTATTTAGAAGAATTGGAGAAAGAGAATCAGATCAAAAGAGTATACGGAGGCGCTGTTAAGGCTGCAGGTGGGGAAGAGCTTCCCTATGCAGAGCGGACGATCCAATATATTGCTGAAAAAAAGAGCATTGGAGAATACGCGGCGCATCTTGTTGCAGACGGAGAAATGGTGATAATCGATGTTGGTACAACGACCCTGCAGATGGTGCAGCATGTCTTGCAACGAAAAAATTTAGTTGTCGTCACATCGTCCTTTGCAGTGTTAAAGGAGCTAATTCAATATAAAAACAATGACGCATTTATCAGTGGGATCATTTTTATAGGCGGCAATATTAATTCAAGGCAGATGACGGTATCGGGGACACTGGCAGAAAGCTTTGTGGATCATTTGTATGCGGATAAGGCATTTGTTTCTGTGGCCGGGCTTTCTTTGAATGGGGGATTAACCTCTTACGATCAAAATGAGTGTACGCTTACCAGAAAGATTCTTCACCACGCGGGGCAAAAAATTGTTTTGGCGGACCACTCTAAAATAGGCTGTCGAAATCATTATAAAATTGCTGATCTGGCGGATGTGGATAAGATTATTTGTAATGCACCGGCTCCGCCGGAGTGGGAAAAAACGCTGGCACAAATAGGGGTGGAGTGGATTTGCTGCACAAAGGGCAAAGAAGGCTTTCATGAATAGAGATGAAAGATAGCCAGCTTGCGTTAAAGAGATAAAATGTTAGGGATACTGCTTGCAAAAGGTGGTATCCTTTCTTTTTTCAGGTATAATAAACACTATGAAACCGAAAAGAGAAGGATGATGAAATGACTGGCTCACATAGAGTTCCCAATCACTTAGCCAAGGAAAAAAGCCCCTACCTTTTACAGCACGCTGAGAATCCCGTCGACTGGTTTCCATGGGGGGGAGCAGGCGTTTGAGAAAGCCAAACGCGAGGACAAACCGATCTTTTTGAGCATTGCCTACTCCACGTGCCGTTGGAGGCAAATGCGTTACTGAAACCGGAACATTTTTTAATGCCTCGAAAGTTTTAAGCGGATGTCCTTTTATTTGTCACGGCAGCCGCCTGTCCGCTATTTCTCTTTGCATAGTTACATTATCAAGGTAGTGCACGCGTGATGGACTGGCGTTCATATACGTCCCGTTCATTACTGAAATTGGGTGTCTTTTAGTCCTCTCATGTTTCAATGCCCATCCGATTTCCTGCCGTGAAATGCCCTTGTCCTTCCCGATGAAAACAGCATTTTCCCACATTAACAAACAGAGCGTGCAAATACACTACATTTTGTTTCGCAAGATCGTGTGCCAAAAGGTGTCTCCTTTGGGAATTTTATTGAGCGCGTTATGGTTTCGCCCTGCCCCTCTCGACGCAAAAGACGGACTATCAGTTTTCCACTGATAGTCCGTCTTTTGTTGTTATTCCACTTGCTGACCGCCTAACCTGAATGCGCCCTGATACTCTTTTATTGGGCGTTAGTTAAACAAACGCTTTTTATTTAATCAGTCAACTTTACCATGTGAAGTTGTGTACTCAATGTATTTCATCAGGCGTGTTTTAAGATCATCTTTATTAGTGTAAAGTTCAGGCATACTGTCCAGCCAGGAGTATTTTTCAAGAAATTGATCACCTGGCGATAGACCAAAAGAATATTCACCACCCTCACTGCTTACAAGGAGGGTGCTTTTGTTGAGTAGTGTATTTATTTCATCTGCAAATTCTGCCATTTTGGTTGCGTCAAGTGTATGGGGGTCGTATATATTAAATATAATCTGATTACTACGAATAACCTGTTCAGTACCATCATCATTTAATTTAAAAAGGGAATAGGTATAAATAGCGCCTCCTTGTTCCATGGCAGGGGTATATCGTAAAAGATAACTTTTCCCATCATTTTCATAAAGGAACAGAGAATCCCAGCCGGCGTGAGCAGTAAGAACATCTTCACTCCATATCTCTTTCTTATTATTGTCATATATACGCAGTGTGACAATTCCATTTTCCTGCCGAGATTTATCAAGGGAAATCGCTTCTTTTTGATTATCATCATTGACATCTGCACGAATCAATATCCTCTCCGGTTCATTCGGCCGATCCATAGCAAATCCTACACTTAGAATTGTAGCTATAACCAATGCGACGACAACGACCACACGGGAGGGTTTGCTAAAATTCAGTACATTTTTGATCCGCTCTTTCATACCACCCTCTCCAAACGCCAACGGGCTGCCGCTGATAATACGTTGATTGGTGGCTAAGGACAAAAGAGACATGGAATAGAGTTTTTTTGTTTCACTTCCCATTTCCTTCAATACTCTCTCATCGCAGGACATTTCCATATCGGCACCCATGAACAAAAAGGCAGCCCAGGCCAAAGGGTTAAACCAATGCAGGCATAGCGCGAAATAACCCAGCAATTTAAAAATGTGATCCCCGCGTCTAATGTGGGTCTGTTCATGCAAAATAATGTACCGCTTTTCTTCTGGCTTAAGCCCCGTCGGAATAAAAATATTCGGATGGAAAATTCCTAAAACAAACGGAGTTCTTATGTTGTTAGCTTGATATATATTATCATTAATAACTACCGCACCAGCAAGTCTTCTCTTTAACAGTATCATTGATACGATACTGTAAAGCATCATCGCCAAGACGCCTGCAAACCATAAATAAGTACCGATTGTTAGCCATACCTGCATAATATCTACATCGACTGTAGCTTGTGCATCCGGCAGAACACCGTTTACAGTATTATCTAACACACTGATACCACTATTAATATGTGGTGTCACCTGTGTAGTAATATCTGACGAAATAGGGGCAGATCTGAATGGTATTAGACTAAAAACACTCTCAAATGAAAATGGAAATAACAGTCGAAAACCGACAACTGCCCATAGGAAATAGGAAATTGATTTTGGAGCTTTTTTTAGAAAAAAACGTGCCAATATAACTGCGATAATTACATAGCCTGCCGTCAAACTCATGTTCAAAACGGAAAGAAACACCTGAGTCATTATTACTCCTCCCCATACTCATTAATCAAATGCTTGAGTTCCTCCACCTCTTGATAAGAAAGTTTTTTGCCACCAATAAAAGAGGCAATAAATTTTGGCAGCGATCCTCCAAAAGTATCTTCAATAAATTGTCTGCTTTGTTCAGCATGAAACTCCTCTTTTTTGATAAGAGATGTTACCATTGCATCCTTGTTCTGGAAAATTTCCTTCTCACATAATTTTTTTAATATTGTATAGGTGGTTGATTTCTTCCATTGCAGTTCCTTTTCACATAGCCTTACCAGTTCACCTGAGTGAATTGGTTCGTTTTTCCAGATAATTTCGGCAAGTCTTTTTTCACTTTCAGTTATCCCATGTCTTTTCATTTGTACTCCTCCTTGGTCTATTCGTTATAGACTGATGTGTTTAGTCTATAACACATAGACCGAATTGTCAAGAACAATTTAACATTTATTTTTTTATACGTGAAGAAAACTGGAAAGATGCAAAGATGCAATTATTCTGATTCAAAATGACTAGCACTTAGCCAAAATATTGAGGATCAAAAATCATCTGAGATTCTAAAAGAGATAGGAATGCTGCGAAAAATGCAAACATTCCTATCTCTTTTAGAATCTATTTTTGAGGAGTTTTGCTTTAATAATAATACGGATGAATTGGATTGGCCAGACAAGCATTACGACGATTATAATAAAATGCAAGGATATCAAATCCATTTTGATATCCATGATTAGCCAAATAAGCGCTTCCACGTTGGCTTACCATATATTTCCCATCCGCCATAAAAGGCTCACCGTTGTATGCAGTACCCGTTCTATAACAAGTTTCAGCAATTTCATAATAACCATCTACGACAGCTAATGTTCTAATTGAATCGCATACACTTGTTATTCTAGCAGAAACAGAGACATCCGGTCTGTACACCTGATCCATCGTCGTATTTCTAACATCAAAGTTTATATTACGTGGATAATGCACATGATACCAACCATAACCTTTTACAGTTAAAGCTCCGCCTCTTAACGCTTCTAAAGGCATACTTTGCCATTTGTTTTGATCATCCTGATATATAGGCCATTCATGTGCAGTAACGCGTGGAACGTATTCACCCATAAATCCAACGGCGTAGACATTACCTTTGGTAAAGGTACCACGAGGCGTTGTATATGTTTTATCGTCTATTAGCACTCGAATATTAGTTGGATGTTGTCCAGTTTCAGCATTTACCTTGAATAAAGGTTTTTCGTCCAATCTATAGTCAGACATAATAAATTGTTTTGCCTGATCTAAATTTTTATTAACGTATTCTTTCACTGATTCATAGCTTTTTAAATTGTCAAGATTTTTAGTGGCTTTAGTAGGAATACTACTCGGATCACCAATAGTTTCCATGGTTCTACCTTCACTATCGATGATATTTCCGTAATCACGTTGTTTATCGATATACATTTTAACTATTTCATCTTCTTCATAAAATCGGGCATTTTCAGAATATCGTTTTATATCGGGAAGGGTCAACATGATTAATTTATACGTTTGATTTTTCTCGTCTTTTCCAACAGCACATGTGTAATAGTTAATACCGCTGACTGCAAATTTATCTTCTTTATATACAGAACAATTAAATTTTGTATAATATAGATGAATATCTGTGTATTCCTCTGATAGCTCTTGAATCCAATTAGAAACAGAAATATTAACATCTGTTAATTGGATTTCTTTTAATTTTATCAATTCAAGAGTTTTATATCCATATATCCCACTATGTCCTTTTTGCATTTCCTCTGCTTTTTCGATCTCGCTGCTTAAATCACCGCCAAGTAAAGTAAGTAATTCATCATATTGTCGATTGGTAACATAATCAGCTACATGTACTAATACATTTGCCGGGATGTTATTGCTTGATTTATTCTTGATATCTTGAGTCGTATAAACTCCTTTTTGAATATCAGATAGACTCTTATTGGGTTTAAATATAGTTCCTTCCGGCAATTTTATTCCAGCATTTGGATCATCATAAATAGGTATAGAATAGTCTTCTCCACTACCCGTTTCTTTGCTCGTATTTGCTAATACGGGCAACATCATAGAAGAACAAGCGACAGCAATTGTTAATCCCACACTGAAAAACTGAAACAATCTTTTTTTCATAACAATTTTCCTTTCTTTTAATTTAACTTCTGTTTACATAACGATTGAATTGCCTGTTTTGTTACAATATTTTCCAAAATATTTACTCAAGTCTTTATTATATTTCCTGTAATCGTTACAAAATGATTGTTAGGGAAAGTGCTTGAAAACAGTGGTATCCTTTCTTTTTTCAGGTATAATAAACACTATGATACCGAAAAGAGAAGGATGATGAAATGACTGGCTCACATAGAGTTCCCAATCACTTAGCCAAGGAAAAAAGCCCCTACCTTTTACAGCACGCTGAGAATCCCGTCGACTGGTTTCCGTGGGGAGAGCAGGCGTTTGAAAAAGCGAAACACGAGGACAAGCCGATCTTTTTGAGCATCGGCTATTCCACGTGCCATTGGTGCCACGTGATGGCGCACGAATCCTTTGAGGATGACGAGGTTGCCGAGGCGCTGAATCAGGGGTTCGTCTGCATTAAGGTAGACCGAGAGGAGCGGCCGGATATCGACGCGGTGTATATGACGGTCTGCCAGGCCATGACCGGCTCGGGCGGATGGCCGATGACGATCCTCATGACGCCGGAGCAGCGTCCGTTCTGGGCGGGCACCTATCTGCCCAAAATGTCTACATTCCGTTCCACCGGGCTTTTGGAGCTATTGGCGTTTATCCGTGAACAGTGGAGCACGAACCGTCAGCAGCTTTTGAACGCCGGGGAGGAGATCACAAAATACCTGCGTGAGCAGGCTGGTCCCTCCCCTGAATCGGCTAAGCCGGAGCTGGATTTGCTCCGCGGCGCCGTCGCCCAGCTGAGCGCTTCCTATGATTCCCGCTGGGGAGGGTTTGGCGGCGCGCCGAAATTCCCGGCGTCGCATAATCTGCTGTTCCTTTTGCGCTATTCCGTGCTGGAGCGGGAGAAATCCGCGCAAAAAATGGCGGAGCATACGCTTTCTCAAATGTTCCGCGGCGGGCTGTTCGACCATATCGGCGGCGGGTTCTCGCGCTATTCCACCGATGTGAAATGGCTGGTTCCGCATTTCGAAAAGATGCTTTACGACAACGCCCTGCTGGCGTATACGTATCTGGAGGCTTACGCCGTTACCGGCAGGCCGCTTTACCGCAGCGTGGCGAAACGTACGCTCGATTATGTTCTTCTCGAACTTACGGATGAACAGGGCGGCTTTTACTGCGGGCAGGATGCGGACAGCGACGGAGTCGAGGGAAAATATTATGTCTTTACCCCGCAGGAAGTACAGGAAGTTCTGGGGAAAGAAGACGGCGAGCTGTTCTGCAGCCGCTTTGGCGTGACTGAAGCGGACAATTTTGAGGGAAAGAGCATTCCGAATCTGCTGGATTTTTCCTCGTACGACGAAGAAGACCCGCATATTGCGAAGCTGTGCCAAAAGCTGTATGAGTACCGGCTGGAACGCACCCGCTTGCACCGCGACGATAAGGTGCTGACCTCCTGGAATGCGCTGATGATCGCCGCGCTGGCCAAAGCGGGGTGGCTGCTCGACGAAGCAAAGTATCTGCAGGCGGCACAGAAAGCGCAGCGTTTTCTGGAAGAAAAGCTGGTGGAGGAACGCGGGCGGCTATTGCTGCGCTGGCGTGAGGGAGAAGCGGCGAATGACGGCCAACTGGACGACTATGCCTTCTACGCCTTTTCTCTGCTGGAGCTGTACCGCGCCACTTTTGATTGCACGTATCTTCTCCGTGCCGCGCAAATCGCGGAGCAGATTCTGGAGCTGTTTTCCGATGCGGAGCAGGGTGGGCTATATCTTACTGCCAAAGACAGCGAGCAGCTCCTCAGCAGGCCCAAGGAGGTATACGACGGCGCGATTCCCTCCGGCAATTCCGTGGCGGGGGAAGTGTTTGTACGCCTTGTCGCGCTGACGGGTGAGGAGCGCTGGCGGCAGGCAGGCGAGCAGCAAATCCGTTTTCTCACCGGATGGGTCAAGGAATACCCTGCCGGGTATGGAATGTCACTGATCGCGCTTTCTTCGGTGCTTTATCCCTCGCAGGAGCTGATCTGCACCGCGCAGGGAGAGGAAGCGTTTCAGGAGGTGCGCGATTTTCTGCGCCGGCATTCGCTGCCGAACCTGACGGTTCTGCTCAAATGCGCGAAAAACGAGCAGGAGCTTGTCGCGGCAGCACCCTTCACGGCGGAGTATCCGCTGCCGCAGGAGGGAGTGCGGTATTACCTTTGCCAAAACGGAACCTGCGCGGCCCCCGTGCAGGAGCTGGATGCAGTGAAGCAGCAGCTTGTTCTTTCGCGGCAGAGTGACTGATCAAAGAGCGAGTAGTTTTGCGTCCGAGAACAAACAAAACAGGGAGATCAGAACAAAGGCTGGCCGATTTGGCCAGCCTTTGTATTTTGAGGCGCTGTGTGCTATCATAAATCCAATTGGCTGCGTCTCATGAGGAAAGTGCGGACAAACGGAGGGAATGGGAATGGATTCACGAATTCAAAAGACGATACAGAACCTGCAAAGAAACAATATGGCCGGCTATTACGTGGAAGATGAAACGGAACTGATTGCGCTGTTAAAAAAGCTGATTCCCGAAGGGAGCAGTGTGGGCTGCGGGGATTCCGTCACTCTGGAGCAGACCGGCGTGTTTGATTTTCTGCGAACGGAAAACTATGTATTTTACGACAAGCACCGCCCGGGGCTTTCCTCAGAGGAGAAACGAAGCATCTACCTGCAGAATTTCGGCGCGGATACCTTTATTACCGGCACCAATGCCATCACACAGGATGGGAAGCTGTTTAATATCGACGGCAACGGCAGCCGTGTTGCGCCCATGCTGTACGGGCCCGGGCAGGTCATCGTGGTTGTGGGCAAAAATAAAATCACCGAAACGGTGGAGGATGCGATCCAAAGGGCGCGTCAGATTGCGGCTCCTCTGGATGCCATTCGGCTGGGCAAGCACACTCCCTGCACCAGGATTGGGCGCTGTGTGGACTGTAAGCATGAAGAGAGAATCTGCAACGATTTTGTTTTGATCGCCAGGCAGCGCATAGCCGGGCGAATCAAAGTGATTCTGGTAAACCGGGACTGTGGGTACTGATAAAACCGATTTTTTTTTACCTAACTTCCAGTATTTTCAAATGCCGTTTTTCACTGGCTTGTTTGTGCTTATCCCACTAACCAATTTTTAATTTTATCTTAATTTTGTGGACAATAAACAATCATTTTTACATTTAGTTCATAATTTATCTATTGATATTCTTTAAAAATACCGTATACTTAAGATGCATCCAAGAAAAGATGCAATGGAGAAAGGAGGTAAGGCAGTGAAAAAAAAGAAGGCGGCTGTTCTCGTGTGTGTTACCGGCCAGCGTGATTGCGATCGGTTGATCCGGGTGGGAAAAAAGCTTGCCGAAGAACAGGCGCTTCCAATGCAGGTGCTGTGCGTTCAGCCGCAGTCCGCCGGGTATGGCGCGTGCAGCGAAGAACTGGAGTACCTGTATCAAACGGCGCGGGAAGCGGGCGCCGAAATGACGATTATTTTTCAGGATGACAGTCCCCTGGTTGCGGCGGGATTTATTCGCCAGATCGGTGCGGTTCATGTGGTAACCGGCATGGCAGGGTTTGCATCTACCGGATTTATTGAAGTTTTGCATAGTATAGTGCCCAGGATTCCGATTTCCATGGTTTCAAAAGAGGAAGTCGTTTATAACATGTATCCTGTCGATTATAAAAGTCAAAATAGTCAGGCCATCTCTGCGGTCTGCACATAAAAGCTGAATCAGAACATAAGCGGTCTGCCGGGTTTCCGGCAGACCGCATTTTTCATTGCTGAAATAGAGGAAGCTTCTTCCGCTTTTTGCGGGAGCCGAGACAAAAATAAACCCCGGAAGCACTGGAATTTCTCCGTGCTCCCGGGGTTATAAAAGGGAGGAAATCGATCAGTTTGCGACAGTAAGCCGGATCGCCGATTCGGCAGCCGTGGCAGTTGCTGTGTGTAATTCCGACGTGGCCGTGGCCGTGACGGAAGTGCCTTTTGTCCAGCCGTATTTTTCAATCAATGCTTTCGCATGGGGGAAATCATCGTTGATGGGCATGCCGGACAGTGAAAGAGTAATTTTTCCCTTATAATCGCCAACCAGCTTTTGCAGCTCGCTGCCCGGTTCGGGGGTGATTGCACGGGTGCGGAAATCCATCCACATCTGGTTGTCACCGTTTTTATAGGAATTGGTATAGTCCGGGGACTGCTGGATGTCGAGCTTGATCGCATCGATCAGCTCCTGCAGCTTTTCACGGTCAGGTACCAGCACATGCTCATCATTATTTGAGCCATACAGCTGAATGGATTCGATCATTTCAGGGGTCAGATAGTAAAGGGCGTTACCAGAGACTTTGAATTCGTTCGTATTTACCACTTTTTTCAAAGCCTCGTCGTAGCGGCTGTTATTCTGCGAAATCAGGTCGGAGGAAAAATACCGTTTTACCACGGAACCGTCCTTCATGTGGTAGGTCAGCTGCACATCCGAGTAAAAAGAAGAACCCTGAATTTGGTACGGGTATCCTTTGGCGCGGATTTCGTCGATCAGCAGAGTGTGGAGCGCAGTTACCTTTTCCACATTTTCAGCTTCTCTCACGGTCTGCGGAACCCATGCGATCTGTCTGCTGTTCTTTTCATCCATAATGCTGAAGCCATTCGACGGGTAGCTTCCGCCTATATTGGTCAGGCGGGTTTCCACATAGCTGACCCCTTCTGCTTTCGGAATTTTGGTATCGTACCCGAATGCGCCGGTAACACAAATTCCGTAAAATGCCGCAAAGGCAACCAAAAATATGCCATAGTAGGCAAAGCTCTTTTTCAGTCCTTTAAAGCCGCGCCCATAAACGGCCTCGGCAATGATATGGGCGATGATCGATCCAACGAACAGCCCGACGAAAAAGCTGGTGGTGGAGCCGAAGGTAGAATGGAAGATCAGCGCGCCAGCCAGGCCTGCGGCAGTTGTGGCAACAAACCGGATCAGGGTTTTCGGAATCGGGAACGCGTAGTTGCTCTCCGCGCATTCACTCTTTCTGCTGCGGTACAGGTACAGAGCAGAAACGATCATCACAATGCTGAGAATCAGCCACCAGATGAGAAACGCCACGGAAGGGAACGTATCCGCTTCCAGACTGCCGTAAATCAGCGGCAGGTAAGAGGCCACAAAGGGGGAAAGCGCCGTGTAGGGAATCGACTGAAAATCGATGTCCATACTCATGCCGGGGATGATCATTCCGGCGGTCGCACGCCCGAGGAGGATCATCAGCGGGTAGGTAATGTTCACAACGACGATCGAGATCACCATATCGAAGGTGGTGCCGCTGCAAACCGCCATAAAGGAGCAGAAGAAAAACGAAGCGCATGCCATCAGGAAGACCCAGCCCAAAGAGGTGAGGAAGAATCCCATAAATTCAGAAAGGGCAACCTGATAAACGGCTGCAACCACAAGTGTGAGTGCAAAATTCAGCACCAGCGGAATCAGCAGAGCCACAAAGCAGCTGAGTACCCGGCCGCCCAGCAGAGCGCTGCGGCTGACCGGCAGGGAATGGAACAGGTCCACACTGCGCTTTTGGTGCATGTATTGGAACGCCAGCACCGAAAGGATCAGCACCATCAGCAGCGACAAAGAAGCAGTGCACAGCGGGAGCACGACTTTCAGCGCGTTTAAAAACCGCTGAGACATGTCGATCACGTATCCGCTTTCCATATTGATGCGCTGGGCGTTGTTCATGGCCAGAATTTCAACCAGCGGCAGAGTCACAAAGTGAAGGCCGCAGAACAAAGCAATCAGGCCAAAACGATGACGCAGCTCCCAGAGAAACGTTTGAATCAGTTCACCGCGCAGATTATTTGAGGATGTTTTCGATGTCATAACCGGCCACCTCCATTTCACTGATAAAGACTTCCTCCAGCGTAAGGGGAAGCAGTTCGATAAACACCGGGTTCAGCGCGTTGAGCTTTTCCAGTATTTCTTCCCTCTGCCCGCGAATGACAAGATTTAAAAGAGAACCGCGGGAATCCTGTTTAATGATGTCGAGCCCCTGGAACATATCCTGTGTGGGCATCGGCTTAAAGATGGCCTGCACGCGGTGAATGCCCAGCTTAAGAGCGTCAAGCTCCTGCTCGAATACAACGCCGCCCTTGTGCATCAGGCCGACATGGTCGCACAGATCCTCCAGCTCGCGCAGGTTGTGGCTGGCGATGACGACGCTCATGCCGCGCTCCGAAACCTCGCTCGAAACGAGCTTTTTGAGCAGTTGGCGCATCACCGGGTCAAGACCGTCGAAAATTTCATCCAGCAGCAGATAGTTCGGGCGAACGGAAAGGGCGTTGATCAGCGCTACCTGGCGCTGCATGCCCTTACTCATGTTGATGATGCGGGCATTTGTGTCAAGCGGAAACAGCGAGCACAGCTCCTGGTAGCGCTGTGTGTCCCACGATGCGTACGTTTTGGAATAAAACTCGGCCATTTCCTTCATGTTGGACTGCTGGAAAAAGTACGGATAATCCGGAATAAAGAACAGCTTGCTTTTGACGTCGCTGTTTTCAAACGGCGCCTGGCCATCTACAAGAATTTCTCCATTTTCCGGCTGGTAAATGCCCGCCAGACTGCGCAGCAAAGTGGATTTGCCCGCGCCGTTGCTGCCGACAAGCCCGAAGATGGAGCCTCCGCCGATGGTAAAAGAAATTCCGTCTAAAGCGACTGTGCTGCCGAATTTTTTTACCAGTGATTTGACTTCAATCATTGCTCAGAACCCCTCCCGTTAAAATGGTTTTCCACCCGTTGAATCATTTCCGGCTGAGTAACCCCGCATTCTGCCGCATTGACGATCGCTTCGCTGAGTTTTTCCAGCGCTCTCGACTTCTGCCGCGACAAGACGGAAAGATCTGGTGAGATATAGGAACCTTTCCCCGGAACGGAGTAAATAATTCCATTTTGCTCCAGTAATTGATATGCTTTTTGCACGGTGTTTGGG
>JAEXDU010000152.1 GCA_023401495.1 Bacillota bacterium
CCTTTACCCCCACCGCAATTCAGGATTCCCCAGACAAGGGCCAGCAGCGCGTCACTGCCGCCAATTCCTCGGGGATTAACGATGGCGCCGCCGCAGTGGTTCTGGCTTCCGGAGAAGCGGTCGCAAAGTATGGTCTGAAACCTATGGCTAAGCTGGTTTCTTGGGGGCAGGGCGGCGCAGATCCACAAATTATGGGCGTGGGGCTGATTCCTGCAATACAGCAGGCCATAAAAAAGGCAAATCTTACATTGGACGATCTAGACTTGATAGAAGCGAATGAAGCCTTTGCCGCACAATCGATCGTCGTAGCCCGTGAACTAAATCTTGATATTGATAAAATCAATGTGAACGGCGGCGCGATTGCTCTAGGACATCCAATCGGTGCATCCGGCGCCCGTGTGATTGTAACGCTTTTGCATGAACTGCAAAAACGTCCTGACGCGAAAAAGGGATTGGCCGGGTTATGCATTGGAGGCGGCATGGGTGTTGCCACGATCTTTGAAAAATGCTGAGCTTTATATAAAAAGCAGTACCAAACCATAGGGATTGGGACACACATATATTACAGTAATAATTCTTTTCCGGAAAAACAAAACCACAGGAAGCATCCGTTGTCGGACACTTTCTGTGGTTATTGTTTTTGCTATTGCCAGCACAAATGTATCCTTATGATGATTTCGCTCTTGAAAGTTAAGTTTATAGAATTACTACCTAATGATATTTGTATTCCAATCTGTTAAGGTTGAGCCAACGTAAAATCAAACTGTTTTTCGGGACTTATCCGGGCAATTAATTTTTCCCTCAGTGTGCAGCCAGGCTACTTCATCCCGAATGGTTTGTGCGAAGGGACGGCAGGAAAAGCCAAGCTCTTTCTGCGCCTTCTTGCAGTCGAAATTATTGTTACGGGTCAGATTGTAGATGGCAAAGTCGGTCAGTAATGCAGGTTTACCAGTGAGCTTGCTTCCCATTGCCATAAGCTTGGCAGTCATTTGCGCCTTTTTAGCGCTAAGGATAGCGGGATGATATTCAAAGTTTCCAGCATTGTTAATGATGTCAAACATTTCATTCATGCTCACCAAGCTATTGCTCATGATATAGCATTCGCCGCGCCCGCCTTTATCGCAGCAGGAGATAATACCGGCAGCCAGATCACGCACATCCACACTATTGAAGGTGCCCTCAATGCCCATCTTCATCTCACCAGCCGCATACTGCATGATAAACTGTGCCACCGGGCCAAACGCATAGTCGTTCGGTCCGCAAATTCCAGAGGGGTGTACGATAGAGGCATCCAGTTCCGGATGCGCCTTGACAGCATTCAATACCAACTGCGTGGCTTCTGCCTTGGTGACGGAGTAATAACCAATCAGACCATCCGTTGGAAGGAACTGATCGACCTCTCTAATCTTCTGGCCGTGGGGCAGTTCCGGGATTGCACCGGTGGAACTGATATAGACCAGCTTCTTAGCGCGGTGTTTCAGGCACATGTCAATGATGTTTTTTGTCCCGTCCACATTCACCGCATATACTTTGGAATTTGGCTCAGGATTCAGCGTTACTATGCTGGCGGAATGGATCATGTAGATTTCCGTTCCTTCCGGAACATCGAATAATTTTTCAAGAGAAGAAATATCAAGCAAATCGCCATAGATAATCTCGACCTCGTCTGGCACATGTTTTGCCGCCGGATCGCCTTTTAGCACAAGTGCGCGTACATGCGCACCTTCATCAATCAGTTGACGTGAAATATTACTTCCCAGCAGACCGGCAGCGCCGGTTAACAAATAAACCTTGCTCATATTATTGATCTCCTTTTGTGTTCCGATTGTTGGTATTACTGTGTCATGAGCATAGCTTAATGGAGGAAGGTTGAACGAAAGTAAAAAACATACAAAATAAAAAAAGAAGCACAAATCGGACTTTCATCCGATTTGCACTTTCAATTGCAGTCTGTTTATTAGATGGGCAATGTGACGATAAAGATACTGCCCTCTTGTGGTTTACTTTCCACACGAATTTCACCGCCGCACAGGGAAACGATGCGGGAAACAATGGAAAGGCCAATTCCGTTGCCTCGCACAGCCGAGGTTGTGTCATGCTGATAATATTTCTCAAAAATATGCGAAGCGGTTTCTTCATCCATCCCCACACCGCTGTCGCAAAATTTAAGTATCAGCCACCCTGCTGTACATCGGGCCGTAATTCTAATTTCTCCATGTTCAGGAGTAAATTTAATTGCATTGCTAAGAAGATTAATCCATACCTGTTCCATCAGCTCTGCGTTGCCTATAAAAAATATCTCGTCTACATCCAGCTCAAGCTCAATCTTCTTCTGCTCAATTTTCGGAAGCAGCAGAATCGTACACCGTTTTATTTGCTCGGATAAATTGTATTCTTCTTTTTCGGTAATGATTTCGCAGGCCTCCACCTTGGAAAGCAGAAGCGTGTTCTGTGACAATGTGGATAATCGCAAAGACTCATCGGCAATAACCCGAAGATACTGAAGCCGCTCCGGACTCTCAACGTCCGCTCCTGTTTCAATGAGGTATTGGGCAAATCCAGAGATGGAAGTAATCGGAGTTTTAAATTCATGAGAAAACTCGTTTACAAAATTTTGCATCTCTGTTTTTGTGTTTTTCAGCTCTGCCGTCATACGATTAAATCTGTCGTAGATGGGTGCATATTCTTCTGCTTTTTTGCTGTCTAATCGCACCTCCAGATTACCGTCTGACACTTCCTTGATTCCAATTAACAAATCACCCATTTTTCGTCGAACAGACCGCAGTGTAAAAAACGTCCCCAAACTAACAGCAAGAATCATAAGCGGAATAATGGCCAGCATAGAAATGGCATTTCCCTCATCCATGCCCAACCAGTATGTTGCAATAAGCCCATATGCCATTACTGCGCCGATCACGACGATTGCGTCTGCAACAAAAATCCACCGAAATTGAGCCAGCTTAAAAGTAGAATCCTTTTTATCTTGTTTCATCGCTGCCTCCGCTCTCATGGATGATCGCTTTATACCCAAGGCCGCGAATGGATACCAACTCAAATTCTCCACACATGGAAAACTTATTACGAAGTCGGCTGATGTAGGTTTTGATCGTATCGTATTCCGTCTCAGAATCGTAGCCCCAAAGCTCGTCCATCAGCTGTTGCTTGGTAAACACGACATTTGGATAAGAGAGAAATTTGTACAGCAGGTCAAACTCTTTATTGGTTAACGAAATGATTTCTCCGTTATACTGCGCAGAAAAAGTATCCTGCTGCATACAAAAGCCACCTACCACAATACACTTTTCGTTGGAAATTTTCGCCCTTCGCAGCAATGCATCAATCCGCCAAATAAGTTCGTCATAGTCGATGGGCTTTGTCATATAATCATCGACACCTGAAGCAAACCCGTCCTTTTTATGGGCATACGTGTTCATCGCCGTCAACATGATGACCGGCGTTATATCCCCCACATTCCGCAGGGTACGCACGAGTTCATAACCATTCATATTTGGCATTTGAATATCCACAACGAGCAAATCAATATGTTCGTGATCAAGAATTTCCAAAGCATCCTTGCCATCAACTGCTTCTTTGATTTTATATAGCGAACTTAGTTTTGCTTTTGTCAAAAGACGCACCATCTGGTCATCCTCTACGACAAGAACTGTAACCATAAACACCTTCCTTTTTGACTCACTTTAGAAGTATATCCATAAATTGTTGAACGAAAGTAAACAGTGAGAATCATGAATACCTTTGGTGTTAAATCAAAATGGGGCAGGGGAATTTTCATTTTAAGCTGATTGATCATTTCTATTCCGTTTAAACGCAATCATCCTTTCTAAACTCAACATCGCATAAACACATATCGTAAGCCTTCATCTAGTTTAATTCGACCAGTTTCTCATTCAGTAATCGAATAAACAGCTCCATCGCCGGACTGATCCACTTATTTTTATGATACGTACAAATTGCAGAAATCGTTTTATCAGACAATGCAGTTTTTAACTCCTTTAGAGAACCGTTTGCCAACTCCTCTTCTACAACATATCTGGGCAAATAAGCAACCCCCAAATTGCTGGTAACACTCCGCTTGATGGCTTCGATACTACCCAGCTCCAACACGCCATCCAGTACAATATCCTGTTCTCTCAGATAATGATCAAATAAGTTTTGAAACACGCTGTCCGGGTCATTGGTAATCAGGCAAACCGGCTTTCTCTGATGCTTCATAACAAAATCAGAGCAGGCGGTATCGATGTCCGGGCTGGCAATCAGCGCCATAGAAAAGTCCGCCAGCTGTTCCGTCACCATAGATGTACCATATCCACCCACATCATAGTGTACGCCAATATCCGCTCCGCCATTGA
>JAEXDU010000158.1 GCA_023401495.1 Bacillota bacterium
TGCCCGCCCCGGCATGAGGGGCAAGCCCTGCGCCAGCAGAAGGTATACGGGGACCCATAAAGACAAAATCTAATTTTAAAAGCGATTATTAAAAAGGCTGTTTCCATCTGGAAACAGCCAGCACATGCGTAGCGAATGGAGTGCAAAACAGAAGCTTTTTTTGAGCTTTCGCACGACGTGCATGCAGACTTAGTCTGCGCCCATGACTGATATGCAGGTTTAATCCGTCAGTTTAAGAGACATGCCCTGAAATAAAGTAAAATCCTCCCAAAAAGAAACATAAAAATAAAAGCCTGTGCTGAGCACCAGCACAGGCTTATATTTATCAAACGAATTTCTCACGATGCCGCCAGCAATGGAAGCCCTGTCTTTACCGTCAAATCGGTTCCGTCGCTGCTCACCAGTATGGTTCCCTGCTCATCCGTGCGGTAAACCACCGCCTTGGCCGCGGAAAGACGGCTGAGCGTCTCTTTATGCGGGTGGCCGTAGTCGTTGTCTTTCCCGCAGGAGATAATTGCGTATTGGGGCGATACGGCCTTCAGGAAGCTGGCCGTGGTGGAACTGTTGCTGCCGTGATGTCCGACCTTCAGCACATCACAGCGCAGGTCGTCGCTGTATTTTTTCAGCATCTGCTGTTCGCTTTCCTTCTCCGCATCCCCGGTAAATAAAAAGGTACGCTGCCCAAAAGTCAGCTTGGCTACGATGGAGTAATTGTTCAGGTCATTGTACTCGTCTTCCACCGGGGCTAAAAATTCGAGCCGTGTATTGTCCTGCTCCAGAACCGTCATGCCCGCCTTGCCCTGCGTCAGGCGCAGGCCTTTCTTTTCCACCGCGTCGAGCATATTCTCGTAAACGCGCGTGGTGGGAACCTGGCTGTCCGCCACCTTGGGCACATAAATCTTGCCGATTTCCAGATTGCTGATGACCTTCGCCATCCCGCCGATATGGTCCGCGTGCGGATGGGTCGCGATCAGGTAATCGATTTTGCGCACGCCAAGCTGCCCAAGATACGCTGTGAGCTGATCTGCCCCTTCGGAAAGACCGGCGTCAATCAATATGTTTTCGCCGGTCGGCAGACAGATCAGCTCGCTGTCCCCCTGGCCGACATCGAGATAATAAACGGAAACGCTTCCCGTTTCACTGTTGATAAAATCACCGGATGGAATATTGAGGCCGCCGGGACTTCGCTCCGGATCAGATGCAAAAAACCAGGTTGCTAAAACTAAGATAATCGCTGCAAACAGCGCTGGAATGGATACTTTTTTTCGCCGTGTGATAGGAAACAATCCTTTCAATGAAAAAGCCGCTCGTTCGGAGCGGCCTTTGCTTTTTTAGAGGAGTATTCCAGCTTAAAAGGGATCGCCGCACAGAAGCTTTGGCAAAGCGCAAATCACCTTTCAAAACCGTTTCAAACCGCTTTCGGCTTTTCCGCTGGAAAAATTATTCAAGGTTTTTGAAACAGATTATAGCGAAACAGCATGCTTTCGTCTTCGGGGTCGTCGCACTCCAAAAACGCCTCTGCAATTTTCCCGCCCTCGATCAGGTGGGTCAGCCCCATCAGCTGAGAAAGCTTGCTGCGCAAATTCAGGCGGTCTCCCTCGCGTGTCACCAAAAACACATTCCCCTTGCACTTCTCTAATACCCGAATAAAACCGGGCACATCCAGATCATGTAATTCTAAAACAGATTTTCCCATAGAAAATTCCCCCGTTTCAAATAAGGGTACCTGCGCCGCCTTAAAGTCACTAATATTATATCAGTTTCCCTTTATTTGTCAACCGAACATCACGAACTGATTTCTACGATTTTGCCATCCTGTATCCGTATTTTTCTGCCGGCCTGCGCAGCGATTTTGTCATCGTGCGTGATGAGGATCACCGTTCTGCCCTCGCCGTTCAGACTTTTCAGAATCTCCATCACCTCCTGCCCCGACTGCGAATCCAGATTTCCCGTCGGTTCGTCCGCCAGGATCACCGGCGGACGGGCCGCGATGGCTCTGGCGATCGCCACACGCTGCTGCTGGCCGCCGCTCATCTGCCCCGGGCGGTGGAACAGCCGGTTTTCGAGCCCAACACGCCTCAGCGCCTCGCGGCTCAGTTCGTGCCGCTCCGTCTTGCGCAGGCCGCGGTATACGAGCGGCAGCTCCACGTTTTCCAGCGCGTCGAGCGTGGGGATCAGGTTGAAGCCCTGAAAGACAAAGCCGATCTCTGTATTGCGGATGCGCGACAGATGATCCTCCGACATCTTCGCCACATTCTCCCCGTTTAAGTAATATTCTCCCGCTGTGGGAAGATCCAGACATCCCAGCAGATTCATCAGCGTCGATTTGCCGCTGCCGGACGGCCCGACGATCGCGACAAACTCCCCCTCCTCAATCTTCAGGTTCAAATCGTCGAGCGCACGGATTTCCTCCTCTCCGTTCCAGTACCGTTTTTCGATTCCCTCAATGCGAATGAGTTCCATGGCAATTCCTCCTTTTGATTCTGCGGGCAGAGCAGCCTGCCCAAATCTGCGATTGATGAACGCTTTGCTTTCTTCTCCCGCTTTCTGCGGGGAAGGACTGCTGCTTTTGTAGCAAATCACTTTATCAAGCGAATGGACTATACTTTCCCGCCGCTTTATTCTATAATAGAGTTACAATTCCCGATTTATTTTCGGCGCGCCCGCGCCCACTATAAAAGGAGCAGGATTTTATGCTGACAAAAGAATGGAAGCAATTCAAAAGTGGCACCGACATTCGCGGGGTAGCCAGTGAAGGCCCCGAGCCGGTCAACCTGACCGACGAAGTGATTGAGCGCATTGCGCGTGGCTTTGCCCTGTGGCTCTCGGAGAAAACGCGCAAGGCTTCGAGCGAGCTTTCTGTGGCGCTGGGCCACGACTCGCGCATCTCCGCTCCCCGCATCAGCGCGGTGGTTACCCGTGCCCTCACCGGCTGTGGAATCCGTGTGTTCGACTGCGGCCTTGCCTCAACGCCGTCTATGTTTATGGCGACGCTGGACATCCCCTGCGACGGCGCGATACAGATTACTGCCAGCCACCATCCGTTCAACCGGAACGGGCTGAAATTCTTTGTAAAAACAGGCGGACTGGACGCGCCCGATATTGAAGCTCTGCTGCTGTACGCGCAGGAAAACAAAGCCCCAGCGGCAGACAAACCCGGCAGCGTGGAGCCGAGCGACCACATGAAAATTTACAGCGCACACCTGCGCAACATCATCAAACAGGGTGTAAACGCAGAAAACTACGACCGCCCGCTGGAGGGCTTCCACATTGTGGTGGACGCCGGGAACGGAGCCGGCGGCTTTTACGCCTACGACGTGCTCGAACCGCTCGGCGCGGATATCAACGGCAGCCAGTTTCTTGACCCGGACGGCATGTTTCCGAACCACGTGCCGAATCCGGAAAATCAGCAGGCCATGGATTCCGTGTGCAGCGCCACCGTTATTGCAGGCGCGGATTTGTGCGTGATTTTCGACACCGACGTAGACCGCGGCGGCGCGGTGGACAGCCAGGGTATGGAGATCAACCGCAACCGTCTGGTCGCGCTGGCCTCCGCGATTGCGCTCGAAGGCAACGATGGCGGTACGATCGTGACCGATTCCATCACCTCCGATGGCCTCAAGCGCTACATTGAAACGACGCTCGGCGGCGTTCACCACCGCTTTAAGCGCGGCTATAAGAACGTGATCAACGAGGCCGTTCGCCTGAATGAGGCAGGAATCAACTGCCCGCTGGCCATTGAAACCTCCGGCCATGCAGCCATGCGCGAAAATTATTTTCTCGACGACGGCGCCTATCTGGTGACAAAGATCATCATCAAGCTGGCGGTGCTGCGCAGGGGGGGCAAGACGCTCGAAAGCCTGCTCGAATCGCTGGCCGAACCGAAGGAAGCGACGGAAATCCGCCTGCCGATCACCGAAGAAGCGTTCCGCGAGTGCGGCGAGAAAATTCTGGCCGACCTGGAGCAGTATGCCAAGGAGCAGGGCTGGCAGATCGCAACGGACAATCGCGAGGGACTGCGCGTATCGTTCGGCAAAGGTGAGGGAGAAGGCTGGTTCCTGCTGCGCCTGAGCGTGCACGACCCCATCATGCCGCTGAACATTGAAAGCGACGCGGCGGGCGGCGTCGAGATCATCCGGGAAAAGCTCGTAAAGTTCCTCACTACCTGCAGCGGCCTGAACCTTGCTTCTCTGCTGGGTTAACCGCGTGCCAGAGCTGAAACAAGCCTGCGGCATATTTTAAAAATCTTTCACAGCATGAAAAATAAAACAAAACATAAAATCCCGCGCTTCGGTTAGCATACCCAAGCGCGGGATTTTTTTGCATATTCCGTTCCCCAAAGGAAAAGATAGCAATGTTAACGCAATCACAAAAGGGGATGAACCTGTTGAAAAAAATGACAAAAGAAGAATATTCCAAAATGGCGGAGAAGGCGTCACCGCCCAGTCCAATCCTGAAAAACTGCCTGATGGCGTTTCTGGTGGGCGGGGCGATCTGCACGTTCGGCCAATTCCTGGTGAACTGGTTCCAAAGCTCCGGCCTGGATTTAAAGGAAGCGCGCGGGGCGGAATCCACCGTACTGATCGCCCTGACGGCAATCTTTACCGCGCTGAAAATTTACGATAATCTGGCAAAGCACGCCGGGGCCGGTACGCTCGTGCCCATTACGGGCTTTGCGAACTCAATGGTATCGCCCGCTATGGAATTCAAGCCGGAGGGCTATGTGATGGGCATCGGCGCGAAAATGTTCGTGATCGCCGGGCCGGTTCTGGTATACGGCATCTGCACATCGGTGGTGTACGGAGTCATTATCTACCTGTTCGGCTGGTACTGAGGAGGGCAAAAACATGGCACAACGAATCGGACGCTACACCCTGCAGATGACCAACCGGCCCACGATCGAGGGTTTTGCCTCTGTTGTGGGCAAAAAGGAGATGCAGGGGCCATTAAGCAGTTTTTTTGATCTTTCCTTTGAGGATACGACGCTGGGCGAAAGCAGCTGGGAAAAAGCGGAAAGCCGCCTGCAGACGGAGGCCGTGAATCTGGCGCTGCGCAAAGCGGGCGTAACCGCACAGGATATTGACTACATTTTCGCGGGCGACCTGCTCAATCAGTGCCTTTCCTCCACCTTTGGCCTGCGCAGTCTTGACATTCCCTTTTTAGGTCAGTTCGGCGCGTGCTCCACTATGGCGCAGACGCTGGCGCTGGCCTCGATTGTGGTAGAGAGCGGCGCGGCCCGCAAGGCGGCGGCTGTTACTTCCTCGCATTTCTGCTCAGCCGAACGGCAGTTCCGCCTGCCGCTGGAATACGGCGGACAGCGAACCCCCACCGCACAGTGGACGGCCACGGCTTCCGGCTCGGTGATTGTGGGCACCAGCGGAAAGGGCCCGTTTGTTGCCAACGTGACGGTAGGACGCATCGTAGACCTCGGCATCAAGGACGCCGCCAACATGGGCGCCGCGATGGCCCCGGCGGCCGCGCAGACCATTTCGGATTTTCTGCAGGATACCGGCACGATGCCGAAGGACTACGACTTGATTTTAACCGGCGATCTGGGGCTGATCGGCACCAAGCTGGTTCGCCAGATTTTGGCCGACAACAACCTCGACATCACAGACGTCCACAACGACTGCGGCATGATGCTGTACGACCGCGAAAAACAGGATGTGCACGCGGGCGGCTCCGGCTGCGGCTGCTCGGCTTCGGTGCTTTGCTCGGTGATTTTAAACCGCCTGCAAAGCCGCGAGCTGAACAATGTGCTGTTCATCGCCACCGGCGCGCTGACGTCCACCACCTCTCAGCAGCAGGGGGAAAGCGTACCCGGTGTGGCACATCTGGTGCATTTGACCTCCACTTAATTTTTGCAGAATTTTCTTTAAAAATCATACAAAGCAACTATTTTAAAAGCACCGGCGCAAGTTCCCTCAAAATTGGGGACTGCTCTGGTGCTTTTGTTTTTGCTATTCGATTACCGATAAGGTCTGCTGTCGTCCGTCAGGCCGACCAGATAATCAACACTGGTATGATACAGCTGCGCCAACCGAATCATCCTGTGTAAGGGGATTTCTCTCTCCCCACGCTCATATTTTGAATACAGCGACTGATCGCAGAGTAGAAATTCCGCCACCTGCCTCTGGGTCAGATCGTGGTCTTCACGCAGACCGCGGATTCTTTTAGACGAACAGTTCTTCATAGGCAACCCCAAGCGCCGTTTTTAACGCCTTGATTTCATCGGGATACAGGTGGCGCTGCCCAACCTCTATTTTAGCCAAAGCGCTTCTGGTCAGGTCACAGCCGATCACCTGCAGCCGGGCCGACAGCTCTTCCTGTGTCAGCCCTTTTGCCAGCCGAAGGGCACTGATCTTTTTCCCCATCATTTTGCTGTATTCGTAATTCACTGGTACCCTCCTGCAAAAAGCACATTTGCCATATCGTCAAATCATTACCGATAGGGTCTGCAGTCATCCGTCAGGCCAGCCAGATAATCCACACTAGTCTGATACAGCTGTGCAAGCTTAACCATCATATTTAAGGGAATTTCCCTCTCCCCTCGCTCATATTTTGAATACAACGACTGGTCACAGAGTAAAAATTCTGCTACCTGTTTTTGTGTCATATCATGGTCTTCGCGCATATCACGAATCCTAATTTTCATTTTCATCACCAACTTAAGTATATCCAAGGACAAATAGTCCTATTGACATTTTGGACTATTTGTCCTAAAATAACATTGAGGTGATGCCAATGCCGGACTATAAAAAAATGTACTTAACGCTGTTCAATAAAATAAGTGACACGATCGAAGAGCTGCGGCAGACGCAGGCCGAAACGGAGGAGCAGTATCTAGATAGTGTGGAAGCCAACCTGCATCTGCTGCAGCCAGAAAAAGAATCGTCAGCTAAAAAATAAGGCGGCCACAATTGCGGCCGCCTTATTTTTTAAGAACGATAAACGGAATTTGAAATCATTGCATCCAGACAAGCCATGAAAGAACCATGTAAAGATAAGGTATTATTACATAAATACATAGAAGCACCGTATTCGCCATAACAATTGCTGATTAGTATAATTTATTGACAATTTTCATTTACAATGTTATGTTAATCATACCAACCTTCTTGATGGCAAGGTGAGAATGAATTCTTCATCATTCAGAAAGCGGGGATAATTTATGAAATATAAAATCGGAGAAAATGGATTTTCGCGATGGCTTCTTCTCTTTTATTGCTTCGCCTTTATTATCGCCAACAGTATTCAAACTCACTTTCCTCCTTGGGACCCGTCCCGGCGCTGGTTCGAGCTTGTTTATACCGTTCTTTCTTTGCTCCTGGTCATTTATGTGCTGTATGACTGGGTGCAAATGCGGCGTTATTACCGGAACGAGGGTGCACAGGCCCCGGAAAAAGTTCGCCGCAGGCAGGTCTTTGGGTATTGGGTCATGTTTATTGTGTGCGTGGGCCTCATGATTCTGAAGCTGACCAATTTTGTTTGGTATCAGTCTATACCGGTCCCCTTTTAACAAAAGCGTTTCGCACGATCTTCCTGCCATGAACGCGAAGCGAACCCATACTATTCGTTCACAGAATGCGATAACTTGAAAAAGATTCTTTCGTTTTAAACTCCCTGATCCGAAAAGAGACACCCGAAGGAGGAAAGCCTGTGAACAAGAGTCCGAAGGAAAAATCGGAGGAAAAAGAAAACAAAAATGCCTTGCTGAGGGGCGTTTCCGCCGCCATGATTCTCATCGGTATTTTAAAAGCGTTTTTCTCTTCGCAGGACTCCGCGATCCGGTGGTTTGAACTTCTCCTTGCCGTTGCATTTCTTCTTACCTGCGTCGGCGTTACTTATGATCTGATCAAAAAGCTTCGCTTATCCCGCGAGGAGGAAATCGAGCCCCTGCGGGAAATCAACAAAGCGCCGCGGCCCCGGCGCGGCAGAATCCTGCTCAACAGCCTGACCACTATCGTGTTATCGCTTTTGGCCGCTCTGTTCGCGTTCGCCCACTTCGTCGGCTACCCCTTATCGGAGCTTCTATTCACACTGATCAAATGAACATCAAAAAAAGGCTGCCGCAATTCGAAAATTGCGGCAGCCTTTTTGAAACAGATCTCCCTTTGCACGAAGCAATGGGAAATCCTCTGTGAGTATCCCCGTATGTACCACGGAACAAAATCAGTCTACGATGAAAAGCTTCGCTCCCTTTTCCGTGTGGGAACGATGAGGGTTGATATCTTCGGCGACCTGATAGCTCATTCCGGGCGCCATCGTAAACTCCCGCCCGTCTTCCAGCTCGGTTACCAACTCTCCCTCCAAAACGAGAAGGACATGGCCGCGCTTACACCAGTGATCCGCAAAATATCCCGGGGTGTATTCCACCATACGGACGCGGATGTTTCCCATTTCAAAGGTGCGCCAGTGGGCTTCTCCGGTCACGCCCGGGTGGACTGTGGGCTCAATCGAGCTCCAATCGACAGTGCAGAACGGAACTTCCTGAATTACCATATCGTTACCTCTCTTTCTTTTATCAACGCGCCAGGACCGGGCTGCATCCCACGGAAAGGCACGGGTCATCACCGTAACCCTCTATTCCCGGATTCTTGGCGGCGTTTTCTGCCAGAATACGATCGCGCTAAGCTTAATGATGCTAAAGTTCCTTCTCTTGATTTCGGGGCCTGCGAAGCCCTTGCCCTTTCCGGCTAGCTTACATGCATCGCTGCTCTTGTCTTTAGGGGGTTGGCCCACTCGATCGCTGATGATTTTGCAGAAAGCAAGGAACAGTCCCGCGATTGCCGGAGGCGGCGTTGACGCCGGGAGGGGGGGGTGTTGAACACACCACGATGCTCCGCTCATTGCATTATCCGCCGGAATGATGCTGATACCTGCGCCTGCTCGGCAGCGGACGGCTACCGGCTGCAAATAGATACAATGTCCCTCAGGATAGAGGCAGCGGCAGCCGTAGTGCCCGACGCCCCGCCAATCAATGTCAGTTCCCCTAAGGTATCCGACTCATACCGGACTGCCTTATTTTTGCCGTCGACATGATACAGAAGATGCTCCACACCCAGCTTCTCGGGCCTGACCATCATCTGAAGCGTTTCCCCTTCCCGTATGGTCCGCCCAATCAGCTTATACCGCTTCTCTTCTGCCCGGGCCATTTGGATGTCCTCCGGCGTCAGACCGGTAATCCCTTCTATTTGGATGTCGGACAGCTTTTTATCCTGCTTCATAACGACATTGGTCAGGATCAGCAGTTTAAACGCCGTGTCCCACCCGTCCACGTCAAAGCTCGGGTTTGCTTCCGCGATCCCGCAGGCTTTTGCCTTTTCCAGCGCGGTTCCATAGGTGCAGCCGGTGTCTTCCATCTCTTTTAAAATATAGTTGGTGGTGCCGTTCAGCACACCCTCGATGGAATAAACTTCTGAACCGGCCATTTCGATCGTTCCGCCATTGACGGAAGGCAGCGCCCCGCCGCAGGTGCAACCGATCCCCAAATGCACCCCGTTTTCTTTTGCAGCCTCTTCCAATTCCCGGTAGCCGTGTACAATGGGGCCTTTATTGCCTGTCACGACATGGATTTTATTTTGCAGCGCTTTTAAAATATAGCTCCGTGCCGGTTCCCCGGTTTCCTTATTCGTGCTTGTCAGCTCCACCAGCAAATCGATATCTTTGTTTTGCAGCATAAACTCCGGGGTGATTTTCCTGTTTTCATCCGTATCCTCGATCGTTACGTTTTGCCCATCTTTCGCGGCAGCCAACAATTGGGCACAATCGATCCCCTGGGGGTTGTAAAGCCCCTTTTTCGACCCCATGATGTAAATCACTTCCAAGTTGACCCCCTGTGCCTTCAGCGCAGGGCCTTTCTCTGCAATCAGTTTGATCAAGGCCTTTCCTACACCGCCGTAACCAATTAAACCAATCCTCATTTTGTTTTCTCCTTCGTTATCTCTAACATAACCAAAATACCTGAAAATCGCCTATCAAAAGCATTCGCATTCTCCCCCGCCTGCGGCGGGGGAGAATGCTTCAGCCTATTAACCCGATCGTGAGGGGAAAGCCCCTTGTCGTCTGCAAAAGGGTAAAAAAGAACTGCTTTTCAAGGTTTGTTCATTGTCACTGGGTTCCAGCGGCCACCAAAAAAAGCAGTTCATCATCACTTGATATTAATTCTTACGCCCGCCGTCTTTGCCCGGGGACGGCAGTACGCGTCAGGGTCAGGACAGATTCAGCGGATCACGCGCAGGCGGATGATTTCTTCCATCTGCCTCATCGGCTCAAGCGCCGCGTCGTCCACCTCGCCGGTCACATCCAGAATCGTGTAGGCATAATCGCCTCTCGATTTGCTCTGCATATCCTCAATATTGATGCCCGCGCCGGCCATCACACCGGAGAAACGGCTGATGGTATTGCGTACGTTGCGATGAAGAACGCAGATGCGCACCGCGTGGGCGCGGGGCATGGAAATCGACGGCATATTGACGGAATTGCGGATATTGCCGTTCTCGAGGAATTCTTTCAGCTCATCCACCGCCATGCGGGCGCAGTTCTCTTCCGATTCGGGAGTGGAAGCGCCCAGGTGGGGAATCGCCAGCACATTTTCAACGCCGATCAGCTCATCGGACGGGAAATCGGTGGCGTATGCCGCGATCTTGCCGCATTTCAGACCATCGAGCACAGAGGCGGTATCCACCAGCTCGCCGCGCGCAAAATTCAGAATGCGGACTTCATCCCTCATCTTTGCGATGGAGTCGGCATTGACCAGACCTTTGGTGTCGGGCGTGAGCGGAACGTGAACGGTCAGGTAATCACAGTTGGCAAAGATCTCGTCAAGCGTTCTGGCATGGTGTACCCAGCGGGACAGGCCCCAGGCCGCATCCACGGAAAGGTACGGGTCGTAGCCGTAGACTTCCATCCCCAGATTCTTGGCGGCATTCGCCACCAGAATACCGATCGCGCCAAGGCCGATGACGCCGAGGCTCTTGCCCTTGATTTCGGGGCCTGCGAACTGACCCTTGCCTTTTTCGACCAGCTTGCTGACATCGCTGCCCTTGCCCTTCAGGGTTTTGGTCCACTCGAGCGCGGGGGCGATTTTGCGGGAGGTGAGGAACAGCCCCGCGATGACCAGTTCTTTTACGGCGTTGGCGTTGGCGCCGGGCGTGTTGAACACCACGATGCCGCGCTCGCTGCATTTGTCCACCGGAATATTGTTGACGCCTGCGCCCGCTCTGGCGATGGCCAGCAGCTCACTCGGCAGCTCCAGGTCGTGCATGGCGGCGGAGCGCACCAAAATTCCCTCCGGGTTTTGGATGTCATTGCCGTACTCATAGCCCTGCCCAAGGCGCGAAAGGCCTTCTTCTGCAATATTATTCAGTGTTTTAACACGATACATTTCTTTGAACCCTCTGTTCTTTCTGCATATTATAAATCATTTCACCGAAAAAGGTCGCTGATTTTCTCCCCACCAAAAGCGGGGAGGAAATTCCTGTTTGAATGATACCTTTTTTCAGTAAGGAGCAATAGAGGAATCAGGCGTTGTTCTTTTCAAACTCCGCCATGAAATCCACAAGCTTTTGCACGCCCTCGATGGGCATCGCGTTGTAAATGGAAGCGCGCATGCCGCCTACGGAACGATGGCCCTTCAAGTTGACAAAGCCGGCGGCCTCCGCCTCTTTGACGAATTTCTTATCCAGCTCGTCATTGCCGGTCACAAACGGTACGTTCATCAAAGAGCGATCCTTTTTCACAACCGTACCGCGGAACATCTTCGATTGATCGAGGAAATCGTACAGAATCCCCGCCTTTTTCTCGTTGTGGACCTTCATGCCCTCCAGAGAACCGAACTCGCTCTTGATCCACTCCAGCACCAGTCCGCAGATATAAATCGGGTAGCAGGGCGGTGTGTTGAACAAAGAACCGTTGTCCGCGTGAATCTTATAATCGAACATGGTGGGAGTAAACTCTTTGGCATGGCCGATCAGATCCTCGCGAACGATCACCATGGTAAGGCCCGCGGGCGCAACGTTCTTCTGCGCGCCGGCAAACAGCAGACCAAATTTGGAAACATCGATCGGCTCGCTGAGAATGCAGGAAGAAATATCCGCAACCAGCGGCACGTTCCCGGTTTCGGGGAGCTTTGTATAGCGGGTGCCGTAAATGGTGTTGTTCATGCAAATGTAAAAGTAATCCGCATCCGGCGTAAAGGTTGCGGGGTCAAGCTCGGGAATATAGCTGAAGGTCTTGTCTTTGGAAGAAGCCACAATGCGGGCCTCGCCGTAGCGGGACGCTTCTTCCTGCGCCTTTGCGGCCCATTGGCCGGTAACGACAAAATCCGCCTTGCCGCTGTTCACCATCAGATTCAGCGGAACCATCGCAAACTGCGACCAGCCGCCGCCCTGCAAAAACAGTACTTTATAGTTTTCGGGAATATTCATCAGCTCGCGAAGACAACTTTCCGCGGACTCGATGATTCCTTCAAAGATTTTAGATCGATGGGACATCTCCATAACTGACTGGCCGCTGCCCTGGTAATCTAACATTTCTTCTGCCGCGCGGCGCAAAACCGCTTCCGGCAGGACGGAAGGACCCGCAGAAAAGTTATACACGCGTTTCATAAATGAACCTCCAATTGGTTTATAAAATAGTATTTTTATTATAGCCCTTTCCAAAAATCAAGTCAATTCCCTGCCATTTAAAAAGCGTTTGCTATATTGCCCGTATTTTCCCGGCCAAATCGGTGTTTTTCCGGCATATGTTCCTGTTCGTTCTGCCCCTTACCTCCCGTTTCCTTTTCATTTCTTGCTTTTTTTGTTATACTAAAGAAAAAACCAGGTTTCATGCCGTTCCCGCAGAGAAAAAAAGGGAATGCCGGGCCAGGATAAATGCCCGCAGTCTCTCGATTTCGAAGCCCGGGAATAAGGACTAATCTTCAAAAAGGAGTGGTTGACATGAAGAGGCTGATCTTGCTGTTGCCCGCCGCCGGGCTGATCTGGTACCTGTGGCCCGGCAGTGTCGGCATTTGGAATATCGGGAATTACCTCGGTATCGGGCTGTGCGTCTTTCTTCTTTTGTGGGGCGGATTCGCGCCGCTGCTGAAACGCCGGGCTGAAGCTGCCGGACACCTGAAAACATACCGTACCGGCACACGGATTCTATCCGGTCTGCTGGCCGCCGGATTTTTATGGGCAGGGGTTCTGACAGTGCAGATGATCCTTGCCGCGAACCGCACACCCCCGAAAAGCACCCCGGCGATCGTGCTGGGCAGCCAGGTTCGGGGGGACGAGCCGAGCCTTGACCTTTGGGCGCGCATCGGCGCGGCGGAACGCTACCTGAAAGAAAATCCCGAAGCCGTATGCGTCGCGAGCGGCGGGCAGGGCGAGGGAGAAAACCGCAGCGAAGCTGAGGTGATCCGCGAAAAGCTGGTCGAGCGCGGCATTTCATCCGACCGGATTCTGCTGGAGGACCGCTCCGAAAGCACGGAGGAAAACATCCGGTATTCCAAAGAACTGCTGGACAGGCACAGCCTTGGATTTGACGCGGCGATCGTGACCGATGAATACCATCAGCTGCGCGCCTCGTGGCTGGCAAAACGGCAGGGGCTGACCCCCTACGCCGTGAGCGCCGAAAGCCCGCGCAACATCTTATCCGCCATGTACACCCGCGAGCTGCTTGCGCTCACCGCCACGCTGCTGCAGGGCTGAAGACGATCGGCACATTGGCAAAGAAGTTTCAGCAAACGACTCGCTTTTTCGGGACAGTTGCGCGGTTTACGGACTTCCCAAAATCATGTATAATAGAAACAGAAAGAAACAGGCTCTTCCCTCGCCCTTGGCGGGGGAAGAATTAAAATACCCCTTTTGATGGTACGGCTACAAAGAGAATATAACAGGAGGCGGCATTATGGCGGAACAGCTTCTTATCCGGGGTGCCCGGATCGTAAGCCCTGCGGACGAAATCGACCTCATCGGTGATCTTTTGGTACGGGACGGCGTCATCGCGGAAATCGGCGGGCACCTTTCGGCAGAAGATGCAATGACCATCGATGCGAACGGGCTGACAGCAGCCCCCGGACTGGTGGACATGCATGTTCACCTGCG
>JAEXDU010000189.1 GCA_023401495.1 Bacillota bacterium
TGCTGGGGATCCGCCGCGCCGTTGATCAGGTGAACGGAACCGAATGGAACGCGGTCAAAAATCGACCGGCTGAGAAAACCGTTGAACGACTGCGGGCTGCCAAGAGGAAGACCGACATATTCGTCCATATGAAACGCATTAATGCGTTCCCATGGAAGCTTCTGCTGCACGAATGCATCGAGAAACTCGTTCTGTGAAGGGGCAGCGGCAAAAATGCAGTTGACGGCAGCTTTGTGCTCCAGAATGCTGCGGATGGTATCCGCAGCATCTTGAGCCGCAGCCCTGCCCATTTCCTCTCTGCTTTCAAAAATCTGAAGCTCTACTTCTTCATACTTGGTATGCATGATCTGATCTCCTTTTATTGCATTTTTGTTTTTTCTGACCGACTGGCGAAGCACCAGTTCGGGCTGAATCATGATTTGCGTCGAATCCAGTTCCGGATTTGCGATGTGCGCGAATAGCATATCCGCCGCCGCGTGGCCGGTTTCGAGCGCCGGCTGGTGAATCGTGGTCAGCGGAGGGCTGATCATGGCCGACATGGGAATGTTATCGAACCCGATGACCGAAAGGTCGCGGGGCACCTTGACGCCATGCTGAGAAAGCGAATCGATGATGCCGATGGCGGTAATATCGTTGATCGCCATCACAGCATCGGGCAGGCAGGAGCATCCCAGCAGCATCTGCGCCAAAGCCTTGCCGTTATCGAAATCGACATCGCTCTCCGTATTCTGCTTTGCAGGGCGGATGAGCACCATCTCCTTTTTGATTTCGATACCGGCCTCAGAAAGGGCGCGGCAGTAGCCGTCGAATATCTGTTTGCGGCTGCTGCGGGTGAGCGGATGACTCATAAACGCAATGTTCCGGTGCCCGCATTGGATCAGGTACTGGGCAGCCATGTACCCACCCTTTAAAAAATCGAAGGAAACGCTGTTCCCTGTAAAACCCTCATGGCTTTGGTCGAACAAAATCAATGGCGGAGCACCGGGGCCGGTCAGCTTTTTCAGCGAATCGTCACTGTCGTTGATGGAAGACAGCAGAATGCCCGCCACCTGCTGGCGCAGCAGAATATCGATCTGCCGATCCTCCAACTGCGGGCTGTCGTAAGAGCAGCAGACAATTGGTGCAAACCCGTGAATCACGCACTGCTTTGCAACCGCAGAAACCAGCTGCGCATAAAACGGGTTGATCAGGTCGGGAACAATGATGCCTATCTCTCGGCTGGAAACCCCTTTGAGCATCTGGCTGAAAATATTTGGCTGATAATTGAGCTGCCTGGCGGCGCTGCGCACCCGTCCGCGCAGTTCTTCCGTAACAGGATAGTCCGCATCGTTCAGTACTCTGGAAACGGTCGCAGGAGAAGCCTGCGCCAGCTGTGCAATATCTAAAATGGTCGGTCGACGTGCGTTTCGGTCAGATGATTTTTTCATCAGAGAACTCCTTTCGGGAAAACCCAGAACGGATAGAAAACGTTTTCTATAAGTACAAAAAATAAATCAGAGCATTTAGCTCCATTCACTTACTTAAAATCAGAAAGCATAGAAAACGTTTTCTATCTGCACAAAATTAATTTCGTTTTTAGTATAATATCATAGGATATTACGTTTTTCAATTTGGAATTTAGATATATTTTCGCCCCGTGTTTTATGCATCTATACAAAGTGCATTTTCTCATCTCCGCCTCATCGACTCATATCAAAAATGAACTGATCGATAGAATTCTTGAACCGTTTTCGTACAAATGGAATCCGCCGCCTGCCGCATTTCATGCGATTGCAAGGTTTTTGGGGGTACACCAAGGCCCACTGTTTATGGAAGTTTTCAGATTTGACCTATTTGGAATGCAGCCACCGGCCCCACTGGCCCCACCGGGACATTTGCGCCCGGAGAAACGCTCTTTAGCGTAATTGGTCCTGTAGGAACAGCCACTGTTGGCTTTGGCGAAAGTTTGATTTTCCAGTCCTCTACGCTGGATATTACTGTAACTCAGGGGTCCGCAATTGTAACAATTGAGGAGACCACTCCTACTGGCCCCACCGGTCCCACTGGACCCACTGGGCCCACCGGACCTACCGGCGCTGACGGTGCTGTCGGACCCACTGGTCCCACCGGTGCCGACGGAGCTGTTGGACCTACTGGCCCCACCGGACCGACTGGTGCTGATGGTGCTGTCGGACCCACTGGCCCCACCGGCGCCGACGGTGCAATCGGACCTACTGGCCCCACTGGACCGACTGGTGCTGACGGTGCTGTTGGCCCCACTGGACCGACCGGCGCCGACGGAGCGATCGGACCTACCGGCCCCACTGGACCGACCGGCGCTGATGGTGCTGTCGGACCCACTGGTCCCACCGGTGCCGAAGGAGCGATCGGACCTACCGGCCCCACTGGACCGACCGGCGCTGATGGTGCTGTTGGACCTACTGGTCCTACCGGTGCCGACGGTGCGATCGGGCCCACTGGTCCCACCGGACCGACCGGCGCTGATGGTGCTGTCGGACCTACTGGTCCTACTGGACCGACCGGTGCTGATGGAGCAATTGGACCTACTGGCCCCACCGGGCCAGTTATATTAAGCAAATTGCAAAAACCTTTCAAAGCAGGAGAAAAATATGATATTAGAACAATTGGAACTGTTGTTTTACACAAAACGCTGCCTAGAAGGCGGCACATAAAGCAAAAAAAGAGAGTCACTTCCGAAGAAAATAGAGAAGCGGATCAGACCCGAAAAAACAGCCGGCACGGCAAGCCGTGCCGCAGTATAAAACAAAAAGCTGGGGCCACCGATCCCTTTGGGATGGATGCCTCCAGCTTTTTGCAGCAGCCCCAATTTCATATCGATTTGTTCCGCGAATTGGCTTGCCGTTATGCGCAAAAATATTCCATATTCTGCCGCCCCTATCAAAACGGATGTGCCAGCGTTTTTTCCAGAATCCCGGTCACGGCTGCCACCTGTTCGAGGCTTACCAGCGGAGAGGGCTCATTTTGCTCTGCACAGCGGATAAAATGCAGAAGCTCCGTTAAGTACCAGCCGGTGGGCGGCACGTTAATCCCTGTCGGAATTTTTATTTTTTCTTCCGTATCGAACACGTGGGGCTCGGCATCAAAGGGGTAAGCGGTAACGCCGGTACCGTCGTTCACGACAACGGCGTTCTCGAAATAGACGCGCCAGCGCGCCGTGAAGGGGAAATTGGCATGGTACCATGCGGCTTCCGCGCAGATGTTCAGCTTCCCGAACCGGTACTGAAAACGGTACTGCTCCGCAAAGCCGCGGCCTGGCCCCGCACAGCAGGTGAACGAGGATTCCTCCGGCTCGCCAAACAGGCTGACAATCAAATCCAGATCGTGTACATGCAAATCAAACGGAATCAGTCCGCTTTTTTCCGCATCAAACAGCCAGCCGTTCTGCACCCAGCGCGGACACGCGGAAAGGCGCTCGAAATAACCGTCCAGCGCCTGCCCGTACTCACCGCTCTGTACCAGACTGCGCAGAACCGCGGTTTCGTTGGTGAACTGCAGCACATGAGCAACATAAAGCTGTACTCCTTTTTCTGCGGCGAGGGCAAACATCTCCTCCACATCGCTTCTGTGGAGCGCGGCCGGCTTTTCCACAATGGTGTGCTTTCCGAGCTCCAGACTTTCGATCACCTGCTGCTTGTGCAGAAACGTGGGCGTGCAGATGTCCACCAGATCGATTTCCTCGCTGTGTACCATTTCTGTAATGGATTCGTACATCTTCAGGCCCCATGCCGCAGCGCGTTCCCTGTCCTGCGGGGATTTCCCAACCAGGGCGATCACCCGGCAATCCGGAATATGTGCATAATTGCTGTAATGCACTGTTCCCATGCCGCCCACGCCGACAATTCCGATTCGCATCATCTGTTTTAACTCCTTTCCGACCCCTTATAATAACCAGACATTCTTCCTCCCTCGCCGAAGGCGAGGGAGGAAGAACCGCCATGATGTTACATCTTATTGAAGATTCGTGTTACAGCGAAAAACCGTGCGCGGTCAGGTATGCCGCTGATTTTCGCATCGCCTCGTCGACCTCCGCCAAATCCTTGGGGCCATCCTGTGTGAACTCAATTTCCACGCTCAGCGGGCAATTATTGCCCGCACGATCGAGCTTTTGAAATATCATCGGGAAATCCACATCGCCTTCCCCGAGCGCGGGGAAATTCCACTCCGTGCGTTCCCCGGCTTTATCCTTTACATGCATGTACCCGATGCTCTCCATGCAATCATCGAGGTCCTGCGCAAGATCGACCCCGCCGTAAAAAATGGCGTTTGCCGTGTCATAGTTGATGGAAACAAGCGGGGACGCCACCGCGTCCGTCACTTCCTTCACGATTTTTCCACTGCCGTGTTCCCCGTGAACCTCCAGCACCAGCTTCATCGCGTGTTTTTCGAGCAGCGGCAGAAGACTGCGGATGTTTTCCACCAATTCCTGGTTTGAGGCGACCGTGTTGTCTTTCAGGTGCGCTTCGCCCACCGAGGAAACGATGTATTCACAGCCGAAAAAAGCGGCCAGACGGATATTATCCACAAAGTCAGGAAGCCGCTGCGGGTCCATCAGATTGCAGTGACCGCTCATGGAAATCGGGGTCAGGCCCGCTTTCTGCAGCTCATCCTGCACCCTGCACAGCCGCGAAAAGGACATGGAAGGAAAAACATGCTCCGTCCAGCCCTTTGTCGCGGTCAGCTCAATGTAGCGGAACCCCGCTTTTTGAATGCCCGCGATGGCTTCCTCCAAAGAAAATCCGTGGTAGCAGTTGGAATTTGCAATGATGATACGTTTCAAAATCATCCCTCCTGAAACAGAATCTAACGAGTTCCCGGCCGTCATACTAATTTCTAATTGGATGTCGGATTATGGCGGTTATGTCTCCCCCGCCTTCGGCGGGGGAGACATAACCGGTTTTCACATTCTAATCGAATAGTAGTATCAAATGACGAATTGCTCCATATACCGTTTCGAAATTTTCAGGCTGTTCAGAACTCTTTCCCGACTGCCTTCAAACGCCTTATCTTCAATTTCAATACAGGCGTAACCATTATAGCCGATGTCGGTCAGGGCGGAGACATATTTTCCCCAATCCACGTCGCCAAGGCCGGGGAGCTTGGGTACCATATATTCCAGCGGATACGCCATCGTGCCGACCTCGCGCAGACGATCCGGCAGCAGCTTGATGTCCTTGAAATGAACATGGAAAATCCGGTCTTTGAATTCATACAGAGGGGTAATATAGTCCATCCTCTGCCAGACAAAATGGCTGGGATCGTAATTCAGCCCAAAATTCGGGCTGGGCACGATTTGGAACAGCTTGCGCCAGATGACCGGCGTACTGGCCAGATTCTGCCCGCCGGGCCACTGATCCGGCCCGAACAGCATCGGGCAGTTCTCAATGGCAATGCGAACGCCAAGCGCTTCTGCCTGCTGTACGATCGGCGGCCAGATTTCCCGGAACAGCTCCAGATTTTCTTCCACGGTTTTGGTCTGGTCGCGCCCCACAAAGGTGGTGACCAGATTCACGCCGAGGCGGTGGCTGGCCGCGATCACCTGTTTCAAGTGGGCGATATTGGCGGCGCGCTTTTCCGGGTCGCCGTCCATGGTGTTCGGGTAATATGCCAGCGAAGAAATCTCCACCTTGCGGGCCTTGCAGTAATCCAGAATCCGTGCTGCTTCTTTGTCTGTCAGGGCGCTGACATCGATATGGCTAACCCCGGCATAGCGCCGCTCCGCCTTTCCGCGGGGCCAGCAGGCGACCTCCACACAGGAAAATCCGAGCCCTGCGGCGGTATCGATCATCTCTTCAAATGACATCTGATCTAAAATAGCGCTGATAAATCCAAGCTTCATCCGATTTCACTCCTCTCCTGATGAATAGCGACTGCGCGACCGGTCTGTGAGGATTCGATGCAGGCGAACACCGCACGCATGGCGCTGAGAGCCGCTTCCCCGGAAAGATAGCCCGGGTCCTCCCCGCCAAGGCAGGCGGCAAACCGATCGATCACGCCGGAGCTGGTCTGGTTGTCGTTGGTCTGAATTTGATCCACCCGGTACAAAACGATTTCCCCATTGGGCCTGATCAGCTGAATGGCATATTGGGGATCATCGTAAATGCGCAGGATTCCCTTCGTTCCGTAAAGGATGGTGGAATTGTCCTCCGCCCCGTAATACGTCCAGCTGGCCGTCATCGTCCCGATGGCGTCGCCGCTGAGCCGGTAAATGCAGATGGCGTTGTCGTCCACGCCGATGAGATTCCCCGAAGCGTCCGTTTTGTCCAGCGTGGTGAGCCGGGCGGTGGCTTCCACCACCTTTTGGCCCGACAGGAACTGAATCAGGTCTGTTTTATGGATGCCGAGATCGGCCATCGCGCCCATACTCGCACGCTTTTTATCAAAAAACCATGTGCTTTTTCCGGCGTCGACGCTCCAGGTCTCCGGCCCGCCATGGCCGAAGGTGGTGCGGAAGGTGAGCAGCTTCCCTATCGCACCTTCCTCCAGCAGCTGCTTTGCCAGCATGTGCGCCCGAGTCAGTTCCTGGTTGTGGCCGATCATCAGCAGCCTGCCGGTTTCACGCGCGGCGGCAACCATGGTTTCGCATTCTTCAAGCGTAGAAGCCATGGGCTTTTCACAAAGGACATGTTTGCCGGCGTGCAAAGCCGCAGCCGCGATCTCCGCATGGGTCGTGTTGACGGTGCAGACGCTGACCGCGTCGATGGCGAGGTCGTTCAGCATCTCCTGATAAGAGGCATACACCCTGCCCCCGTGCGCTGCGGCAAGCTCCTGCGCACGCTGCGTGTTGAGGTCGAAATACCCGGCGATTTCCGTTTCCGGATTGGCGAGATACTCCGGTATATGGCGTACCTGTGCGATTTTTCCGCATCCGATGATCCCAACTTTGTACACAAGTAAGTCCCCTTTCTTCCATTTACAATTCATTCGTCCGTGCGGCCCGTTCAGGAGGTAGATTCCTTCTTTTGCAACAGAACGGCGCCGATGACAATCACGCCCTTGAAAGCCTCCCGCAGAAACGGCGGAACCCCCATCAGATTGAGCAGATTGTTCATCACAGCGATGATCAGCATGCCGAGCACAGTGCCCAGAATCGAGCCGCGCCCGCCGGCCATGTTGGTCCCGCCGACAATCGCCGCCGCGATGGCGTCCATTTCGTAGCCGCTGCCCGCGTTCGCGTAATCCATGGAACCGATGCGCGAAACCTGCAGCACGGCGGAAAGTGCGACCAGCATCCCCATCAGTGCGTAAACACGGCGCTTGATGCGGTTTACGGGAATGCCGGAAAGCTTTGCCGCGCGCTCGTTCGAGCCGATCGCCACCACATGCCGGCCAAAGGCGGTGCGCTGCGAGACAATGTGCAGCACGGCGGAAATCAGCAGCCAGTAGAGAATAGGCATCAGCATCTGCCCGCCG